>NZ_BAAGIC010000004.1:0-344941 GCF_054658315.1 Sessilibacter sp. MAH1
TTGAATTTCTTGATGTTCAGCGGTTAATGCCTTAGCTTTTTGAGGCGTATTTCCGGCTCGTTCTTCTTGCAGTTGAGTTACCCAGCGTCGAATCGCTGTTTGACCAACACCCACGGCGTCACACGCTTCTTGAATGGTGTATCCTTGATCTAAAACTAGAGCTGCTGATTCGTGTTTAAATTTAGGAGGATAGTTTTTATAGGCCATTTGTAGGTTCCTTTGTTTAGGGCAGTTTACCCTACAAGCTGGTACGAGATTATTAAACCACTACAAACCTTGCCAACCAGACCCATAATAATTGGGATGGCGATGACGGCTGATATCACTCCTTCTACACTCGGTGAGATATCCATAATCCATTCCTTTATCACTAATTTATCAATCAACGTATTGCCTTAAGAAGACCGTGAAAGAACCAATGTCAAAATCACTACACAACTATCTTGCTTGGCAATTATTTCCGTTATTTAATATGCCGTAAATCATCAGCCTCTTTTAATTTAACCAACTAATGATACGATTTCGACAATTTTTCGTTTCTCTAGCTCACCATACTGCCATAATTAGTCAGTTTCTCAATATTATCAGCCATGCAATAATTTCCAAGGACAGTCTGCGTTGGGGTTTATCGAATTAAAGAGATTAGATCGCTTCTGAATTGACTTTCTTTGATTGTATAAAGTAGTCGAAATCAACCCTATTACAGAAATTCCATATCGTAGACATATTTTCAGTAATCGCCGTCGACACTGGGTTTCATCCAGTTCATGCAATGACATCTTCTTTTAATGTATTCTGAGAGACGTTAAAATCATTAGCTGAAATCAGCTCACCACCTCTATCTCTCCTTAATTACCAATTTCTTCACATCTTCAATCACTTACAGTTCTTGAAATTGGCGACAGATGCTTGTATCGCGAGATTCTCTAGGTTAATCAGAATTTCCTAAAATAAATATTGTAAAAACACTTCATAAGCTAACATGATTATGGTGGGAAAATAACGCCGAATGCCATTGGCACCAAATTATTGAGCGGATAAATAGTGCGATCTTTTATTTTTCACATCCGAGAATTATCGGCAATGTCGTTTGGGCGAAAGCATCAATGGAAAAATCTGGTAATATTTACTCCAAGAGTAAAACAAGGGACACCGGTACAATACCAATGCGACTACATTATCAAGTCGCGCCACCCACGCACTGGACAATTTTTATACTCACGAAATACTTAATCTGAGTTAATTATTTTTAAGGTTTAAACAGGAAATTAGCTAGCTCCTCCAAAAAGATAGCCCTTTAACATATATAAATATAAGCCCGTCGCTAAAATAGGTGAAAGGTATAGAGCGTGATAAATACCTTCGAATGGTATAAGAATATAAGCTAGGGTCATGCCTACCACGCCAGATCCTAAACAGGTAATAATGACCCATGGTTTCTCTACCATTAACTGAGGTTTACACAATTTTAAATTCACTTGCGCAACACCGTACAAACCTGCGATACCTAGAACTGATAAACCGAAAAATATTAGACTAACATATCCATTTTCGAAATCTACGTTAAATACCAAAATTCCAAATGCAATCGAAATTATAAGTAAGCAAGCCGGCCAGAAAAAGCAAGCGAGCAGTAATATTCTAATTAATATTTTTATCATTACACTCATATACATATTTACCACCACGATAAGAATTACACGCTAGCGTGCATCATCCAACAGTCTACTTTCCTTTTTCTAAGAAAATTCACGCTGAAATTTTAAAATAACTATGAACCGCAATTACGGTATAACAACACTCAACGATCTACTAAAAATCAGTCAGTGGTGAGTTCAATAGGAATGCCCTTTTCTACCTTATGCCTAATCGATTTTTGTAAGTTTTTGACATAGTTAAAGCTTGACAACCCTGATTAGATTTATTGCTAAGATCGCGGACCGAATAACTGAGAACCTACCACGTTATTATGCGAGTGAAAAACGCTGAAGGGAGAAAATTTAAAAAATTTTAGTTGATTGGCACAATAAAAGCTCGACACTTTATAGCATTGAGACTTATAGTCTCAATGAAGTGATTTTAGATGACAAATAATGGACGAATTGAAACTAGAAATCTAGAAAGACACACTATACCT
Organism: Sessilibacter sp. MAH1; assembly: GCF_054658315.1. Taxonomy (NCBI): domain Bacteria; kingdom Pseudomonadati; phylum Pseudomonadota; class Gammaproteobacteria; order Cellvibrionales; family Cellvibrionaceae; genus Sessilibacter; species Sessilibacter sp. MAH1. Next base: position 2,138 of record NZ_BAAGIC010000004.1, read on the forward strand.
TTTGTAAGAACCTCGCTTGTAAATACCTCGAAAGAGAAGCTTTAAGTGTAAGATTGAAAAGATATTAATCGTTTTAGACTCGATTAATTCGATTAAATTTTTCACCTATAAACACAAGATTTTTTAAGAATAAATCCACTCAGTTATTTCCGTTATTTAATTTCAACAATTAAACGACCCTAAATTAATACACCCATGAACTGACCGCTTATAATTACCGAAAAATAAAAACAAATTTTAAAAACGAAAAAACCAGCAAGATGCTGGTTTTTAATATTCACAAAGCTGACTGATGTGAGCAGTATTATTTTTTGTTATGGTTAAAAAAATTACACCCCGATAACGTTCTCGGCTTGTAATCCTTTTTCACCTTTGAGCAAATCAAATTCAACCATTTGGCCTTCGTTAAGTGATTTATATCCATTCCCCGATATATTTCTATAGTGAACAAAGACGTCTTCCCCTTTCTCGTTACGAGTAATAAACCCATAACCACGCGCATTGTTAAACCATTTCACTGTTCCACGACTTCTGTTTGACATGCCTATAACCTCATTATTTTTATAAAACACAAAATAAAACAACTACCACAAAGATTGACACTCTGGCAGGAATTACCGAAAAGGATTAATTGAAAAACTCATCGCGCAATACGAATAATTAAATTAGGAATTTTTCAAACTAAAGTTTTGCATTAAGCGCATCTAAATTTCAACGAATAAATAAAAATAAAAAAACATCTTAAAATAACTTTGAGAAATTAAACAATCTGAGAAATAAAAAATGCAACCAGAACAAAACAGTATTTACAATAATGATGAATCAATTTAACCAAAACAAAAGGCGAAACAGACTAATTCACGAGCTTCACATAAAGTTGAAAGCAACTGATTTTTTTCGCAATTATTCGTCCAGCATATTTTGTATTTTTAAAAAATGCTTATGATTTGATATTGCTTCTTATTTTTATACCTTAACGCAATTACATGGATGCCCGTTTATTCCCATCAGATACTCTAAAAATTTAAACGCTTTGTAAGCTATTTTTTGTATTCTCACACGAATTTATTAAAAAAATAATGAAGTAAATAACAAATCCACATTTAAAATTAATATGATACCTATTAAAAATGTCCACGCGGATAACAGATTCGCTATTGCGTTTATATTTGGCACTTAAAATCACATACGCAATCAAAACCTTTAAATACGTCGATACTCTATAGCATTGATTATGGGATTTTTTCTACTGACAGTCTCGGCAAAATAACCGATTAGCTTCTTTTTTTTGAAAACGACTTACGAACTGAATCAATTAAGAAAGTGCCAAGTATTTTTCTTGGCAATAAAAAAGCTTCTCTTAATTGGTAATTAGGAGAAGCTTTTTTGGGGATGGTTTTATAAAAATCGCGGCCTAGCGCTGTGCTTATCTTTTTTCAGCTACCGCGTAGATTCCAGGGAGATTTCGGTAGTAGGTTTTGTAATCCATACCGCAACCGAATACATAACGGTCGGGTACGTCCAAGCCAAGGTAGTCTGCGACTAAATCCGTTGCTTTGCGATCGTGAATTTTTTGTATGAGTAGTGCTGTCTTTACCGATGCACAATTTTTCTCGCGGCAGTAGTTTACAAGCTCTTGCAGCGTTACACCTTCATCAAGAATGTCGTCAACAATAATAATATCTCTACCTTCTAGGTCGAACGTGGGTTCTGCGATCCAAGAAAGCTTAGCACCTGTGGTTTTACTGCCGTATCGCGTGGCATGGATGTAATCCAATTGTATTGGTGTTGTGATTTTTTCAATCAGTTTAGCGGTGGTCATTAAACCGCCATTCATTACACACAACACAACCGGTACTTTGTTTTCGTAATCGCGATCAATCGCTTGTGCCATATCCGACAAAGCTTGGTCGATGACCTCAGGTGAATGAATAAGATCTGCGGTCTCTAAGATGGCTTGGGCTTCTTGAGCGAGGGCTAAAAATTCTGTCACGACTTGGGTTCTTCTTTAATTAACGGGTTTATTTCTTGAGATGTGACGGCATCAGGCAAGCTTTCTAAATGCAAACTGCTGGTAGGGAAAGCTATTTCTGCTTGATTACTCCGAATGATGTTTAACACTTTAAACAACACATCTTGCTTAACTGAATGATAGGTCACCCAATCAGTAGTTTTGGTTAAAGTATAAATAAAAAAGTTAAGTGAACTTTCTGCAAATTTATCAAAATTCACAATTATCACCAGATTTTGATCAATATCGGGATGTGATCTCAACATGGATTCGGTCTGTGCCACGATTTTTGGCAACTTATCAGCATCTTGATAACGAACACCAATAGTCTCGTAGATACGACGATTGGTCATTCGTGAAGGGTTCTCGACCGCAATTTGCGTAAAGATGGCGTTGGGTACGTACAAAGGACGCTTATCAAAGGTACGAATACAAGTTATGCGCCAGCCAATGTGTTCAACCACACCTTCAATGGATTTGTCTGGGGAGCGAATCCAATCGCCAACCTTAAAAGGTCGATCTAGGTGGATCATTAATCCGCCAAAAAAGTTAGCTAGCAGATCCTTTGCGGCGAACCCAACGGCAATTCCGCCAATGCCGCCAAAGGCTAACACCCCAGAAATACTGTATCCACGCATCTGTAGAATAATGAGAAGCGTCGAGATCACTACGCAAACACCCAAAATTCGACTCAGAGCAGCGGCGGTGGTTGGGTCGATCTTATGATTTGCAGAAACTTCGTTTTGGTAAATTTTCTCGGATCGGCGAATACCGCGAATTAAAAACCAAGCCAATAACAGGATAAGTCCGTATTGTCTGGCCGAAAATGCGTATTCAACAATTAGCTCTTGATCGCTAAAAGGTAGTGAAATGGCAAAGCTGATACCCAGCAGAAGAACCGCGAAGTTGAGCGGGGTTTTAAGGGCGTAAAAAAGGCAATCATCCCAAGGATTGACGGTTTTTTTGGCTTGGCAAAGCGAGCGCCTTAATAGCTTGCGCACCAGCCACGCGACAATCACCGTAGCCAATAACAAAAGGCTACACTGCGCGACCGGGTTTTCGACTAGTGTTGCGTACAATTGCGCCATAACGTTTACAGCTCGTTTGCTAGCCGGTCAAGGATATTCATTCTACGTTGGCTGAGTTGCGGATTAAATTCGTAACTGCCGTGGCAAAGCATGGTTTTTTTAATGTTTAACGCTTGTTTAGAAAGCGCAAAACCATCTAAACCATCAACTATTTCGGTGGCGCCGGATCGGTTGTTACACATCAAAACAAAATCACAACCGGCGGTTAACGCAGTAGCAGCTGCGGCCAAATAACCACCAGCTAATTTCGCACCGGCCATGTTCAGATCGTCGCTAAATATCAATCCATTAAAACCATAACGCTTTCTTAATATGTCTTTTAGCCATAGCGCCGAAAACCCGACAGGATTGCCATCGACATCTTCAAAAACGATATGCGCAGGCATTACTCCGGCAAGGCAAGACTTTTTAATCAGCTGCTCGAAAGGAACTAGGTCCCGAGCGGCGATCTCGGCAAGAGGCCGATGATCTCTCGGCAAATCAATGTGACTGTCAACTTTAACGAATCCGTGACCCGGAAAATGCTTACCAACAGCCTGCATACCCGCTTCGTTCATTCCTAAAATAAACGATTCTGCCAGCGCAAGCGTTGTTAAAGGATCGATAGAAAAGGAGCGCGAGCCAATAGCGGGGTTTTGGTTGTCGTCTAAATCTAAAACTGGCGCTAAGGTGTTATCGATACCGCAAGTTCTGAGCTCAAACGCTAACAGCCAACCCAGTTCACGAGCCAATGACAGGCCTTTTTCTGCGCTCTGCTGGTAGAGCTTTGATAAAGACGCCATAGGCGGAATGGTTGTTACGCCCTCCGTTAAGCGCTGCACTCGCCCGCCTTCTTGATCGATACAAATCAGCAAGTTTTCGCGGATATTTTTAATGTTGCGACATAAATGAGCGGTTTGTTTGGCCGTTTTAGTGTTGCGGGCGAAGAGAATGACACCACCCACATTTGGATGCATCAAAAGCTCTCGATCTTCCGCCGACAACTCGGTACCGGCTACATCAAGAATAACTGGCCCGGCACTTAAAACCTTGGCATTACCCATTTATAGATCCAATTCGAATAAAGATTACGCAATTAAAAAGCGGGCACACTAATATTTAGTCTGGGAGGTGTCAATAATTGCGGCTACAAAAGAAAAAAACTTCGGGCATAATTCAATTCTACATCGTGCGTTTCTAATCAACGAACATTGACTAAATTCTGATTTACTGGTTGCGTGTACAGTAGAAACACTGTATAAACTAAAACACTGTATATAAGACCAGCCCAGTGCGGCCAACACTGTTTTTAATTTGAAGAAACAATTGCAATAAACTTTGCCGTTTCGCCTTAAAAACTACCGCCCCACGTTTAAAGAATCAGCATATTAGACATGATTAAACTAACCGCTCGACAACAACAAGTTTTAAATTTAATTCGTGAACATATAGATGCAACCGGCTTTCCTCCTACGCGTGCAGAAATAGCTCTAGCACTTGGCTTTAAATCAGCCAACGCCGCAGAGGAACATTTGCGTGCCTTGGAGCGAAAAGGCGCTATTGAGATGGTGCCAAGTGCCTCTAGAGGTATTCGCTTAAAAGAACAGGTTGAGGAGTCTGGTATACCCATTATTGGCTTGGTGGCAGCGGGTTACCCAATTTTGGCGCAAGAAAATATCGAAAATTATTGCAATATCGATAACGCTTTTTTCTCGCCCTCAGCAGATTATTTTCTTCGCGTTCGCGGCATGAGTATGAAAAATGCCGGAATTCTAGAAGGTGATTTATTAGCCGTTCACAAAACAACCCAAGTAAGAAGTGGGCAAATTATTGTTGCCCGTATTGATGATGAAGTAACCGTAAAACGTCTAAGACGCGGTAAAAACCGCTCTATAGTTGAGTTGCTTCCAGAAAATGAAGAATTTGACATCATTACCATTGACCTTCGAGAGCAGGAATTTGCTATCGAAGGTATAAGTGTCGGCGTTATTCGACAAACCCAATAATTCGATTTTTAAGTACTTATATTACTGATACGGAGTAATAAAATGGATTCTGCACAACAAATGTCTCTGTTTACGGACTCCTTAGTCAATCAATTCGGCTTTATCTCAGAAACAACCGCGTTTACTAGACAGTCAATTAGAGCACTATCCAAACGTGCATCTAATACAGAAACAGCATCGCAAAGCGGTGCTGTTTTAAGCAACATTACTCAATTGGTAATTTCTAAATATTGTTCGAATTTAGATCAACTATTGTTGCCAATGATTGCACGTCAAACACAATTAGCGGGTAATCGATGGGTAAGCTGGGTAAGCGATGAAGTTATTGATAAAAATGTATTGCTTGACTACGGCGTAAATCTAAAAAATCTTCGCATTATTTATCCTAACAATACATCGGATTTATATTCCGTCACCGAAAAAGCATTAATAACAGGCACAAGCCATTGTGTAGTTGCCGTTTTTGATGGTTTTAACGACCAACAACTTGAGCAATTAACCCAAGCAGCCAACACTGGTAACTGTTCTGGATTACTGGTTACGCACCAGAATTAACAATCTGAATAAGCCTGAATAAGAAAGCTACTGTGAAACAAGGTTAAATATATTTATTGTTCTTACGTTAAGTAACTGTCTGCAAGCAATACAACGCATCTACAATTATTAAAACATTTATATAAATACAGAATTAACAACAGTGTAATTGCTTTGTTTATTCGGTCGCCACCCCGCTCTTTCAGTCTTATTTTTAATGACTGCCGCCTAAGCAGGCTTAAAATTTCTTAAAACTAAAAACTCAATTTTTTACAAAAACTGATTAATTCGAAATATAGATTCCCCAACCTAATTATTTATTGACTTTTAAGTCACCATCATTAGGTACAAAAAGAAACACAAAATACTTCTAAACAATACTTCTAAAAAAGTATTTCTGTTAATCACAGCCATTTATTTTCGAATTAGATCCATTCACAAAAATATTTACGGCATAAGAAACTCATCAAAACATAAGGTTAAGAATCTTTCATTAATGATTCCGTAGTTTAATCAAAGGAAAGTAGTTGAAAATACAATTTCCAATTCGCTCACAACACAACTCACAACACCACTCAGAACCTACCTCACTTATACTTTCTAAAATTGGCAACTCATACCTGCATCGCTCGAATCTCTGAGTTAATTGAAGCGTCGTTTAGAGTTTACTAATAATTGAAAAGATCAAATAAAACTAAAAAACTCTACTTGATCATTTAAGGTTCAGGCTAATCTAAACCAATTCAAACAAGATACCAAACAAACCACCTCGGTTTTTAACGCGCCCGGTATAAGCTATAAAAATTACTCCTTAGTCGATACTTCAAAATAAAAAACACACCAGTGCAGGTTAAGATGTGTTCGAAAATTTTTAATCAGCTTTTATATATGGATGAATTAATTTATAAAACTCATCGATGATTTGATCAGAGAGAAAAAAATTGACAATGCGAGTTCTAATATCTGGGTTAGCCAAAGTTTTCCATACACATAATCGTTTATATAAATAAAAATACATAATTTTAATGCTTCACAAAAATCGACTTATCACAACAAACAGTAAATAACGTTGCAATGTCCATTTGTCGATTAAATTAAAGATGTGTAAATCAAAAGCATTTAAAGATTGAAGATAAAAAATACTCGAATAAACATATATTCACAGGTAAAACATCATAAAGCATAAAATATTTACTTTTTCATATTTAAACAATATCTCACAAAATTGATGTAGCGCTTGAAACTGGAGTAATTTAATTAGCATAATTTCCAAAACCGAAGCCAAATTTTTTGGATAATAATCACTTCTATTTAAGCAAAGAGATAAAAAATGAGCTTAGTCACGCGAATTTTCACACAAAGAGCTCATTCGAGTCAGTTATCAAGACTTTTCTGTCTTCTTGGTGTAGTTTCTATCGCTTTTTTAAGTAATTTATCTCTAGCGGCGGAACGCCTAACTCTTACCGGTTCGAGCACGGTTGCACCGCTTGCGCTTGAGATGGCCAAACGCTTTGAAAAAAATAACCCTGATGTACGTATTGACGTTCAAACCGGCGGTTCATCCCGCGGGGTGAATGATGCTCGCGTCGGCCTTGCCGATATAGGTATGGTTTCTAGAGCATTGAAAGAATCTGAACAAGACTTAACCGCTCACCTCATTGCACTCGATGGTATTGGTATCATTGTTCACTCGTCGAATACTGTCAAAGAGTTATCTCGTCAGCAAATTATCGATATCTATCAAGGAAAAATTCGTAATTGGGCAGATGTAGACGGCCCCAACCTTGAGATTACGGTGGTAAATAAAGCAGAAGGTCGTTCTACTTTGGAACTTTTTCTGCATTTTTTTGAGCTAAAAAATAGCCAAATTCGTCCTCAAGTTGTTATCGGCGATAACCAGCAAGGTATTAAAACCGTTTCTGGTAATCCTGGCGCCATCGGATATGTGTCCATCGGCACCGCAGAGTTCGAACACAATCGCGGCACCCCCATCAAGCTTTTACCAATGGATGGCAAAGAAGCCACCGTAAAGGGCGTTGCCAGTGGCGAGTATCCGTTATCAAGACCACTCAATCTGGTTACCAAGGCGCAACCAGAAGGTTTTGCAGCAAGTTTTATTGAGTTTGCGCAATCTATAGACGTTTTAGATTTGATCGAAAATCAATTTTTCGTAGCACCTTAAGCCTATCCATTTTCTAAGTAGGTTCGTTACCGTTGTCGATAAAGCTTCGCCCATTTCAATGCGACAGTAAGCTCGATTTTGGCGTTGCCACAATCATGGGCGCCCTGTCGTTTGTCTGCGCAGCCTTGTTGTGTTTGATACTCGGCTTTTTACTGTACGAATCTTGGTCGTTGGTGGCCGATGGCCGCTGGTTAAGCTTTTTCAGTCAAACTGGATGGTACCCGTTAGAAGGCTTATTTGGCATGACGCCAATGATATTCGCCTCTTTGGTATTGACCTTTGGATCGCTGGTTATTGCACTTCCCGTTGGCTTAGCTTGCGCTATTTTTCTCGAATTTTACGCCAAGGGTTGGGTTAAAAAATCCTTTCAATCCCTCTTAAATTTGCTTGCCGGTATTCCATCTGTTGTTTTAGGCCTTTGGGGCCTAACTGAGCTTGTGCCTCTTATTGGCCAAATTAAAGCGCCCGGCACCAGCGTGCTTGCCGGAGCAGTCGTACTATCGCTGATGATATTACCAACCCTAGCGCTAACCAGTTACGCTGCACTGACCAGTGTCGATCGCTCGATTTTAGCCGGAGCGCAAGCACTGGGACTTACGCAAAAAACGCAAATCTTAGCCATCGCAGTACCGGCTGCCCGATCGGGAATTATGAGTGGCGTATTGTTAGCGAGTGCGCGAGCCTTGGGCGAAACCATGGTGGTTTTAATGGTTGCAGGCAATGTTGTACAAATGCCTTCTAGCCTGTTTGCACCAGTGCGCGCATTAACCGCCAATATTGCCTTAGAAATGGCTTACGCCCTTGGCGACCACCGCGCCAGCTTGTATGTATCTGGCTTGTTGTTGACGATTATTGTCTGGATTCTGGCTTATTTAGCCTCTTATCTTTTTAATAAAGGGAGAACCGTCTCCCATGATTGATCGAGCTTTTTCATTAGGTATCTATGCAATTATTGCGTTAGTGATTGCAACATTCGGCTGGATTATTGGCGATGTTATTATTAAAGGTATTTCGGTTGTCTCGTGGGAATTTTTAATTTCCGAACCCGAAGATGCTGGCCGTGCTGGCGGCATCGCACCCATTTTGGTTTCCACTTTATATGTATTAATTATCGCACTTGTTATTGCGTTGCCACTCGGAATTTCTGCGGCTATTTGGTTGGCGGAGTTTTCTCAAAATCAATCGCATACGCTACACGTAGGTATTATTTTGGATGTGCTCGCTGGAGTTCCATCTATCGTGTACGGACTGTTCGGCAATGCCTTTTTCTGCATTTATTTAGGCTTAGGATATTCACTCTTGTCCGGCGGATTAACGCTTGCCTGTATGATTTTGCCGGTATTTATTCGCACCTGTGAATCTGGAATTCGATCGGTACAATCTGACTGGCGTTTGGGCGGCCTAGCTTTAGGTATGCGCCGCTCTGTTGTGATTTGGAAAATACTATTACCAGCGGCAAAACCTGCAATCATCGCCGGACTCATCTTATCCATTGGCCGAGCTACTGCCGAAACAGCGGCACTGTTGTTTACCAGCGGTTATGTCGATCGCATGCCTGAATCAATTTTCGATTCAGCACGTGTTCTGGCGGTACACATTTATGATCTCACCATGAACGTAACCGGCGGTGATGAAACCGCCTATGGCTCAGCCTTAATATTGATTGTGCTAATTATTCTTTTAAATACTCTAGCCCAAGGCTTTATCGACTCTTGGTTTAAACGCAGTGGACATTACAGATGATTGTTGCAGAAACCCTAGCTCCCAGATTATCGGAAGACATCATCGAGAGTCGTGCACCCGCACACATCAAAGTGAACGAACTGGCTATTTATTACGGTAAAAAACTTGCCGTTAATGGCATTTCGTTAAGTTTACATCGGGGTAAAATTACCGCGCTTATTGGTCCTTCGGGCTGTGGTAAAACCAGTTTTTTAACCACACTCAATCAGTTATCAAAATTAAACAATCAAGTAACCGTTACCGGCGAAATACATTTTGACGGTGAAAATCTTACCCAAAATAATGTTGATCTATTAAGTCTTCGCCGCCGTGTGGGAATGATTTTTCAAAAACCGAATCCTTTTCCACTCTCTATTTTTAAGAATCTGGATATTCCACTGAAGGAACACGGTTTTAAAAATCGAGCCGAGAGAATCGAAAAAATAGAAAACGCCTTAAAAGCCGTTGGTCTTTGGGACGAGGTTAAAGATCGCCTGAATACCTCTGCACTATCGCTATCGGGTGGTCAACAACAGCGCTTGTGCATTGCCCGAGCGTTGGTTTTGGAGCCAGAAGTTTTACTGATGGACGAACCTTGTAGCGCGCTTGACCCCATATCGTCGGGCATTGTTGAAGAATTAATTTCGAGCCTGCGAGATAAATACACCGTGGTAATTGTTACCCACAATTTAGCTCAAGCTAAACGTATTTCTGACTATACCGCGTTCTTTTGGACGCAAAATGGTGCCGGCAAACTGATTGAATTTAATAATACTCGGCAACTTTTCTCTGGTCCCAAAGACGAACGCACCGCGGCTTATATTTCCGGAATTAAGGGCTAATAATAACGCCCTTATCGTTTACTGCTTTTTGTTTGCTCTGCCAACCACGCCTAGAATTCACTCGCCTAAAATCCACTCGAATATAAATCACAGTAATTATTCTCGATATCAGAATTCGCCGTTATTCTGAGCAATGTAAACCTTCCTCCCCCTTAATTCATCTTATAATTTTTGACGCTTTTGAAACCTCTGATTAACTCATCCATGATTTAATCAGAGGACAGCGTTTATCGAAGAAGATTGTATTAGGGAATAATAATGATTTATTTTACTAGGGCTGTAACATTATTTGTATTATTAGCGGCTTGGCTTGCGCTCAGTGTCTATGGTGGTGTAAGTGGATGGTGGTTATCTGCAATTGCGCCTAAAAATAATACCGAGTTATTTATTACCGCCATTGATGAGAAAATTAAATCTCAAAATCAAGGAAACACCGCGTTCATATTGATCGAAGATGGCAAGATCGCTACCGAAAAATACTATTCGAATAACGATAAAATTAATGGTGATACCCTATTCCCATTAGCATCCATGAGTAAATTATTTGCAGCCTACGGCGTAATGCAATTGGTTGAAGACGGCAAAATAAATCTCGATGAACCTATTGAGAATTATTTAACGCGCTGGCATCTGCCTGAGAGTGAATTCGATAATAATTTGGTGACAACACGTCTGTTGCTTTCACACACAGCAGGTTTAACCGATGGTTTAGGTTTTGGCGATTATACAGCAGAAGAATCTTTACCCTCTATCGAAGAGTCTTTACAACACCCTCGCGCCTCTGCTGATGAAAATAAAGTTATAGCAATAGGAATACCTCCGGCGACCCAGTGGCAATATTCCGGTGGTGGTTATTTAATTCTGGAATTATTAATTGAAGAGGTAACGGGAAAACCCTTTGCTGACTGGATGCAAACATCGGTTTTTAATCCCCTCGACTTGGATCGATCAACCTATAACTATTTGGGAGATTTAACCAATACAGCCAATATTTACAACGAAAACAGCGAAAAAATTCTCTTCTTTCAATATGCTTCAAATGCAGCAACAGGATTATCGTCAAGCCCAAACGATCTAGCGAAATTTATCGCAGCATTTTTGGATCAAGACGCAAACATCAACAAACCAATGAGCGACGAATACCACAAGCTCATGCGTGAACCCACTGGCTACGTATTAGGTGCTCCCATATGGGGATTGGGGGCAATGCTGTATGCGCCAACGAACAATAATGATTTTGTGTTTGGTCACGACGGCGCTAACAGTCCCGCTATTAACACCGCATTGCGGATCGAACCTAACGGCAAAGACGCAATCATCGTTCTTGCCAGCGGCAACGCTCAGCTCGCCAGTACCGTAGGTTATGAGTGGACGCTATGGAAAACCGGTTATCCTGATTTTCTCGCCTTCGACGGTGCTGTAAAAAGCGCGTTGGTGCCCGCAAGTATAGGCTGTTTAATCATTGTTATTCTTTTCATCGTCTTCTTAAAAAGCCGAAGCCGACGTAATAAGATATAAGCTGGTTTATAGAAAGCCCTGATTGAACCGGAGATATCACAGGCACAAGGATGTGTCGTCGATTTTTATCACTGCGTATGATTGGAATCGAAAGTGAGCGCCACTTTATGCGCTGAGCTAATATCAAATTATCTTTTACTGTATTTTTGTATAAGAGTACCAATCCGCTCAAAAGTGACTATCTTGTGAGGATTTAGCCGAAGTACTTATCCAATAATCTTAGGAAAGTCTTTTCAGGTGAGTTTCATTATGAAAATAGTTACCGGATGCGCCCTAACACTTGTTTCTTGTTTCGCCTTTGCGGAACAAAAGCTATCAACACTAACCGCAGATTTAACCAGCCAAGATAAACCACCGGTCTTGCTAGAGCTATACACCTCAGAAGGCTGTAGCAGCTGCCCAAGAGCCGATCGCTGGTTGCGTAAGCTTGATCAAGCCGAAGGCTTGTGGACCGAATACGTTCCTATGGCATTCCACGTAGACTACTGGAATTATTTGGGTTGGAAAGATCGTTTCTCGTCACAACGATATTCAGATCGTCAGCGCAAATACCAAAACGACGGCCAAATTAACTCCGTCTACACGCCTGGGTTTATCGTTTCTGGGCAAGAATGGCGCAGCTGGTTCAGCAATCCCTCATTGGAATACGTACTAGACAAAGTACAAACCCCAGAAAATAAAGCCGTATTACAGCTGAACGTTGAGAATGGACGTTACCAAATCAGTTATTCCGGTGAACTAAGTGACATCGGCGACGTTAATTTTGCACTGCTTGGTATGGGCATTAAGACTTCCGTAAAACGTGGTGAAAATCATGGCCGCAACCTTGAACACGACTTTGTGGTGCTCGATTGGCAAAAGCTGGATAAAAACCGCGATAACTGGACTGGCCAAATTGACAGTCAGTACGATCACGAGGTGGAAGGCTACGCTGTGGTTGCTTGGGTTGAAAACGCCGCTATCAATACGCCCAAACAAGTCGTTGCTGGCTACCTAAGTCGTTCAGAGGAATCTTAACACCGTTTTTATTACCCGCTTTTTTTAGACAAAAAGTGGGTAATAACCCCAAAGAAAACTTTTTTACATTTTTGTATTATTTAAGGAACCTCTGATTAACTCATCCATGATTTAATCAGAGGACAGAAATTGAAAATACGATTTCCAATTTCTTCACAATTTCAATCACTTACCGTTCTTGAAATTGGCGACACATCCTTGTGTCGAGGGAAACTCTAGGTTAATCAGAGTTTCCTTAAAAATAAAAATTTTTTACCTTATAAATATCAGAGTTCTTACATGTTTTTCGTCTAAATTCTCCGATATTTTTAAAAATAACAACTCAATATTCACTTTCACGTCACCTAATTTTCTTTAAATAACTTACGTCCTTGGTTACCCGCCAACGACGATTATCTTCCGGTGTATTCAGCCAATTTTCGTCACAGTTTAATGGCTATACTTTATCGTACAGGAAAGTGACATTTTATTTGACCAATGAAAGTTAATCGGTTAACGTGATTTGTATTAATAGCTTGGACGCTGGAGGGTTCACTATGAGCACAGATATCGCTAGTACTAAAGAAAGCATTGTACGAGATCACATCCGTCTGACCTCTCACACAATCGATTTGCCGAGTATTCCGCCCATTAATTGGGGCGCGGCTACTCCTCAAGAACGTGGCCCGGTAGTGGGTACCGTAACCGAGCGTGCGCACCGAAATTGTATTGGTAGCCATAGCGGTAGTTACACCATCTACCGAGCTTTATCCATTGCATCGGGTAAGTTTCCTAAGGCGCACAAGCCAGACTTAAACAATACCCAACCCACCGATACAATTTCTCCACAACCATCGTGGAGTATGCCCGATAAGATCATTTCTCTTGATCCTTGGGGCGCAAACATTGTTGAAGACTTTGGTGATTATTTAGAGAGTGGTTACAACATTCAACCAACCATCGCCGTTACCAAAGCACATTTACAGCTTCCTGAAATTAAAGAAGCCATTCGCGAAAAACGCCTAGAAGCTGACGGAAAATTTGTAACCGCTTCTGGTGATGTACGCGTTACTAAAATTGCTATTGATCCCGTTTGGCATTTACCCAGTATCGCTAAGCGATTTGGTTTAACCGAAGCGGCTCTGCGTAAAATTCTTTTCCGCGAAACCGGCGGCATGTTCCCAGAGCTTGTCACGCGATCAGATTTAAAAATCTTACTGCCACCCATTGGTAGCACTACCGCCTATGTATTCGGAAATGTTTCTGATCTTTCAAATCCAGAAGTAGAACTTACCTGTCGTGTACACGACGAGTGTAATGGTTCCGATGTATTTGGGTCAGATATTTGCACATGTCGCCCTTATCTTACTTACGGTATCGAAGACGCTGTTCGTACGGCTCAACGTGGTGGTGTTGGCTTAATTGTTTATTTCCGAAAAGAAGGCCGTGCATTAGGTGAAGTCACTAAATTCTTGGTGTACAACGCGCGTAAACGTCAAAAAGGCGGCGATAGCGCAGCAACTTATTTTGAACGTACTGAATGTGTTGCGGGTGTTCAAGATGCACGCTTCCAAGAATTAATGCCGGATGTATTGCACTTTTTTGGTATCACCAAAATTCACAACTTGCATTCAATGAGCAATATGAAACACGATGCCATTGTAAATAGCGGTATTGAAGTTATAAATCGCCTGAGTATTCCTGACGATTTAATTCCGCCAGATGCGCAAGTTGAGATTGAAGCTAAAAAAGCTGCTGGATATTTTTCTGTTGCCGGTGCCAAACAAGGTGAGCAACTCGAAAAAGTTAAAGGTCGAGATCTGGATTAATCAATCGCTATGTCTGTAGATGCCAAAACTCTAGAAACTCTGTTTCTACCCAAAACAATTCGTGCTCAAGCGCAGCGTATTTATAACGCTGCATTAGCGGGCGCGACCCACTTTGACATTCATGAAGACAAACTAGAGGCAACGGCTGATTACGTTTTAGAGATTATCAAACAAAATTATCCGAGCTTAGAAGTGCCCTACCACTCTCGCTGGCGGCACTATGAAGTTGGTAACCGTTTTCAACTGAACAGCTATTTCGCAACCACAGAGAGCTTTTTCCCTATCGAAAAAGCCAAAACCGGTTTGGATTTAATTATTCCATCGGTATTGGTTGACGCAGGCGCCGGTGAGCATTGGAAGTACAAATCTGCAAACACGGTAACCATTGGTCGCTCAGAAGGTTTGGGTTTAGCCAGTATGGATGCCTTTTTGGCCGGTGCATTTTCAGATCCGTCGCCACAAACCGGTCGTCCAAATACCTGTGCTGCGGGCTTAAAAGCCTTAAGCAGCACGGCATTTAAAGAGTTCTTTCAAGTTAGCGACGAAAATCCTCTGGCGGGTGTTGAGGGTCGTTTAACGCTGCTTTGGAATCTCGCCGAAACACTCGAAAGCAAGCCTGAATTTTTCCCCAATCAACGCCCCGGCGATTTAGTTGATTATCTGCTAAATACCTACGATGACGAAATTCATGCTGTGGATGTTTTGACAACTGTTTTACAAGCCTTGGGAGACCTTTGGCCCGGCAGACTCACCCTTAATGATAGAAATCTTGGCGACACTTGGGCTTATCAGCCGTTTGGCGAAGGTTTTGATGCGCTAGTTCCGTTTCATAAGCTCTCGCAGTGGATCACCTATTCTGTTATTGAAACGCTGGAAATGTCTGAAATTACCGTGACACACGTCGAGCAATTGACTGGTTTGGCGGAATATCGCAATGGCGGCTTAATGCTTGATAGTGGTTTAATCCGTTTAAGAAATCCTGCCTTAGCAGAAAACATGTGGTTACCGGCCAGCGAAATTATTATTGAATGGCGAGCATTAACCATTCACCTGCTTGATAAACTGGCGGCTCTTATTTGCCAAAAACTCGGAAAAACAGAAGAAGAATTCCCACTGGCAAAAGTGCTTGAAGGTGGTACTTGGGCGGCCGGTCGCGCTCTTGCAAAATTAAGAGACGCTAATATGAATCCGCCGCTTAACATCGTCAGTGACGGAACCGTTTTTTAACGTCTGTTTAAATCGACATTACTTTATTCGACAGAGAAATTTCATGCCTTTAACGCTTTTAGATCACCCAATCGCTCAGCATAAACTGGGCATTTTACGCTCTAGCGAAACAACCCCAGAACAATTTCGCAGCCTAATGTCGGAATTGGGTTTGATGTTATTTGTAGAGTCTACTAAAAACCTAGGCACTCGACCTGCAACGGTAAATGCACCTTTTGGCGAGGCTGAAGTCCGCTTAGCGGCAGAAAAGATCGCCTTAATTCCTATTCTTAGAACCGGCTTGGGCATGATTGAAGGTATTCAAAATTATTGGCCAGATGCCTCTGTGGGACACATCGGAATTTATCGCGATAAATTCCTCAACAACACGGTTGAATATTATTTCAAAACCCCTAAGAATTTGTCCGAATCAATCACCTATATTTTTGATCCAATTATTGCGACCGGTGATACCGCCATCGCGAGTATTGAGCGTCTAAAAGAAAGTGGTGCTAAACGTATTCGGTTCGTCTCAATACTGGCTTCCCAAGAAGGCATTAAAGCGATAGAAGATAACTATCCTGATGTAGAAATATTTACTCTTTCTGACATCGATGTCGTAACTGAGCAAGGTTATGTTGCGCCGGGAATTGGTGATGTGGGTTCACGTTATTACAATACACAATAGTGTAAACGTACTATACTACGCGACCTTTTTATTTAACGACTAACTCTTGTAGCTCAGTTTAATGTTATCAGCAGTGAATAACCCAGAACCTAGAATTCCTTTGACTAAGAACTCGCATATTATCGCCGTAGCCGGTGGCAGTTGCTCAGGTAAAACAACCATGGCTCGGCTGGTAGCTGAACATCTTGGTCCCGAGAACTGTGCCATTATGTATCAAGATTCCTATTATTTAGGACTCGAAACCATTACTAATTATGATCTACCTGAGGCCATTGATTTTAAATTAATGGCCGAACATTTAGATCAGCTGAGAAATGGGCTACCCATTGAAATGCCTTGTTATGACTTTACAACGCACCGCCGTAAAGTTGAAACACAGACATTATTACCAAAGCCAATAATTCTGGTTGATGGGATTTTAATTCTACACGCGCAACAACTTCAGAAAAGTTTTGACTACAAAATTTTTGTTGAATGTAATGAGCATGAACGCCGACAACGACGTTTAATTCGCGACATTCAAGAACGTGGTCGCACCGAAGAAGAAACACTGCGCCAATTCAACGAGCAAGTTGTGCCTTTACATAATGAACTTGTTGAGCCATCAAAACATTGCGCCGATTTTATTTGCATCGCAGAGAACGATACTCCGCCGGCACAATTAGCTACTGATCTACTCGATTACTGCAAAAAAATAATTGTTTAGTGAGTTCACTTTAAAAGCACTGATTAATCGCTTGGTGAATTAATCGGTGCTTTTAAACCATAAAACCTGCCAACTCTATCCGCTTCAAACACATCAAAATCCCTTGCTAGAAAATTTTCACTTCTCTTCTGTCACTTTAAAAATTCTATCGCGCTATTTCTTTCCTACAAACTTCTTAAAACCCACAGCCGTATTGATCTAAAAATCTGACTTTATTTCGTCGATCTTACTAAATATTTCGGCTTTAAAATAAAGAATGGATCTATAGGAACCTCTGATTAACTCATCCATGATTTAATCAGAGGACAGAAATTGAAAATGCGATTTCCAATTTCTTCACAATTTCAATCACTTACCGTTCTTGAAATTGGCGACACATCCTTGTGTCGCTAGAAACTCTAGATTCATCAGAGTTTCCTATAAGTACTTACTCATAAATATTTGTAGAAAATTCTGATGAATCTGGAGCTTGCAGCAACACAAAAATGTATTGTCAGTTTTAAGAATTGGAAATACTAGAAAATATGGACAAATTGCAACTCGAATTTTGAGTTTTATCTTCCAATTAAATCACGGTGGGGCTTGTCAAAGATTTCTGTAGAGTATTCGCACTCAAAAAAACAAGAAAATAAATTAAAGTAACAAATTGGCAGGAAAATAAAATGCTGAATCTAATATTGGGGAAGCCTCTCACAACAGAGCAGTGAGAGACCCATAGAACGTTAAGATGTTAGTGTTTAAATTGAATTAAACTATCACGCTCTAGAATTTCGACCGGCAATTTCACGTCTTTTACCGGCTCGTCGGGATTTTCAATGCGCCACAAAAGCGTATCAAATGCCGCCTCACCAATTTTACGAATAGGTAAATTGATGGTTGTTAAAGCGGGTGTAACCAAATTGCTCCAATCAATGGCATCAAAACCAATAACCGAAACATCGTTAGGAACAGCGACTCCGTTTTCGTGATATAACCTTAATAAACCAATGGCTAAGGTATCGTTCGCGGCGATTACACAACTAACGGGATTATTCAGAATAGTATCGGCACAATCTTTTGGAATATTAATACCGTATTCCGTGGACACTTCCCAAGCAATTTCAATATCGTTACCGAGGGTACCTAATAGGCCTTTCTTTCTTAATCTCGCCGCAGTAGAACGATCTGGACCCGATAAAATACCAATGCGTTTATGGCCTTTTTCAATGGCTAACTGCGCCTGAAGACGCCCGCCAAGTTCGGAATCGGCGTAGACATTATCAAAACCCACAATGGGCCGCTCCGTGGTTACCACAGGGCAAGTAAGGTTTTGGTCTTCAACGGAATTATCGTGTAACGGACACCAAATTAAGCCTTCAATGGCGTATTCAAGCAACCGGCCAATGCCAATGCGCTCTTCTTCGGCGGAATTTCTGGCATCCACCAAAAATACCGAATAGCCCTTTTTACTGGCAGTATCTACAACCGCTTGAGCCATTTCGGGAAAGAAAGGGTTACATAAATCTGGGAGAACTAAACCTACGGTGTAGGTCTTTCCGGTACGAGTTGCTTTCGCTAATCGATTCTCTTGATAGCCCATCTCCTTGGCTAATTGCTGAATCTTCTCTTTCATTTCGGCAGAAACCGAACCTGTGCCATTTAAAACATAAGAAACAGTTGCCTTAGAAACACCGGCGCGTGTTGCAATATCTTGAGTTGTGATCCGTTTTTTACGCATATCGATAATAGCCGTTTTTTGAATTCAGTCGCTTTTGAGCAGGTTTTAATCAGCCACATCCGTGAAACCTCGATCTACGTAAACAACTGAGATTCACTGAATATTCGTAATTTACACTAAAAATATTCTTAAAAAAATAATGGAAGATGTAATTTTTATAAGTTTAGTCGTTAAAGAACAGCTTTTTAATATTTGAAATAACAAATTGACATAGACCTTTAATCTGGAAATATCTGAAATTGTTACTCAAATAACCTTTCTAAATTAAAAACAATCTGACTCAAAGGACAAGAATTCGTGCCTAAGCTTTGTGAAACACTTAAAAATTCTCACCTATTCTGAGCACTTATTGAAGCATGCTACGTCAATGAAAATCGTGTAAGAAAATGATTTACCCAAGGTTAAAAAAATACTTGGCAAACTTAATGAGATAACAGAAATTGAAAATACGATTTCCAATTTCTTCAATATTTCAATCTCTTACCATTCCTGAAATAAGTGATATATCCATATATCGCTATAAAATTTCGGTTAATCAGAGTTTTTTAAATTATTTAGCAACAGAAAATTTGGAAATTTTAGTTTTCAGATCTTTTATGGCGTGCGCATTACCGGCATAAACAGCGGCTTCAAATAAATTTGAAATTTGTAAAATTTCGTCTTTTTTCTCAGGGAATTGCTCGCAAACTCTGCGTGTAAAAGCGCGATTATCTTCACCGGGTTTGCGCTCTACACCAAACTTTTTAAATTTACGGGCAAATCGATGGTATTCCCTAAGACCTGGCGCTAAAGGTCTTGGTCGACCACGCCACCAATAAACAAGTGTTAACAAAGCGACGAAACCAGCAAGACCGATGACCAACGATAAACCCGCTGCCCAAGATTTATTGCTGCCAAATAATTTACTAATTAAGCCTTCTTGTTTGTCTTGATTGTAGTTTAGAACCCATTTTTGCCAATTATAATTCCACACATCCAATTGACGGCGCAGTTCGTTTAAAATACCAATATGTTTATACGCTTCTATAGACAGCGGATTATTAACGGCTCGTTGAAATACGGCGTCCATTCCTGACTCGATACGACTTGGAGCAACTGCGGAAGTGGGGTCAACTCGCTTCCAGCCTTCACCGGCTATCCAAACTTCAGCCCAGGCATGAGCATCGGATTGGCTCACCTGAATAAAGTCTTGAATGCGTTCACCGCCTTGGTAGCCGGTCACAACTCTTGAAGGAATGCCCGCGGCGCGCATAAAAAAAACAAAGCTACTGGCGAAGTGTTCGCAAAAACCACGCTTAGTTTGAAATAAAAATTCATCAACGGTATTTCTACCCAAAGCAGGAGGTTCTAAGGTGTAGGTAAAGTCACGGGTTATGTGATTTAAAAATCGATTCACAATTTGCCAGTCATCCGTCGCTTCTCGACGCCATTGCTGCGCTAACTCTCGGGTTCGAGGATTAAAATCCTCCGGCAATTGCAGTTCGAGTTGACGAAGCCATGCGGGCAATTCAACGGCCAAATCGTATTGCAGGTTAGATTCAACCGTGTAGCGATAACGCTGATTAACAGCGCCTTTTTTAATCCACGTAAAAGTACGCGTCAGACCAGTCTCTTCTTGGGAAATATTGGCTAACGGCAGACTAAAAAGCCACGGTTGATTGGTTGGTTCGAGAATGACTTCGTATTTTATGGTTTCTGATTTGGGCTCAGCCCAACTGTACCAAGGTTGATGTTCTTGCGCGCCCTGCTCTACCCAATCGACTAATTCTGCACCGGGATAGGTTCCCCAGCGACTTGGAACCCAGGCACGGCCGTCGAAATGGGAAAACACCAAACCACGCCAATAAAGATCTCGATTCGCAGGAACATCGCCGTCAAAGGTTGCGGTGAATGCCCGGCCACCACTTTTCGAAAGCTTGCTAAAATCGCCCGGCGACATTGAATTGCTTACACCGGTAGTGGCATTATCTTTAGGTAAGGGTACTGCCCACAAAGAACCAATGCGTGGGAATAATAAAAATAAAATCAACATCACAGGAATGCTTTGCAAGACTATTTTTCCGGCCATAGGAAACGCTTGCGCCATGCTGTTTAAACGTTTGTCTTGATACAATGAAATCTGCGCGGCTAGCAACAAAATTAAACAGAACAAACCGTAGAGAAAATCGAATACCGTCTGTGAAAATAAAAATTGAATTGATGTCGTAAAATAACCTAAAAATATAACCGTAATGACATCGCGTTTTTTATGCATTTCCAATAACTTGAGCATTACCGAAACCATCAGTAACGCCACCATTGGATCTAAGCCATAAAAAGTACCGTATTGATAAAACAGCGCTACGGTAAAACCTACCGCCAAAACCGCTTTAATCCAGCGGTTTGGGAAAATCCAAGCGCCCCGGTACAGCTGAATTCGCCAAACTAAAACAGCCACCAAACCAATCATTTCCCATACGGGTAAACGCAGTGAATGCGGAATCACTACAGCAACCAATGACAATAATAACCACGCCATGCAGTTTCTGGGTATATGTTCGATTTTGGCCATGTAAATTAACTTAATCTTTAAACGTGTTTTAACTAAAGGAATCTCTGATTAACTTATTCATGATTTAATCAGAGGGCAGAAATTGAAAATGAGATTTCCAATTTCTTCACAATTTCAATCCCTTACCGTTCTTGAAATTGGCGACACATCTTGGTGTCGCAAGAAACTCTAGGTCAATCAGAGCTTTCTAAATTAAAAAATCCGGCTGAGAGTTCAATCTAAAAAATCGGCTCTCAATAAGCCAGTTGTATCGCTAGTGTTTTTTAAGGCTGTTCTGTAAAGCTTCGGCCTCGAATAACGCTAAATGCTTTAAGACGGTATTTAAATGCTGTTGACCACGATCGGGAGATAATTCTACGCCTGGTAATCGCAACCCATAATCGGCGTTATTTTTCTCGGCATCCACGGCTAAGTAGGTTAAACGAGACAGGCGATTTTCTCTGTCGAGTCCGACTAATAAATCCCAATCGAGCCATAATCGTGAATCAACAAAAGCACTGTAATTTTTGGTGAGCATACCTTGGCCACGAGCGTATTGTTTCCAGGCGACGTGTTTTAATGAGTCACCCTGTCGAAATTCGCGCAAGCTGTTAAAGTCTTCACCGCCATGAATGCTGTGCAGTTTACCTTCGTTTTTATTGGTAATAGCTTGTGGCATAGGGCCGCTGGCCAGTGGTTTTGGATAGGTTAAAATATTTACGTTTAAATCAACCAGGCTCCAGCATCGCCAAAGACCCAGCGGATGGCGAGATTCAATGACTAGCCTAGGCGGTTTAAACCAACCGCGGTATTCCGTCGGAATATACACGGTAATTCTTTTTTCGGTATCTTTAATAAAGTCTTCAACAACCACACTGCCCTTCGGCCAACTAAATTGCACGCTGTAGCGATCGACTCGTCCGGGATTAAACAGAAAATTAACTTCGGAAGATTCTCCGCAAAATACCGGTGTGGCACTTAAAAAGCGAATTTCACTTTGATGAAGATTTTTAAAGGTGTGCAATATACACACGTGAAATATCGCTAATAAAAAATACGAAAAAGCTAATGCCAAATTATTTTCGTAATTGGTACCGGCCAACCACACCAAACCGGTAGACAATAAATATCCCCAACCGGCCACGGTTGGTAATATAAAAAGTTTACGCTGTGTAAGTTGATGAGATAATTGCGCGGGAATATTACGTTCAAGAAGTCGCTCAAATTGCGCGCGAAAGTATCTGCGCGGGTTAAGCGAAAACGTCGACATTTTCTAGTACTCGCTCAACCAACGCGTAACCGCTCTGTCCCGAATAGTCCGCCGCATCACGCACTCTGTGTCCCACAACCGATGGCAGAAGGATTTGTAAATCTTCAGGCACAATATGACTACGCCCGTGCATTAAAGCCCAAGTGCGAGCACAGCGCATTAACGATAAAGCGCCACGGGTTGAGAGCCCGTAGGAAAACTCCGACGAGGAGCGCGTATAAGCAATTAAACGTTGAATATAGTCGAGCAAACTCGGTGACGCTTGCACCTTAGTAGCTGCGGCGTAAATCTTGTCGAGCTTATCGACGGTCATTAAACATTTTAAATCTTTGATTTTGGTTCTGGGATCTTCGCCGGCTAATAACGCCCGCTCTACGGTCGCGTCGGGATAACCCAAACTGATACGCATTAAAAAGCGATCAAGCTGTGATTCTGGCAGAGGAAAGGTGCCATCTTGGGAGCTGGGGTTTTGTGTGGCAATAACAAAAAACGGATGTGGTAATTTTTTCGCTTCGCCATCTACCGTAATTTGCCCTTCTTCCATGGCTTCAAGCAAAGCACTTTGGGTTTTCGGTGATGTTCGGTTAATTTCGTCGGCTAATAACAGTTGTGTAAATACTGGGCCCGGATGAAATTCGAATTGTGCGGTGCTTTGGTCAAAAATTGAAATACCGGTGATATCAGACGGTAACAAATCACTGGTGAATTGCACACGAGCGTATTCAAGTCCCAAAACCTTTGCCAAGGTCTGCGCCAAGGTGGTTTTACCCATACCCGGCTGATCTTCAATTAACAAGTGACCTTTACTGAATAAGCAAGCCAACGCCATTTTTATTTGATGTTCTTTACCATGAACAATCTTACTGATCTCTGCTACCAGTGAATTAACTAATGCTTCCATGAATACCTAATCGTTTGCAGTGAAATCTGAGCGTAAGGATTATCGGCCAGAGGCCTCTGCTCGCCAAACCCAAAGTTTGACAGCTTTTACAATCTTAGTTGCCATTAAGCCGAGAAAGACGTCGTTGAACAAGGAAAAGAGAATGAACTCGTGAGATTTGCGACGAGTTTTGGCTTTTTATTCCACGAATGTTGTGTCTAGAAAATATTTCTTAACCGAAGAACTAACCAAGCCAGTTATAATCGTCATACACTTAAACTCAAGAGGTATAAACTTTGTACAGCGGTAAAATTCCTCCCGTCGCTTGGGCTTATATAGCATTGATCATCGTCTCGATATTACTGCCTATTGCTGTGGGCGTGATGATCACCAAGCTCTATCGAGTATTCCGACCAATTCAGAAAAATCAATTGCAGGGATTAGCCGCCGTTGGTCATAGCGAGCGCGATGGATTTTTTAAGATGGTTTTTATTGGCTGGTTGATCTGCTTGCCAATTTACATTGTGGTTTATCAGGCTTTTGCGAGTTAACGGCGAACGCTGAAAAATAAAGAGAAGAGAGAAGAAGCGAAGTTGCGCCTTATAGACTGCTCTAGAAGGCGCAAATCTGAGACCGAGATCTAACGATTAACCATTCAGCGCTGCTACGCCGCGCTCTAGATCTGCAATTAAATCTTCAATGCTTTCGAGTCCTACCGAAATTCGAATCAAACTTTCTGTGATCCCGGCAGTACGCTTATCATCATCGCTTAAACGACCGTGAGTGGTTGTCGCAGGATGAACGATGGTAGTTTTGGCATCGCCTAAATTCGCCGTCAAAGACATAATTTTGGTGGCATCGATAAATTTCCACGCTTGCTCACGACCACCAACAACACGGAACGATAAAACACCGCCAAAGGCTCGTTGTTGCTTGGCAGCCAGCTCATGGCCCGGATGAGATGCTAGACCCGCATAGAATACTTTTTCGATAACCGGATTGGCTTCAGTGGTTTTTGCGTGCAGCCAGTTCGCCAGCGTTAAAGCATTCGCGCTGTGTGCATCCATTCGCAAGCGAAGAGTCTCTAATCCTTTTAAAAAAACCCAAGCGTTGAAGGGGCTCATGGTTGGCCCACAGCTGCGCACAAATGCCAAAGCTTCGTCCATATCGGCGACATTACCCACAATCGCGCCACCCACACAACGGCCTTGACCGTCTAAATATTTGGTCGCCGAATGTACGACGATATCAGCACCTAAACTTAATGGTCGCTGCAACGCCGGCGTACAAAAACAGTTATCAACCACCAGCTTGCAACCGCCTTTGTGGGCGATTTCAGCCAACCGAGCGATATCCACAACATCACATAAAGGATTCGATGGTGTTTCGATAAACATCAAACGAGTTTGATCGGTAAGTGCCTGCTGCCACTGATCGTAATCTAGAGGATTCACAAAGGTTGTGCTAACACCCATTTTGCCCATGTATTTGTTGAACAAAACCGACGTGGTGCCAAACACACTGCGTGAACAAATCACGTGATCGCCAGATTTCAAAAGCGCCATGCACAGAGTAAGAATCGCCCCCATACCCGACGACGTCGCAACTGCGGCCTCGCCACCTTCAAGCGCCGCGATGCGTTCTTGAAACACACGTACGGTTGGGTTGGTGTAACGCGAATAGACATTACCCGGCTCTTCACCGGAGAAACGGTTTGCCGCCGCCTGAGCGGATTCAAACACGTAGCTGGATGTGGTAAAAATTGGCTCGCTGTGCTCACCTTCTTGGGTGCGACGAATTCCCGCGCGAACCGCAAGGGTGTCTATACCAGCGTCACGTAGAAAGTGTTCATCGTCAAAAATATCGTCAATCATTTGAATAAAATCACTTGGTCATTCGATGTTCAAAACCAGTCTTCAGCGCAGTAATTGCGAGAACCGGTCCGATGGTAAACGCACTCAGAACCGCTCAAAATTCTGTTACATAGACGAGTCGCTGCTTTCGTTATGAATGCCAATCAGCGCGTCTTCTTGACTGGACTGTAAGTTTTTATTCGACATGGCCGAATCATTACGGGCTGCGGCCAACTTGTCGAGATAATCTTGGTCAACGTCATCGGTAATATATTCACCCGTAAATACTGCCGATTCGAACTCTTCAATATTCGGATTACCGTCATGAGAAGCGGCAACAAGATCATCAATATCTTGATAAATCAACCAATCAGCACCAATCTCTTTACGCACATCTTCTTCCGATCGGCCATGGGCAATCAGCTCAGTGGCACTCGGCATATCAATACCGTAGACGTTTGGAAACTTCACCGCAGGTGATGCGGAAGCAAAATACACTTTTGCCGCGCCCGCTTCACGAGCCATTTGGATAATTTGTTGGCAGGTGGTGCCTCGCACAATGGAGTCATCCACCAACAACACGTTTTTACCTTTAAACTCTAGATCGATGGCATTGAGCTTTTGACGTACCGATTTTTTGCGTTGTTGTTGGCCGGGCATAATGAAGGTACGACCAATGTAGCGATTTTTCACCAAACCTTCGCGGAATTTAACGCCCAGATTTTGAGCAACCATCTGGCCCGCTACTCGGCTAGAATCGGGAATCGGAATCACCACGTGAATATCGTGATCGGGGCGCTCGCGAACTATTTTCGCGGCTAAACGTTCACCTTGGCGCAGGCGTGATTTATAAACAGAAACACCGTCCATTATGGAGTCGGGTCGAGCAAAGTAAACGTGTTCGAAAATACACGGGCGCAAGCGCGGTGCTTCGGCGCATTGCTTGGAATAAAACTCAGCATCTTTGGTGATAAAAATAGCCTCACCGGGAGCGACGTCTCGCAGCAGTTGATAGCCACTGGAGCTAAACGCGCAGCTCTCAGACGCAATCATGAACGATTTGCCTGCCGAGGACTTTCTGTGACCAATAACCAATGGTCGAATACCGTTAGGATCGCGAAAGGCCACAATTCCGTAGTCGGCGATCAACGCAACTACCGCATAACCACCTCGCACCCGTTCGTGAACTCGGCTAATTGCTGTAAAGATGTCATCGGGGCTGGGTTGGAGCTTATTGAGCTTTTGTAATTCGTGGGCAAAAACGTTTAGCAGAACTTCTGAATCAGAATCGGTATTGACGTGGCGTAGATCGGTTTTATAGATGTGTTCTTTCACTTCTTCGGTATTGGTTAGATTACCGTTGTGTGCCAATCCAATACCGTAGGGTGAGTTTACGTAAAACGGTTGCGCAAGCGCGGGCCCGGAGTTACCGGCTGTTGGATAACGGACATGACCGATACCATATTTACCGACCAAACGTTGCATGTGGCTTGAGCGAAACACATCACGAACCAAGCCGTTTGCTTTTTGTTGTGCAATACGGCCATCGTGACAAGTCATGATACCGGCGGCATCTTGACCTCGATGTTGAAGCATAGTCAGCGCATCATACAAATCCAAATTGACATTTGTATGGCCTACAACACCAACAATTCCGCACATAGAACTACCTCTATAAGTTTTACAGCTCAGTCTGAGCTGGTTAGAGCAAATTAAACCAGATCACAGAAAGCGGGTTTTACCCCAAAATCGACGAATATAAACCTTTGATTGCATCCACAATCTCTTTAAACCAGCTTTCCATTTTTAAAAACTGGGGAATCAAAGCCGATTCCTGCCACCAACCGTCTTGGTCGATGGGAATGTAGTCAGGTAGAGTGATAAGGATCGCCAGTATCACAACTACTGCTCTTAATAAGCCAAAGAGTAGTCCTAAAAATCGATCAGTACCGCTCAGTCCGGTAGCATCAACGAGTCCGCTGATTAATAATCTTATGATGCTGCCAACGATAAGCGTGGAGAAGAATAAAATCGCAATCGCTACTATGTCTCGAAGTGATGGCGTTTCAATATGTGGCGATAACACTTCGGCCAGCGGTTGATGAAACAAAACAGCGATTATTAGCGCGGCCGACCAAATGACTAGCGACAAAGCTTCCTTTACGAACCCACGCCAGAGGCTGATCAATCCAGAGATAACCAAGGCTGCAACAATAGCCCAATCGGCCTCATTCATAGCAATTCCAGTGACTTATTTCTCAAACAATACGGGGATTCAAAGTGGCCATACTCAAGAAAGCTCGCGATTCTAACAGAGCGGTCACAAAAATCATCAAAAAGCTGAACTTGCTGCACCGTTATCGGACAAGATTTTCCTCGAATAATGTGCTTGCTTTAGGGTTGATAGCGCATAATTAATGAGTCGATACGATATGCGGCGTCGATTTTTACTTTAATGTCTGAGGCGTCATTGCGATTAATATTGGGACCAACTAGAACGCGGTACACGGTTTTGTTATCGCTTTGAAAAGGTCGAACAAACGCCTTGAAGCCGTCGTCGATAAGCTTTTGGCTGTACTCCTGGGCACGCTCGCTGTTGGAAAAACTACCCACCTGCAAAACCCAGGCTTTTGGCAGGCCATATTCATCGAGTGAGGGGTTTCCGTCGGTTTCGTCAGCAGGTGGTGAAATAGATTGTTTTGGTTCAGAGATTTTTGGCGGCACTGATAGGGTTTCGGAAGAGCTAGTATTAGAGCCAGAGTTTTGCTGAACCGAATTTGGCACGTCTTCCGGTTGTTCTGGGACAGGTTGAAAGAGCTCATCAGGGTTTTCAACCGTGTCGATTCCCAATGGCTTACTTGGCTCTGGAATCGGTTCAAACTCAAATTTCGGAGCAATGGGCACTTGGGTGGTGGTATCAATCTCCGGTTCAACTTCACGAAACAGCAAACTCGGCAAAAAAATCACGGCGACGGCACCAAGCACCGCGGCACCAATAATTCGTTGTTTTACACCACTATCCAACGCTCTTTTCCCTCTTTAAGTTTCGGGTCAATCTTGCTGAAATTTGCGACATTTGACGGCTGGATAAATAGCAATTAAACCTCAACATTCAGTGCCCGCATTCCAGCTTCAACGGTGTAGAACGAACCAAAGATATAAAGTTCGACAGGATTGGTTCCGTTATCACTCAGATGTTCGAGTTTAGATAAGGCGGAGTCCAAGGATGACTTGAAGTCGTTGAAAACAACCAACTCCACCTGAGGATCAAGCTTTGGCCTTAATAACGTTGCTGTATTTTCCGGTGTAGATGCTCGGCTATTATCTTCAAGAGTTGGCAGGAACCATCCTAAAAACAATCCTGCCAAGGGTTGAAAAATTTTGGCCAAATCTTTATCGGCCATGGCAGCACATAGCGCGAGCCGCGCAACTTTCGGGCTTTTCTCAATACGACTTGCCATACTTCGGGCTGCGGCCGGGTTGTGTGCAACATCTAAAATAACCGTCACATTACCAATCTGAACACGATGATTGCGGCCAGCTAATTGCAAATTTTGAACAGTTTGCACAAGAGCTGGTTCTGCTGGCAATTGCCCCAATAGCGCCAAGCCAGCAATCGCTGAGGCAACACTGCCAATGGGTAAATTAGGGGTCGGAACAGAAATTTCTAGCGTATCACTGGCGTCTTTTTGCAACGATATCTGCAAAGTGCCGTCATTAACGGCGTAGCGAAATCCGCTAAAGCAGTCGTAAAGCCGAGCGCCGCATTGATCAGCATAAGCGCTGATCGACTGAGGAGGATCACAGTC
The DNA here is from genome assembly GCF_054658315.1 of Sessilibacter sp. MAH1. NCBI lineage: Bacteria > Pseudomonadati > Pseudomonadota > Gammaproteobacteria > Cellvibrionales > Cellvibrionaceae > Sessilibacter > Sessilibacter sp. MAH1. Next base: position 31,504 of record NZ_BAAGIC010000004.1, read on the forward strand.
GGCGCAAATCGCCGGTGTGTTCGCTCGGAATATTCCCGCTTTCTCTCGACCAATCGATTCTCTGTTATCGCCAAGCCATTGCACATGATCAATATCAATAGAAGTAACAACGCACAAGTCTGCATCGATGATATTGGTGGAGTCTAATCGCCCACCGAGCCCAACCTCTAAAACAATAAAATCAACCTTGTGCTCTTTGAACAAGTACAAAGCCGCTAACGTAGAAAATTCAAAGTACGTTAACGAGATATCGCCTCGGGCATTATCGATGGCGGCAAATGCAGAGAGAATATCGGAATCCGTCGCCGAGGCATTATTAATACGAATGCGTTCGTTATAGCGAAGTAGGTGTGGAGAGGTAAAACAACCAACGGTTTTACCTTGGGCAAGCAACAAAGATTCAAAGCTTTTAACGCAGGAACCTTTGCCGTTAGTTCCAGCAATAGTGACGATTTGCACTGGCTGCGATTTTAATCCAGCAGTATCAATCGACATATTACTGGCAACAGCAGCAATTCGGTTGAGACTCATGTCGATGGCTTTCGGATGGAGCGTTTGCTGCCATTGCAGCCAACCATCAAGAGTCTCGTAACGCATGAACTGAACTAACCTAGAGAAGAATTCTAATTAGGAAGCGATGGCAACGCCGGTAAACTTAGAGAGCAAACTTGCGACTCGATCACGCATATCGTTGCGATGAATGATCATGTCAATGGCGCCATGCTCCAGCAAAAACTCACTGCGTTGGAATCCGGCCGGAAGTTTTTGACGAATGGTCTGCTCAATAATCGCAGGACCCGCAAAACCTGCACGTGCGCCCGGTTCAGCCGCATTGATGTCGCCCAGCAATGCCAAAGATGCCGATACACCGCCATAAACGGGATCGGTCATGATCGAAATATAAGGAATACCTTCTTGCTTTAGTCGCTCAATAACGGCACTGGTTTTGGCCATTTGCATCAGTGAAATCAGCGCTTCTTGCATGCGCGCACCACCGGTTGCCGAGAAGCACACCAATGGTATTTTTTCTTTCAAAGCCAACTGTGCCGCACGGGTGAAACGCTCACCAACCACGTAACCCATAGAGCCGCCGTGAAAAGCAAATTCGAACGCTACCGCAACTACCGGCATGGTTTTTAAAGTACCACGCATTGCGATAAGCGCTTCTTTTTCACCGGTGGCTTTTTGTGCTTCGGTTAAGCGATCTTTGTATTTTTTGATATCTTTGAATTTCAAGCGATCAATGGGTAATACATCGGTTGCTAATTCTTCGCGACCATCTTGATCCAAGAAAATATCGAGGCGACGACGAGCGCCAATGCGCATATGGTGATCACACTTTGGACACACATCATTGTTGCGCTCAAGCTCTGGACGGTACAAAACCGCTGCACATTTAACGCACTTTTTCCAGAGGCCTTCAGGTACCTTGCTGGTACCGCGCTTACGCTGAGACATGATTACGTTGGGTTTAATTTTTTCTAACCAACTCATAATTTTTCTGCTTTAAAAATTAACTTTTACTCAAAATCAACACTTGAAGAATCAAGCGCCTAATTATTCAACCGGAAGCAATTATTGCTCGTCGATGGCCTTACGAATAGGTTCGATAAGATCACCAACAGCTTGTGCAATCATTTCTGGACTTTCGTTTTCTAACTCGCCCATTTTGGCAACTAATAAACTTCCTACCACAACGCCGTCGGCACTTTTGCCAATGGCTTTCGCAGATTCACCGTCTTTGATGCCAAAACCTACGCAAATCGGCAAATCAGTCATCGTACGCAATTCATTGATGCGTTGATCAACTTCAGCGATGTTTAAATGGCCGGCGCCGGTCACGCCTTTTAAAGACACATAGTATAAAAAGCCCGAAGCCATGGAGACAATTTTTTCTGCTCGCTCTCGTGGCGTGGTTGGCGCTAATAAGAAAATATTTTCTAATTCGGCGGTTTTTAACTTATCAATTAATATTGGGGCTTCTTCTGGTGGCAAATCAACCGTTAACAAGCCATCAACACCTGCGTTTTTTGCGTTTTCTGCAAAAACCTCGGCGCCCATGCGCTCAACCGGATTCGCATAACCCATCAACACAACGGGCGTATCCTGATTAGTTTCGCGAAAACTTTTAACAACAGCCAAAGTATTTCTTAAACTGGTTTTATGAGCTAGAGCACGCTCATGACCGCGCTGGATAACTGGACCTTCTGCCATTGGGTCAGAAAAAGGCACACCAAGTTCGATAATATCGGCACCCTTCTCTACCAGTTTGTGCATGGTTAGCAAAGTTACGTCTGGGTTTGGATCGCCATTAACAATGTAGGTAACCAGTGCTTTGCGGCCTTCGGCTTTGAGATCACTTAAGCGTTTCGAAATTCGATTCATAGTAGTGAATGCTTAATAATATTTTGGGGTAGAAGCAGCTCAATGCAGAGCTGCTCACTGAATATGCAATACGAAAATCAGACGACAATACCGTCGATTTCGGCAACGGTGTGAATGTCTTTGTCGCCACGGCCCGATAAGTTAACCACGATTGTTTGATCTGGCGTCATTTCACGAGCCAATTTATCGGCATAGGCAATGGCATGACTGCTTTCAAGCGCAGGGATAATACCTTCTACTCGAGTTAGCATTCTAAAGGCATTAAGCGCCTCCTCGTCATCAATGGCGCCATAATGCACGCGACCGAGGTCTTTCAACCAGCTATGCTCCGGGCCAACACCGGGATAATCAAGACCGGCAGATACCGAGTGGGTTTCGATAATTTGGCCGTCTTCGTCTTCCATCAAATAGGTTCGATTGCCGTGCAAAATACCCGGAATGCCTTCATTTAATGGCGCCGCATGCTTACCACTTTCTAAGCCGTAACCGGCTGCTTCAACACCGTACATGGCTACGGTTTCGTCGTTCAAAAACGGATGGAATAAACCAATTGCATTCGAACCGCCACCAACACAGGCCACTAAAGCATCTGGTAAGCGTCCGGTAAGCTCAAGGCATTGGCTGCGCGCTTCACGACCAATAATGGATTGGAAATCACGCACCAGTTGCGGATAAGGGTGTGGGCCAGCGACGGTGCCGATAATATAAAAAGTATTATCAACATTAGTTACCCAATCGCGCATGGCTTCGTTCATTGCATCTTTTAGGGTTTTAGAGCCTGAAGTTACGGGAATAACCTCTGCGCCCAGTAGTTTCATGCGATACACGTTCATTGCCTGACGTTTAACGTCTTCGGCGCCCATGTACACAATACATTCCATACCCAAACGAGCGGCGATAGTTGCGGTAGCAACACCGTGTTGACCGGCACCAGTCTCGGCGATCACACGTTTTTTGCCACTGTGTTTCGCTAGCAGCGCTTGACCAATGGTGTTATTAACCTTGTGCGCGCCGGTATGATTTAAATCTTCTCGTTTAAGATAAATTTTTGCACCACCGGCGTTCTTGCTCCAGCGCTCTGCAAAATACAACGGTGAAGGACGACCCACAAAGTAAGCAAGATCTTTATCGAACTCGGCTAGGAATTCTGGATCGTTCTTTAGACGCTCGTACATTTCGGTCAGATCGTCTAAAGCAGAAATTAGGGTTTCGGAGACAAAACGACCACCATAAGGGCCGAAATGTCCGGTTTTGTCGGGGAAAGCGGCGTAGTCAACATTAGCTGACTGAACTTTAGCCTGGCTCATAGCAAAATCTCGAAATAAAAATGAATACTAACGAAGTTCAGTTTTAGATTAATTTTGGAATGAACTATCGCCAGGGCGGATGTTTAACCGAATTAATAAACGACATCATTTTAGTGACGTCTTTTTGACCGGGAGAACTTTCTACCCCGCCGCTCACGTCAACGGCGTAGGCTTCGGTGCTTGCTAGCGCACCAGAAACGTTATCGGGATTCAAACCACCGGCCAAAATAAGTGGGTATTTACAATAACGAGGGAATCTCTGCCATTCAAAACTCTGCCCTGTACCACCCGGAACTCCAGGCTTATAGGCATCGAGTAAAAAGCCACTGGCGCCTGTGTATTTATCCATCAAAGCTTCAACTTCTAGCCCTGGCGCCATGCGAAACGCCTTTATGTAGGGTCGAGAGAATTGAGCGCAATATTCAGGGGTTTCGTCACCGTGAAACTGCAATAGGTGCAGAGGAACTTTCTCTAGAGTGGAATTAATAACATCAACAGAGGCATCAACAAACAAGCCAACCACAGTGGTAAAAGGACCAACCTTTAGGGCGATCTCTCTGGCAGTGTTAAGATCAACAAACCGAGGACTTTTGGGGTAAAAGACCAAACCAATAGCGTCAGCACCAAGCTCAACTGCTGATAAGGCATCTTCAACATTTGTCAGACCGCAGATTTTGACTCTTGGATTTGCAGACATTAAGAGATGCATTCCTCTAGGTATACAGAATGGGCAGACAACCAAATTATTCGACTATTTACACAGTTGTGCCTCAGAAAGCCGGCAATACTAACAGATTCTCATAACCGAATTCTACGAATAATCACAACAGTCTTTGGTGATTACCCTCAAACGAGAGCATTTCCCGCTCTGTACGAGTATGCGTGTGGGTTATAGATTTTTACTGCAAGTTTATAATACCGCACCCATAAACCGTTATCAGAGGTTAAGCACACAACCGGTGCGGAAACCTAATTAACCTATTCTTAATTAATCCAAGTACCTCTAGAGTTTCTTCTCTATTTTTCTGACAAAGTTTTCAACTTTTGACTGTGTGAGCCTCTCACTGGAGTAGAGCGATAGCATTGTGAAACTGCAATTCTTTGTGCAGGTTCCAACCAATGCTGTTTTAAGAATTCTCCGAACTGGACGCCTTAAAATAAAGAAATCAACCCACCAAGGTGAACCTAAGGTAGTAATTACTTTAACTTCTTTTAAATGCGTTAACTTAGGCGCTATGGGACCAAAATCGGCGGCATGTTGATATGCATAACCAGGAGCCCAAACACGGTCAAACCAACCCTTTAATATTGCAGGGAATCCAAACCACCAAGTTGGAAATAATATAACTAAAGATTGAGCGTTTTTGAGCTGAGCTAGATCTTGCCCAAGAGCTTCGCTATCAAATTGTGGGCCGTAATAGCTTTTCCTTTCACTTGTTGTTAATACAGGATTAAACTCTTCTCTATACAGGTCTTTGACCGTTACTTGGTAACCTTTAGATTCCAGGTGCTCGACAGACTTCTGAGCTAAGAATTTACACAAGCTGTTATCAAGTGGATGTGCTACAACCATTAAACAATTCACGAATATTTCCCTGTGTCTCTAGCCAAACAACCAAGCGCGCTAATTTGCGAAGTACCTTAAAGGATGGGTAAGAAAGCCCGGTCCCGGAATCGGAGTTGGAATAGCAAAGTGCGCCGGATATTCGACATGAACCAAATAAAGACCGTGTGGAGGCGCAGTAACACCACCGGCGGTACGGTCTTTTGCATCTAGAACTTCTTGCATCCAACCCAACGGTTTCTCACCAGCACCAATGGTTAACAAAACACCAACAATGTTTCGAACCATATGGTGTAAGAAGGCGTTGGCCTGAATCTCAATGATGATAAAGTCGTGCATCACCCCAATATCGATGTAATGGACTCGTCGAATGGGACTGACAGCTTGGCATTGTGACGCTCGAAATGAGCTGAAGTCGTGCTCACCCACCAACAATTGCGATGCTTGATACATAGACTGAATATCGAGTGTTCGCTTATCCCAAGTTACCTTCTTGTTGAAAATACCCGGCCGCGCTGGCGTGTTTTGGATGATGTATCGGTAGGTTCTACTGCCCGCGGAAAAGCGCGCATGAAAACTCAAATCCACGGATTTCGCCCATTTTACGGCAATTTGATCCGGTAATTTTGTGTTAACACCCAGTGTCCAAGCTCGCTCGGGTCGATCAACGGTTAAATCGAAATGGATCACCTGACCGCTGGCGTGCACTCCAGAATCTGTTCGTCCCGCACAAACCAAACTTATGGGTTCGTTAGCGATATCGCTCAAAGAGTCATGCAGTGCTTGCTGCACGGTTTGCGGATCGTGCGGTTGAATCTGAAAACCTCTAAAAACTGAGCCGTCATATTCAACCCCCAGAGCAATTCGCCTGACATTAGCAGGTACCGTCATACCGGGTAAAATCTCGCAATTAGGCGAGTACTCTTTACGTGCAACCATGTGACTTGGAAATATATTGATAAAGTGATCGGGAAAGTTATTGAGAAAGCTGTTGATTGGCGCGATATACCGACAATGACATATCCAATCCTGTAAGACGATTTTGTCGCGCTGCTATAAAAAAATACCCCAGACAAGCTGGGGTATTTTTAATTCAGCAATTTAACAAAAAATCTACGACGGTATTTTAGCCATTAAATCTTCAGCTTCTTGCTTTTGTTGATCGTTACCTTCACTCAAAACTTCATCCAGAATATCTCTGGCGCCATCGGCATCACCCATATCGATGTAGGCTTTAGCAAGATTCAGTTTGGTGTCAGATTCGTCGGTTCCCGCTAAAAAGCTCATTTCGGTATCGAGCTCGTTAAATTCAACTTCAGCCGAATCATCTAGGTTTTCATCTTGAATTGATGCAAGTGCTTCATCAAATACATCGTCAGACAAGTCCTCTAAATCGATGTCTTGTTCTGAAAGCTCAGGAATATCGATCTCAGACTCAGCAACATCAAGATCTTCTAGGTCAGAATCGAGCTCGGCATCGATGGTTTCTAACTCATCATCAATAGCAAGACCTTCATCTAAATCCAATTCAGAGTCTAACTCGAACGGATCATTACCTTCTAAATCATCTAGCTTTTCGTCAGCATCAACAGACTCAAGCTCATCTTCAATGTCAACGGAGGATAAGGCTTCCATCTCTTCATCTAAAGCTTCTAAATCAAGAGAGTTTTCTAGATCTGAAAGCTCCAGCACGCTGTCGTCTTCGATGGATAACTCTGGAGTTTCTTCAAGGCTCACCACCTCGTCGGAGGTGTCACCATCAAGCAAAGGTTCTTCAGCAGACTCATCGGCTTGTTCGTCAAAGGCAAGATCATTGTCAATGTCGGCAAACATGGAATCATCCAACTCGCCGCCATCCATACTTTCAAGATCTAAGCCATCGTCCAAATCGATAGATTCTTCTTCGAAGGCTTCTGTAGTTTCAAAAGAGTGTGGAGCATCAAAAGATTCTGGCGAGCCAAGATCTAAATCGTCGGTCGCAAAATCGAGTTCATCTTCGACAACATCGGTAGGCTCTTCAAAATCTAATTCAAGACTATCGACATCATCTAACGCTAAATCGGATTCATCCTCAGAAGTCTCTGGCTGATCATCCAACGATAAGTCCATTGAATATGGAGCAGATAGAGAGTCATCGGCCATATCCAAATCGTTATCGTCCAAACTCGTTTCTACGGTATCGACGGAGGCAGTTGCCTCCTCATCCATATCGAGATCAAGGTCGAATTCGTCAAGTTCCGAATCGGTATCGTCTGTAGTGCCCGCAAAATCAAGAGATACACCTAAAACGTCAGACACAGGTTCAGAACTATCTGCATCTAGATCTAAATTGAAATCAAAAGAGTCGTCTTCTAGATCTGGTGACATGTCTATCTCACCAAGATCCATACTTTCAGGCTGATCTAGTGACAAGGATGCATCGTCTAGATCGCCGTCAAAATCTGTATCAAAAGAAAGGTCTTCAAGTTCATTTTCACCAAGACTGGAATCAACTTCATGACCATCATCAATGCTCACAGATTCCGTGTTTTCATTGGTAAAATTATCGAAATCCAAATCTAGATCGAACGATAAATCTTCCGCTTCTTGATCCACCACAAGATCTTCTTGTGCTTCATCTAAACTGGAAAAGTCGGAATCTAAATCAAAGCCGTCGGCTTCAGCAACTTCGCTATCAGAGCTTGCGCCAGTAAAATCGGTATCAATATCGAAGCTATCAAAATCGAGATCATCGACCTCTTCGTTTTTGGTGTCGTCACCGGCCATTAGATCGAAGTCGAAATCATCATCTTCGGTTTCTTGTTCAGTAGACGAAAGCTCGTCCAGCAAACCAGATTCCGAATCTTGATCGCTATCACCTAATGCACTGAAATCTATCTCACCAAATCCGTCGGCCTCATTATTGTCGACATCCAAATCCAAACTACTGAAGTCTTCCGAGGCCAAGGCCGCGCCAGCAGCCACCATTCCAGCATAAGGAAGTGCGTTGGCGAATTGTGAGCGCAGTTGGTTGCCACGAACAATTCCTGAATTATCTCCAGATTCGTGAACCTTTTCGAACTGCTGATCAAATTTTTCAAGATTGCCGGATTCTGCGTATACCTCTAATAATTTCACTCTCGCATCAACATTGCCAGGTTCGGCCATTAACGCGCGTTTAAGCATATCTTCGGCTTGATCGTACTTACCGTAGGCGATGTAAATATCGGCTTCCGCGATGACTTCTTCTGGATTGATATTTGCCAAGGCCTCTTGAGAAAGAGTCTCTTCGTCATCAGACAAGTTAGGTTCTGTAGTATCGTCGTTATCCGCTAGACGAACTGTTTGATCATCAAAATCATTAGCAAAACTATCATCATCTGGCATTTCCAGATCATCGATATCATCTTCGGCTCGATCCGATTCGAAAGGATTTACAAGCTCTTCTTCAGCTATCGCCTCTTCTTTTTCGGCTTTTTTAGCCATCATTCGGCGAACAAGCAAAAGCACCAACAACAGCACGCCAAGCAGTGCGGCGCCTACAACGTAAAGATTGTCGAAGATGAAATCTAAAAAGCTAGGTTGCTTTGCTGGAGGCGCGGTAACAACCGTGCGTGGATTTTGTTGCGGTGGTGTTTGTACAACAGGTGCTGGAGCTTCAGAGACTTCAGAGTCGTCACTGGCATACTCAGCGCCATTTTCTCCGTCTTCGACATCAGAACCGACATCCGGCGAACCATCAACCGATGTCGTGGGCGATTCGGAATTGGCTAACTCATCATCAACGTTAGAAGCATCTTCAGAATTGGTTTCAGAAATATCTTCAGAAGACAAACCAGATTCGTCTGTAGGAATCTCAGCATTAGCGTTATCTGCCGAGGTCAACTGCAAAGCACGCAGCTGATCGTTAGATACAGAGAGCAAGCGCTCCATGGTTTCGATTTGCTGTTCTAAATCGGAAACGCGGCTTTTTAATTCGGTATTCTCCCTCTTTGAAGTATCGAGCTGCTCAAGAGTAATTGCTAACTCATTCTCCAGTGAAGAAACTTTTTGCGAGTCGGCACCACGAGCAGAGCCCGAATCTGAGGTGTTCGACGGGCTTTCATTAACGCCCAAAGAAACTCGGCCTTCAACAGAGGTACTTGTCTTTGATGGTGTGCGAGTTGGTGCGGTGGCACTCAAACCAGGACCATAGCTCTCGCCGGAACTCCATTGGCTGTTCTGAAAGGCAACTTCGTTTACGGCTTGGGTCTGACTTAATCCGCGCAGGTCCCCTTCAGAAGGCAATCGTAGAACCTGTCCTTTTCTCAACAGATTGATGTTGCCGTTGATGAACGCTTCTGGGTTCAGACGTTGTATCGCTATCATCGTCTGTTGAATGCTAAATTCTGAGCTTGGACGGTGGGTTGCGGCAATTTCCCATAGGGTATCGTCAGACTGAACCGGGCCGAAGGTACCGCCCTCGCCGCGATTAACCGGCGCAGCGCTGGTGTTAGCCGCTGTCGTCGGAGACGTAGATCTTGTTACGGGAGCTGCCTGCGAAGTAGTTGTTGTTGGAGCAGTCGATGTTCGCGGTGCTTGAGTGGTTTGAGTATTGCGAGTAGCCGCGGGAGCTTGCACAACTGGACTAGATTGAGCACTGAAGACCGGCAAATCAAGCAGCAAAGTGTACTCTCGAAGTACACGACCGCTTGGCCACTGACTTTCTACCAAGAAATTTAGGAATGGCTCGCGAACAATTTCAGTAGAAGTTACTTTTACGATAGGGCCCGAAGGATTATCTAAAACAACCTTAAATCGAAGATTATTTAGAAAGAAACTGCGATCGACCCCAAGTTTAGAAAACTCTTCGTTTGAAGCAATACCTACCAAAACTTCCTGATCGGTAAGATCACGAACTTGAAGCAATCGAATCTCAGCATCCAAAGGCTGATTCAGTGTTGAATTGACCTTAATCTCACCAAGACCTAACGACAGTGCTTGTTGAGACAGGCCAACACCGAGAAAAAGAAAAGTTAACCCCAGCTTACCAAGACGCATTGGACGCCCCTTTTGTTGTATCCATAGCTTCCCGACTAATTACAAATTAGCTTCAGGTGTGTTGTTTGAAACGCGAAAAATCACACCCAGGCACATACCTGTGGAATGAAAAGTTAAAGTAATTTCTCAGATAAATCTCGAATTCGCATTCACTTATACACGTAAGTATTCATTATAAATAGGATTTTCGCAATATTTGAGAATTTAAGCGTGGGCAAAAACGGTTGTTTCTTGCAATTATGTTGACCTAATGCACATTTTTTCAATGTCGGCCGATGAAGCTACTGCCCGGTATGAATTTTTAAATTTTTCGTAGCTAATTAATGAGACTCAAGACTCGTAATAGAAATGTCAATCGATTTGGTAGATATGCTTGAGTACTTTTATCTCAAGCATATCTAAATACATCCACTAAAAGTTATAAAGCCACTGCTTAACGGCTTTCGACTAGGATGCGTAGCATTCTTCTTAACGGTTCAGCAGCACCCCAAAGTAATTGGTCACCAACTGTAAATGCGTTTAAGTACTGATCACCCATACTTAGCTTACGCAAACGACCCACAGGAATATCCAAAGTACCGGTTACTTTAGTGGGTGTAAGTTCAGCCATGGTAGTAGCGCGATCATTCGGAACGACTCGACTCCACTCATTAGAGTTTTCGATTAACGTTTCAATGTCAGACAAATCAACATTTTTAGTTAATTTCAGCGTAATTGCTTGGCTGTGACAGCGCATCGCACCAATTCGAACACAAGTACCATCAATTGCCACCGGAGTTTGTGTTGCTAAAATTTTGTTGGCTTCAGCTTGAGCCTTCCACTCTTCTCGGCTTTGGCCATTATCGAGTTGAGTATCAATAAACGGTAACAAGCTACCTGCCAAAGGATGGCCGAATTCAGCGGTAGGGAATTCAGCAGAGCGCATTGTTTGAGCAATTTTCTTGTCAATATCTAATATAGCACTTGCAGGGTCATTCAACAGGTCAGAGACCGAATCTCTTAAAACACCCATTTGAGCAATGAGCTCACGCATGTTTTTAGCGCCAGCACCACTCGCTGCTTGGTAGGTCATAACACTCGCCCATTCAACCAAACCTTCTTTGAATAGACCGCCCAAACCCATCAACATCAGACTCACGGTACAGTTACCGCCAATAAAGTCTTTTACGCCATTGGCCAAACCATTTTTGATAACATCGGCATTCACTGGATCTAGAACAATGATCGAGTCTTGAGACATACGCAACGCAGAAGCGGCATCAATCCAATAACCTTTCCAGCCAGCAGAACGTAACTGCGGATAGATTTCTTTTGTGTAATCTCCTCCTTGGCAGGAGAGAATTACGTCCATATCTGAAAGAGCATCAACAGACATTGCGTCTTGTAGCGGTGGAATCTCCTTACCAATATCGGGCCCCTTACCTCCGGGGTTTGATGTCGTGAAGAAAATTGGCTCGATGTCCGTGAAATCGTTTTCGGATAACATTCTTTCTACAAGAACAGAACCAACCATTCCTCGCCAGCCAACAAATCCAACACGCATAGTTTTAACTCTCTCAAATAACATCAATAGATAAAAAAGGGGCGCAATTTTAGCACCTGTACTTGCTTGCGGCTATGAATTGTAGGCGTTGAATGTAAACACTGGGCAATTTGATCATCACATTTATTGATAAATAGGCAATCAAAAAATACTCAGTACAGATAAAGACGCTAACCACGCAGCCCTTTATTTCATTGAAATAACTGCACTTTTGGGTAGATTTTAACTTTCGAGCCAAACCTCATCGGCCCACTGCCAGATCGACTCCCAGATATCTCCGCTAAAATCTTGGTCTTCTATTCGCCAAAACTCCACTTGATCGGCAAGCGTCACAACGTAGAAGCCGTCCTCAACTCTGCACAGTGGCAAAAGATCTCTGGGTAACCCCAATTCCCAGGCTTGCGAAGCCATTTCGGGCAAATAGGTATGCAGTTCAGGGTCACTGAGAGTGACCGGCTCGATTGATCCTACCTCCATGTGACTTACAGAGATTAAGAAATCCCTGAACTCAGCGGGAAAAGACACCAACATTTCTTCTTGGGCATCGACGATATCATCCATAGTTGCCTGAGGAATCGGTAATAAAGTGCTTTGAGAAATGTTGGCTAATTTCTCTAAAACATCTTCTTTCATAATCATAAGTAGAACTTTCTTGCTGGTATAAGAGATTAAAGGGAATAGAAAACTCTGATTAACCCGGAAGCTTTCAGGTCTCGGATTAAACCTTGGATGCGTTAATCAGAGATTCCTATGAGTTTTGTACAAAAAATCGATAAGCTCAGAAATCCAACCTTGAGATAACAGGCTTCGCTAGCTAAATGAGCTTAAAAGGACGACCGCAAATTACAAATTAAATAAAAGCGAATGTAAACAAGCCTCTTTACCTGAGATTCTGCAAGAGCAAATTCGCACTGAATAAACGCAGCATTGAATCTGAACCGATCAGAACTTAAGAACTAGACCACGCACAGCGGTAATCACAATTTTTAGTGCAAACACTATTGGAACCTCTGATTAACTCATCCATGATTTAATCAGAGAACAGAAATTGAAAATGCGATTTCCAATTTCTTCACAATTTCAATCACTTACAGTTCTTGAAATTGGCGACACATCCTTGTGTCGCTAGAAACTCTAGGTTAATCAGAGTTTCCTATTTTTAAAAGTAGGCCGCATCCAAGGAGAATTCTGTTAAATTGGCTGGTCTTACGCAATGTTATACAAACGTTAAGAGTTTTAGCTAACGTTGCTGAAATTTTTTAAAAAATAAACAGTCGTTTTAAGCATCAAAAAGACGGGTAATTTATTCACTCTCTTTACCTTCAAAGGCATGTCTCAAACAGCGAATTGGAAGGAATTTCCCTCTTCGAAGAGTCTTCAAGTCAGTTAATCAGCAGGTAAAGTATTAAGCAACCACTATAAAAGTTATAAAAGACCATAAAACTGGTTGTAATCGTTCAAACAACTAATTACTTTCTGTCAGTGAAACTCTTCAAAACCGATTTGCTTAAATACTGGAACAATAAGGCGTTGACTATGGAACACAAAGTGCCAGCTACAGGTGACTCAGGTAGCAGCGAAGATAAACCTCAGCGATTCTTGGTAATCGAAGATGAAAAAGACATCGCCGACTTAATCCAATTACATTTAAGCTCAGCTACCACCCATGTCGAGAGCTCCCAAGATGGTCTAGAAGGACTCAGAAAGGCGACTACCCAGCGCTGGGATCTTATTATTTTAGATTTACAGCTTCCGTCAATGGATGGTCTGGAAATTTGTAGACAACTACGCAGCAATTACAATTATGTACCCATTTTAATGCTGACCTCTCGCTCTACCGAGCTCGATAGAGTACTTGGCCTTGAGTTGGGAGCAGATGATTATCTCACCAAACCTTTTAGCATTTTAGAGCTCAACGCGCGCATTAAAGCACTTTTACGTCGTGTAAACATGCTAAGCGACCCTAATCATGATTCCGGCGATGTGATAGTACGCGGCGATCTTATTCTTGATAAATCACGCAGAACCGTATCGTTAAGCAACAAACCTGTTGATCTCACGGCTAAAGAGTTCGATTTATTGTGGTTTTTCGCATCCCACCCAGGAAAAGCCTTTACACGACTAGAACTTCTACAAGAAGTTTGGGGCTATGGTCATGAAGGTTACGAACATACTGTTAACTCTCACATTAACCGCTTGCGCGGCAAAGTTGAGGCTGATCCGACAAACCCACGCTTTATTCACACGATTTGGGGTGTGGGCTATCGCTTTGAAGTGAAAGATGCTTAGCTGATCATTCTTTAAACACGCCAAACCACAGCACACAGTAAGGAATTAGTGATGTTTTCTAAACTGCCTCTGCACGGAAAACTAACGGCAATGTTAATTGCCTTTACGCTTTTCGCCACAGCATCAATTCTTGCTCTCACCCTCTGGAGTAACAGCCAATATCACGCTGAAATTACTCAATTGCTGAACAAAGAGCTGGCTAGATACATCATTGAACACCAAGAAGCCTTATTTGATAAAGACGGCGAGGTGAGAAAAGAAGCTCTCACCGACACCGCCATGCATACCATGATGATTAACCCGCTGGTTGAGGTCTACCTACTCGATCCAAACGGAAAAATTTTGGGCCACGCGTTACATACCGACGACGTTCAACTTACACGAGTAAATCTTTCTCCGGTTTCGTCTTTTTTAGACGGCAAATTAAACGGCCCCATTTACGGAGATGATCCGAGAGTGCCCAGCCAACAATGCATATTTTCGGCGGCACCCGTATTTTTAAATGGCGAGTTAAAAGGCTATTTGTACGTTGTCTTATCTAGCCAATCCTTCCAATCTATTGCCGAACAACTTACAACCAGCTACATCCTAAAAGTCAGCTTGGGTATTGTTGCCGCATTGATGATCGTGATGGTTATTAGCTTGTACATTGGCTTTAAACGCATCACCAAGCCACTTAAAAATCTTACCGAACAAACTCGTACCTTTTTTACCGAAGAGAAATGCGCGCTACCAAAAGATAAAGGTGTTCTTCCCCAAGATGAACTGCTTGCCCTAGAGGCAAGTTTTGGAGTGATGCAAAAACGAATTAAAGATCAGTTTAAAGAAATGCAGCAAAGTGAACATTTGCGCAGAGAGCTTATCTCGAATATTTCTCACGATTTACGTACCCCGCTGGCATCCATTCAAGGTTACATTGAGACGGTCATCTTAAAGCTGGATCGACTCGATAATCAGCAGAAGAAAGACTATCTAAAAATTGCGCTTCGACACAGTAAACGCTTGGGCAAATTAATTTCAGCGTTGTTTGAGCTCTCTAAACTCGAAAGTCGTAGCATGGCTGTTGAAAAAACACCGTTCTCGATTGCCGAGCTCATTCATGACATTGTCCAGGAATTCGACCTACACGCCGCGAGAAAAGGCATCACGTTTAAACTCAATCAAAAAACACCTAACCTTTTGGTGATGGGGGATTTGAGCTTGATCGAAAGAGTTTTTCAAAATCTCATCGATAACGCACTGCGCCATACACCCGACGGTGGGCAAATCAACATCAATTTATCTGAACGAGAGAATTCTGTTTTGGTGTCAATCCAAGATACCGGAGTTGGCATTGCCAAGGATGAAATTCCATTTATTTTTGATCGCTATTATAAAAGTTCGAATTCCGCATCGAAACAGGCAGGTACTGGCTTGGGCTTGGCAATTGTGAAAAGAATTTTGGAGCTGCATAACAGTACGATCAATGTTAATTCAGAACCTAACAAAGGTGCTTGCTTTACCTTTCCTCTTCCACTGGTTGCCGCGTAATCAGTAACTGCATAAATCAACCAGAAGTTGCGGGGCGTGAACCGTTCGCTCCCCGCATTTGCCGGTGTCGCTTTAATAACTCAATAAAATCAACGCATGGAATTGGGCGGCTGAAGAAATATCCCTGATATTCATCACATCCAAACTCGCGAATAATATCCAATTGGTCGTTCTCTTCAACACCTTCTGCAACTACTTTTAGTCCCAATAACTTACCCATATTTGCCATGGATTGAACCAAGACCTTATCGCTGCGATCGACGCTGATATCGCGCACAAAACTCTGATCAATTTTTAAGGTAGAAACAGGCAAGCGTTTTAAATAACTAATGGAAGAATAACCCGTACCAAAATCATCCAAAGAAAAACTGATTCCTTCTTTACCCAGCATGTTCATCGTTTCGACAGTGTCATCCACGTTACCGATAACAACACTTTCTGTCACTTCTATATCGAGAGTCTTTGGCTGTATTGGAATGTGCTGCAATATGCTTTTTACATCCTCCACAAAACTTGGATGCCTAAATTGTCGAGGGCTGATATTGACGCTCAAACGCATCTCTGGAAACCACAAAGACGCGGCCTGCCAGCTTTTAAGATTGCGGCAAGCCTCCTCAAGAATCCATTTCCCCACCTGAACAATTAATCCCGAGCTTTCTAATATTGAAATAAACTCACCGGGACTTCGATAACCTAATTCAGGATGCTTCCAACGCAGTAACGCCTCGGCGCCGGTCAAAAAACCCGTCATAACATCTACTTTAGGTTGGAAAAATAGCTCAAATTGCTCAAGCGCCAGCGCTTTATGAAGCTGCGTTTCTAACAAAATTAGCTTACGAGAATATTCCGCCATGGTTTCGTTAAAAAGAGCAATGCCGTCGCGACCGGTCTCTTTAACCTGAAACATCGCAGTGTCCGCATAGCTCAGCAGCTCATGAACACTGACATTACCATCCGGAAAAATAACCGCCCCAACACTTGCGGTGATGCGAAGCTCTAAATCTTTGTGAAAAATAGGTTGTGATATTTGTGCACGAATATTTTCACCAATTTTAACGGCTTTTTTCTCGGCGCTAGCAAAACCAGTGTCTAAAACCGTTAACACGGCCACGAATTCATCGCCGCCCAAGCGCGAGACAACATCACCTTCGCGTACACAAGCAGAAAGCCTTCGAGACACTTCTTGTAAGACGATATCGCCCACGGGATGACCTAAAGAGTCATTAATATTTTTAAACTGATCTAGATCTATAAATAATACTGCACCGAAATAATGATGACGTGCGGCGCGATGAATTTCGTTTTCGAGCCGATCAACCAATTGAATACGATTCGGTAAGGTTGTTAAAGGATCATGGTAGGACATAAATTCGATATCAGCGTCTTTCTTTTTACGGTCGCTAATATCCGACGAAACAACCAATACAACAGGCTGATTTTCATAACGCAATTTTACATAATGACTCTGCCAAACTTGCGGATTACCAAAACTGTCAACCCAACATTCTTCAGCTACAAAAATACTACGCCCTTCTTCTAAAACTGTACGATCATGCTGGGCCACACCAAGCAGCTTTTCTGCGTCTTTATCAACCACTTCAGAGAATTTTTTGTTACACACTTCATCAACAGACAAACCAAATGTCGCCGACCACGCCGAATTCGCATAAAGAATTTGTCCATTCGCGTTGCGAACACACAAATACACCGGTAAACAATCAATTAATTGACGAAGATGCAATTGGTGGTGCGCAAGTCGATCTTTTAGATGACCTTCAGATTTAATGACAGAAGCGAGTTCTGATAGCAAATGATTCGCAGAATTTGCCAAATCACCAAAGCTGTCTTGCCGGTTATCAAAACTTGCGATCCGATGATTTTGTGCATCGTTTAAACTCAAAGAATGCAATTCGTCTGCGAGTTTACGTGCAGGCTTAGAGTAATAGACGTAATAAAAATACACCAACAACAATAACAATAGACAATCCAATAAAACCTGAACTATAAAATCAGTAATAGCCGCCTTATACAACGGGGTATAAACACTATTCTGATCAATCTCAATGGACAAATTACCAAGATATTCGGCATTAATATCAGAATCCGTATAAAGCAGATCCCTTTTGTACAGAACGTATTGATCACCCAACAATTGCGTAAACCATATAAAAGCATTGTGCTCATCACTGATACTTATGTACTCATACACAGGTCTGTTTAAAGCGTCGGTAATGGTGAGCGAATGAATATTATTATTGTAGGAAATTTCACTGACTTGAAACTGAGATGCACCTTCTTCGGAGAGAATTAATCGATTGATTATCAAAGATTCTATAAGCGGTAATGTTTGGTTAAACGTATCGAACCACTCTTCTCTTTCTTGCGAGAATGTTCTGTTAACCTGATACATCGCCGAGACGATAACAACTATCAAAAATAGAAGGACACCCAAGCCAATAACACGGGAGTTATCATAGGACGCTAAACCAGATTTATTGGGGCTTTGCATTACAATTTTCTTCCACATTCTCCTAAACTAAGAAAGGGAGTCTGTAGCCTGAGCCGCTAAGATACGCAAAGACGAACAGTATGTTTTTCAAACCCTAAACACTTATATTTCGGAACGATTTATTCACATTTAGACGTAATTATATTTTTTTTATAATTACAAGAAAATAGTATAGTTAAAGATACTTAAACATTTCCAGCCCTTAAAATAATTTACGCGGAATATTCGTATTTATTCATCAAATATAAATTTTAAACCCAAGATTCTTTGAAAAAACAGACATTATAAGGTAACCCTTAACAGCATTTTTCTTGGTGTCAATTTAAACTCAACACAAACCTGTAAAAAATAGCATTGTAATTCGCTATAGGAATCTCGAATTACCCTCTCCATGATTTAATAGGAGAATAGAAATCGAAATGTGATTTCCGATATCTTCGTAAATTCAATCACTTATAGTTCTTGAAATTGGCGATACATCCATTTTCAGCTGAAAACTCTGGGTTAAACAGAGCTTCCTACAAATACAGACTGTTAGATAAGCCTAAAACAGCTAAATCTAAATCAGAAAAATATGCATTACCTGTTAATAACCCTTTTAATAAAATGGAGAAAATATCGATTCGTATCACGTTAACTATGAGCAATATCATTACCCATCTTTAATAATAAATACGCCACCAATCTAAATCTTCGAAATAAGAAGTTTCAGGCTTATAGACGACACGAATTTTATTGTAGGGACATTTGGGGCTACTCAATAGATCTGAAGCAAAAACATTCTGTTTGTATTGGCCAAAAAGGCAGAAGGTTTTACATCAGCCAGATATTTTTTAGCAACCGCTTGTAATACAAGGCCTGAGCAATAAAACAAGGAATGAACCAATCTACTAAGAAAATCAGCCAAAAAAGCAACGCTGATAATTCGAACCAGCTGATTTGTCATTGAATTAAAAGATTAAAATTGAAAATACGATTTCCAATTTCTTTATTATTTTAATAATTTATGAGTGCGAAAATTTTCGATAAATACTTGTAGTATCCAAAACTCTCGCAGTAACGGAAACTCTCAATTAAGCCGAGCCCCCGTCAAATAGACGTCACAGCAATATCTAAATAAGCGACTAGCGAACCGGCTCAATAATTTTAACAACTTCATCAGTTAAATATGATTCATTAGAGCTTGCGGGCAAATCTTTCGACCAAGGCATAGCACCCATTTCTAAATCGCTGGTATTACTATCAGCTATGCTTGATGATTCTCGGTCCAGTTTCAAATTTACGAAATCAAATAAATTTAAATCCGCCAATTGCGAAGGAGCCACTCGTTGCAGTGCGCCAAAAATAGTTTCCGTACGCCCGGGGAATTGTTTATCCCACTGTTGTAACATCGCTTTGATTGCTTGACGTTGCAAATTTTCTTGTGAACCGCACAGATTGCACGGAATAATTGGAAACTCGCGCAGTTCTGCCCAAGCCTCTAAATCGCGCTCACGACAATAACTCATCGGCCGAATAATAATATTACGCTTGTCATCGGCCAGCAATTTTGGCGGCATAGAACTCAAACGTCCACCGTAAAACATATTTAAAAATAAGGTTTCTACGATATCGTCTTTATGATGACCCAAGGCGATTTTAGTCGCGCCAATTTCTTCTGCAAACCCGTATAAAGTGCCGCGACGTAATCGCGAACAAAGACCGCAGGTTGTTTTTCCTTCGGGAATAACTTCTTTCACAACACTGTAGGTATCACGTTCGATGATATGAAAATCGACACCAATCTTTGATAAGTATTCTGGGAGAACATGTTCCGGAAAACCCGGTTGCTTTTGATCAAGGTTTACGGCGATTAAATCGAAGTTGATAGGGGCTGTTTTTTGTAACGCCATAAGGACATCAAGCATAGCGTAGGAGTCTTTACCGCCAGACAAACACACCATGACCTTGTCACCCGCTTCGATCATGTTGTAATCGATAATGGCTTGCCCAACCAAACGGCGCAATCGTTTTTGCAGCTTGTTAAATTCCAAACGACCTTTACGATCACTCACCATTGTCATATCAATTAACCTAATTCATTAAGAACGTGTTTCAGCGTAACCTTGCTAGCGAGGACTGCAACCCATGACTGCAATCGACAACACTCGCCCAAATCGGCTGGCATTGCGAGCCACGCCGGATACCTATATTCGCGTCCGAGCATGACTAAAAAGCCGGCTATTTTATCGCTATTCACTGCCAATGCAACGACCAATACAACGACCAAACCTTAGCAATCACGGTGCAAAGATTTCTTTGTTAAGCCAAGATCCCTACAATAGCGTGATTTCAAAATTTTTAGGTATGTTATGTCTGTACAAGACCCGCAAAAACTCGCTGAATCTCTTATTCAAAGAGATCAAGAATTTCTATGGCACCCCTACTCTAACGCCCTTGTTCCGTCACCGGTATATCCGGTTGAGCGTGCCGAAGGCGCTGAAATCACACTGGTTGATGGCAGAGTACTGGTAGACGGCATGGCCTCTTGGTGGTCTGTTATTCACGGATACAACCATCCTGAATTGAATCAAGCATTAAAAACGCAGATCGATAAAGTCTCTCATGTTATGTTTGGTGGACTAACCCACCAACCCGCGGTGGATTTGGCCGAAACTCTCGTAAACATGACGCCCACTGGATTAACACGAGTATTTTTCAGCGATAGCGGCTCGGTTGCCGTTGAAGTGGCCATCAAGATGGCTCTTCAGTACTGGCAGTCTCAGGGTAAAAAATCCAAACATAAATTGATGAGTCTTCGACGCGGCTACCACGGCGATACCTTTGCGGCCATGTCTGTATGCGATCCCGAAACTGGAATGCATCATATTTTTTCAGAGATTTTGGTAAAGCAAGTATTCACCGACTCACCCAGCGTGAAATTTAATGAGACCTTTGACGAGTCACACCTAAAAGATTTTAAAGAAACCATTATAAAAAATCGTGATCAACTTGCGGCGGTTATATTAGAGCCTATTGTACAAGGCACCGGAGGCATGAATTTTTATTCCCCCGAATTTTTAAAGCGCGTCAAACAATTGTGTGAGGAGCATAATGTTTTATTAATTGCCGATGAAATTGCCACCGGATTTGGTCGCACCGGTAAATTATTTGCCTGCGAATACGCCGATATTACACCCGATATTCTGTGCTTAGGAAAATCTCTAACCGCAGGTTACATGACTCTTGCTGCGACCCTATGCACCAACGAAATAGCTGAAAAAATTTGCACCGGTGACGTTCCTGTTTTTATGCACGGCCCAACATTTATGGCCAATCCCCTGGCGTGTTCCGTTGCACTAAAAAGTTGTCAACTGCTCCAACAACAAAATTGGCCAATGCAAGTCGCGCATATTCATCACATAATGATTCAAGAATTAACGCCCGCTAAATTCATAAAAGGTGTTAGCGATGTTCGATCACTCGGTGCAATTGGCGTGGTAGAGTTGGAAAATCCAGTTACTTTACACGATGTACAAGACTGGTTTGTACAAGCCGGAATTTGGGTTCGACCTTTCGGCAAACTGGTTTACATTATGCCGCCACTGGTCATCAGCGAAAATCAATTGCGATTTTTATGTCACCAACTGTTAACCGTAGTCGAAAGAATTTGTGCGTCTCAACAATAAAAACGCCAGAATCGAGACCAATTTAAGGGATGTCTAATTAATCTATAGGAAACTCTGATTAACCTAGAGTTTCTCGCGACGCAAGGATGTGTCGCCAATTTCAAGAACGGCAAGTGATTGAAATTGTGAAGAAATCGGAAATCGCATTGTCAATTTCTGTCCTCTGATTAAATCATGGATGAGTTAATCAGAGGTTCCTAAAGAAAATCGCGTTGACTTAGTATTGACGCAAAATGCGGTGCTAATCGCTACGCTCCGATTCAACTGTAGAAAAGTTGATCAGAGATTTCTCGAACTTATATTCCCGGAGTCTTATTGAGTCATGTTTAATTTGACTTCGGCCTTAATACCACAACCGCCGTTGTACACGGTTAATGTTTTACACATACCGTTTAATAAAGAAAGTTCTGATTTATCTTCACAAAAAGACACAGATGAATGACCACGATCTGACTCTTGGCCACAAAATGATTTTAAAGGACAAGAGCCAATCATAATATCGACGGCTAATAAAGGCTCCGGCTCTACGGTTACAGTCAGAATTAACTGAAATTCTGACGTAAACTCCTTCAAAGATGATGCTTTAACACAGGTACTTTCGCAAGAATAATTAGAGTGTGAAGTCTCCGAGTTAACGCCAGACACTTTCAGTTTTGCACCGGTGCAATTAGTAATTTTGACATTTAATAATTTCGTGTCTATGAGCTCGGCAACAACTCGAAATGCATTACCCTGCTGTTCTCTTGACAAACCTCCTGCGAGCATATGACCCAAAACATGATTGGTTAAACCTTCATTGGTGAAATCCGAAGGATTTAACTGCACAGTGAGTCGCCAAGGTAAAATTCCATTCTTATGTTCACCCAATGAAATTGCGTTAATACGAGAGGGAATTTTTTGAACGATATTTTTTGGAACTTGGTAATCTTCGTTAATGGATATTTCCACCATAGAAATATCGTCTTGCTGCTCGCCATCCGGTTTGAATAATTTAAAAGCATCCATCACTGCATCAAGTGGTTTTAACCTAGATGTTGTCACTGATGCTTCTAAATTATCTTCACCAAATTGCTCGCCTGTTTCATCTTGCGCCTCAATAACACCGTCGGTAAACATTAACATGCGAGTATTTTTTTCTAGCGCATATTCAACCGTCGTGCTATCAAACTCATTACCTGCGAGTACACCCAAAGGCATGTGTTGCGACTCTATGCGTTGTACCAGTTGATTATTGGCATCAAAGATTAAAATATCGTGCATGCCACCGCTCCACACACGCATAAAATCTTGTTCGGTACTAAGTTCAAGAATCACTGCACAACAAAACATATTGTCGGGCAAAATATGCAGTAATTTACGGTTCGCTTCAGCAGCAATTTCTGCAATAGAAGCACATTTGCTAGACATCGCATAAAAAATATCTGAGACCGGCATACAACCAATGGCCGCCGACAAGCCATGTCCGGTGAAATCACCTAAAAAAATGTAGGTCGAACCGGTTGCATTAATTGAAGCCAGATACAAATCACCACTAAAAGTGGTCATGGGTGAAATATATGGGCGGACAAAATCAAGCTGAGCCATAGCCGGATTAATAACATTGGCAAATACGTGCTCAACCACAGCGTGTTCACGCTCAACCATATCTTGGTGAAACTGTAGCTCTTTATTTTTTTGATTAATATTAGAGGTCAGTGAATATAAACGACGGTGTGCGTTTAATCGGCAGATTAGAGCCGTCTTGTTAAGAGGCATTGAAAGATAGTCATCACCGCCGGACGCAAAACATTGCTCCAAGGTCTCATCATCATCCATGGATGTGATAAAAATTACCGGCAAATAAATATCTTTAATGGTTTTTTTAATAATACGGGTAGCATCCAGACCGCTCATTTCTGGCATTTCTACAGCCATTAAAATAGCGCACAGATCTTCATGCTGTACAACCATTTCAACCGCCTCAGATCCATTTTTGGCTTCTATACAAGTAAAACCAGAATCTTTTAAAAGGCGCTGTAGAAAATGACGGTTCGCTTCGACACCGTCAGCGATCAGGAGCTTCAAGTACGTCTCCAGCGCTAGAGTATTTCGAATTGCTTATCAAAGTGAGCAACAATTAATATTTTTTTGATCTGCTCAGAGCAATTCGTCAACTTAATATCAACGGCCTGATCGGCGTAATATCTTTTCATGTTTATCATCATACCCAGCGCAGAACTGTCAACATAGCGGGTATGAGCAAAGTTTAAAGTAATATTATGAAGATCATGGTCTTTGGCTGATTCATAAGCAACTCTAAACTCACGACAATTTTCAAATTCAAAACGCTCATCCATTAGCAAGTTAAGTTCACCATGCTCTTGGTCAAATTGACACTCTATAGGCATACACTTTCTCTTTATTAAGTCCGTATTTTCGTTAAGTATTCGTGTAAGTTTAAATCTTTTTTTCGAGAACCTTGTTCGTTCAATAGAATAAATAGTCCGATCAAAAGTTGCTGTTCAAGTATTTAATAATAAAAACCCATTTTCTAAACATCAACGTGCAGTTATCGGCTTTTATTAGAAAAAATTTACTGTTTAGCAGCTAACAACCTAGATTTAATGAACAAGCTGTTAACATCATCAACATTACACTTCCATAATAAATTTAAAACGTTCAAAAACTGTTTTAAGTTCCAACTTATAGTCATGATATAGCCAAAAAACTTATAGGAACCTCTGATTAACTCATTCATGATTTAATCAGAGGACAAAAATTGAAAATGTGATCTCCAATTTCTTCACAATTTCAATCACTTACAGTTCTTGAAATTGGCGACACATCCTTGTGTCGCGAGAAACTCTAGGTTAATCAGAGTTTCCTATAGTCATTAACGCTTAGAGTCATGAAAACTGAGAGTCACAAAGGCCGTGTATAAATATATCGCACATTACTAAAATAGACGTTATGCCTATTTATTAAAGTGGATAAAAATACAATCCGACGTAATTTACAGATAATTTATGACTCAACTGCTTATAACCAAATTTCAAAACCGTCCTGCCATTTAAATATATAGGACAAAGAACCTGTTCTATTGGAGGTTTTAAAAAGAAGTAACCTATGACTAAGCGCATTGTTTGACGTGTATTAACTCAGCGACTTAATAAGATGGAAATTCCAACAAGGCGGGGATTATATCTATTTTCATAATTTATGCAGCTCTATTGCAACAACTCGCAACCGTGCAACATTGTGTTGTCTATTAGCAACACAATTAAATATTATAGAATTTAGGCGATTTACATCATAAAGAAATAAAAAAACTTAATCTCGTCAAAAATTGACGGCAAATACACGAATTTGTTTTAAGCACTAAAATTTCAATAATCAAAAAATCATCTTTCAGTAACATTTAAGCTTAAAAACTAAGAATATAAAGAATAATTTTGTTCAAACAAGAAAGAAAAAATTACGCAACAGGACCAAAGAAGGATATATAAAATAATTATAAATATTAAAAATTATAGAATTTATTTTATTTAATAATGTAGCGAATTATTCTCATGGCAAATGTTTTGATCAACAACTTAGGTTCAATCATTAAAACAGTTGAGCAAAGAATGCTGAATTAATAAGAATAATAAGAAGAAACCGAGATAAATCCGCGTTTTTTGCAGAAATGCATTTGTATCGACGCTTTCTATGCAAAAACCTTCTGATGCAGAAACCTTTCGATACAGAGGTCTTTCGATACAGATAAGTTATTGAAATCACACAGAAATTGAAAATCGATTTTTCATTTTTAAACCTCTGATTCAATAACACATGCATTAATCAGAGGTTTAAAAAACTGGTTGATTATCTATCGATAGGGCTTACAGCGCCTGAATCGCTTCAGCCACAGCATCGCCCATCTCCGAGCAAGACACAATCGTGCAGCCTTCAGACTTAATA
The DNA here is from genome assembly GCF_054658315.1 of Sessilibacter sp. MAH1. Classification (NCBI taxonomy): domain Bacteria; kingdom Pseudomonadati; phylum Pseudomonadota; class Gammaproteobacteria; order Cellvibrionales; family Cellvibrionaceae; genus Sessilibacter; species Sessilibacter sp. MAH1. The sequence continues at coordinate 57,257 of NZ_BAAGIC010000004.1, forward strand.
TCGCGCGTTCTTAAGCCTTTATCTAACACCGCATTGACCGCTGCATTAATTTTTGCCGCGCTTTCTGGTGCACCCAGCGAATACTGCAACATCATTGCCGCAGACATAATGGTTGCCAATGGATTGGCGATGTTTTGTCCGGCGATATCTGGCGCTGAACCGTGACAAGGCTCGTAAAAACCAGCGCTATTTTCATTCAGTGAAGCCGAAGGCAACATGCCGATGGAACCGGTCACCATAGACGCTTCATCGGATAAAATATCGCCAAACAAATTACCCGTAACCACCACATCAAACTGCTTTGGACGAATCACCAGCTGCATGGCCGCGTTGTCTACGTACATGTGCGTAAGTTCTACCTCTGGATAGTCTTTAGCGACTTCTTCCATGATTTCACGCCATAACACGGTAACTTCTAGTACGTTTGCTTTATCGATAGAACACACGCGCTTATTGCGAGTTTGTGCCGCTTGAAAGGCAACGTGAGCAATACGACGAATCTCAGACTCGCTGTATACATCGGTATTGAATCCTTCTCGCTCGCCCTTGTCGTTGATGCGAATACCGCGCGGTTGGCCAAAATAGATGCCGCCGGTTAACTCACGAATGATCAGAATATCCAAACCCGCTACCAGCTCGGGCTTTAGCGGTGATGCATCCACCAACTGTGGAAATGCATTCGCAGGACGGAAGTTGGCGAACAAACCCAAATCGGAGCGAATATCTAACAAGCCTTGTTCTGGACGCAAATGACGCTCGGTTTTGCCATCCCACTGCGGGCCACCCAAAGCGCCAAACAAAATACCATCGGCCTTACGAGCCTTTTCGCGAGTTTCTTCAGGATAAGGATGACCATACTTGTCGTAGGCGCGACCGCCTAACATAGCGTAGTCAAACTCCAAACCTAATTGGTCTTTCTTGTTGATTACCTTCAGAACCTTCTCGGCTTGGGAAACAATCTCGATGCCGATGCCGTCGCCTTCAATAATTAATACATTCTTACTCATAACTTGCTCTCTATTTTCAGCAGCTTTATTCAGTTGCTTACGCTTTGATCATGCCAAACACCCAAGGGGTGGTTTGCTTCGCTTTTTCTTCAAAGGCACGAATTGCATCGGCTTCTTGTAGCGTTAAACCAATATCGTCTAAACCGTTAAGCATGCAATGCTTGCGGAATTCATCAATTTCGAACGAGAACGACTCGCCACTTGGCGTGGTTACGGTTTGTGCGGCTAAATCCACATGCAAGCGGTAGCCTTCGTTGGCGTACATTTCTGCAAATAACTGATCAACCACTTCTGCCGGTAAAATCAGCGGCAACAAGCCATTTTTAAACGAGTTATTGTAGAAAATATCGGCAAAGCTTGGCGCAATCACACAACGAAAACCGTAATCATCCAGCGCCCAAGGCGCGTGTTCACGACTAGAACCACAACCAAAGTTCTCACGGGCCAAAAGCACCTGCGCATCTTGGTAACGTGGGAAATTCAGTGGAAAATCTGGGTTTAACGGGCGATGCGAACAATCTTGATCCGGTAAGCCCTCGTCCATGTAACGCAATTCATCGAACAAGTTTTTACCAAAACCCGAGCGCTTAATGGATTTTAAAAAGTTCTTAGGAATGATCATATCGGTATCAACGTTGGCTCGATCCATTGGCGCGACCAAGCCATCAATTTGCGTAAAACTCTTCATCTTAGAACTCCTTAAAACTCACGTACGTCTACAAAGTGACCAGCAATTGCCGCAGCAGCTGCCATGGCAGGGCTCACTAAATGCGTTCTACCGCCGTAACCCTGACGACCTTCAAAGTTTCGGTTAGAGGTAGAAGCGCAATGTTCACCGTTACCTAACTTGTCGGCGTTCATGGCCAAACACATCGAACAACCCGGTTCACGCCATTCAAAACCCGCTTCAACTAAGATTTTGTCCAAACCTTCGGCCTCTGCTTGGGCTTTTACCTGACCAGAGCCCGGTACCACCATGGCTTGAATAACCGAGTCTGCGACTTTTCGACCCTTAGCAACTTCAGCCGCTTGGCGAATGTCTTCAATACGAGAGTTGGTGCAAGAACCAATAAATACGCGATCAACCTTGATATCGGTAATGGCTTGGCCGCCCTGCAAACCCATGTAGCTCAAAGCGCGCTCAATGCCGGATTTTTTAACGGGATCAGATTCTAGTTGCGGTTCTGGAACCGAAGCATTGACTGGCAGAACCATCTCGGGAGAAGTCCCCCAGCTAACTTGCGGTAAAATTTCGGAACCGTTAATTTCTACTACCTTATCGAACACGGCATCGTCATCACTGACCAAGGTGCGCCAGTAGGTTTCGGCTTGATCCCACTGCTCGCCTTTTGGCGCAAAGTCGCGACCCTTAACGTATTCGATGGTTTTGTCGTCAACGGCAACCATACCCGCACGTGCACCCGCTTCAATAGCCATGTTACACACGGTCATGCGACCTTCCATCGACATATCACGGAACACTTGGCCGCCAAATTCCATAGCGAAGCCAGTACCGCCGGCGGTGCCAATCTTGGCGATAATCGCCAATACCACGTCTTTGGCACTGACGCCTTTACCCAGCGTGCCATCCACCTTAATCAGCAGATTTTTCATTTTCTTGGCAACCAAACATTGGGTCGCCATTACGTGCTCCACTTCACTGGTGCCAATACCGTGCGCCAAAGCGCCCAAAGCGCCGTTGGTGGCGGTATGTGAGTCACCACAAACAATGGTCATACCCGGTAAACAAGCGCCGCTTTCTGGGCCAATCACATGCACAATACCTTGGCGAGCATCGTTAATTTTGTACTCAACCACACCAAACTCGTCGCAGTTGTCATCCAAGGTTTGTACTTGAATCTTAGACACAGAATCTTCAATACCATCAACGCCCTTGGCGCGCTCAGATAAGGTCGTTGGCACGTTGTGATCTGGCGTCGCCAGAATGCTATCTGCGCGCCATAACGGACGACCCGCTAAGCGCAAACCTTCAAAGGCTTGAGGTGAAGTCACTTCGTGAACAATGTGGCGATCAATATAAATAAGCGCAGAACCATCATCTCGATTTTGCACAAGATGAGCTTCCCATAATTTGTCGTATAGCGTCTTACCGGCCATGGGTTTCTCCAAAAAAATCAGGCGAATTATTCTAAATCTTGCGGTTATTGTATGAAGAGAACTACCATAAAACAAATTCATATATTTTATATTTTGCATTCCCAATAGGAATGCATAAGGTGTTCTCGTGGATACACAGCTTCTAAAAGCCTTTTTGACCGTTGTTGAGACCGGATCATTCTCTGTAGCGGCGCAACAACTACACATCACCCAACCTGCGGTGAGTAAACGAATTGCCCTGCTAGAACAACAACTTAACTGCACGCTATTCGATAGAATCGCACGTAACATTAACCTTACCGAAGCAGGTAAAGCCTTGCGACCCAAAGCAGAGGTAATATTGCGCGAAATTGAAGAAGCAGAAACCTTAATTACGAATTTATCGGGCAATATTGGTGGCGAGCTAAAATTAACAACCAGCCATCACATTGGTTTGCATCATCTGCCCAAGTATTTAAAAACATTTGCCGATCAGTTTCCGCAGGTAAAACTCAATTTGGATTTTAAAGACTCCGAAATTGCACTTCAGCAAATATTGAGCGGTGACACTGAACTGGCGGTGGTCACGCTTGCCAGTCAACCACATCCGAATATTGAAGAAACTCAGGTCTGGCAAGATCCATTAGAATTCGTCTGCGCACCTGAGCACCCTATCGCGCAAATTACCGATTTAAAACTCAAAGATTTAAGTAAATACCCGGCAATTCTTCCCGAATTAAATACCTACACCACCCAACTGGTGAGCCAATTATTTGCATCAAAAAAATTACCGTTAGAATTACGCATGGCAACCAACTATTTAGAAACCATAAAAATGATGGTTTCCATCGGTTTAGGCTGGAGCCTTTTGCCTAAAACAATAACTTTGGATGAAAATTTAAAAATTCTAACCTTAAATTCAGTTCAGGTTCATAGAAGGCTCGGCTTAATTCACCACAAAGAGCGAACGCTCAGCAACGCTAGCCGAGCATTTTTAAAGCTGTTTAAAGAGACTGGAAAATCAAACGTCTTACTTTAATGTCATAGAAATCACTGATAAACGCTTCTATATTTTATTTGAGAGCAGAAATTGAAAGTACGAAACTCTATTTCTGTGCCATTTCAATCATCCATTGTTGGTTGTCAAAATCAGTTGCTCTTAAAATCAACCGCTCTTGAATTCAACTGTTCTTATAATTAGCAACTACTTATTGTGTTACCAAAAACTCAGATTATTGTGTTACCAAAACTCAGATGAAAGCTCTGAGTTAATCAGAGATCCTTTTATATTTTTATATCGGCACTTAAATAAAACGAATATTTCACAGAAAAATCCAATAAAAAGCTCCACAATAAACGCATATATTTCTTAAACCGGTTAAAACTCTTGCTCTTGTAGTATGCAAAACACACGGGCCATTGAAAGACTCAAGCTATTGAGTGATTAAGGAACTTAAAATGCTTTCTGTTAAGAACGTTTCAAAATATTTGCTAACACCTTTACTGCTAACACCTTTCACTCTGACGACTGCACACGCAGATACCATTCTTGGTGTTTATGCCGGTATCGGTAATTGGAATCCAGAATACAGTGGTGACATTGGCAACAGCGCACTGAATATTGAAGAATTAGGCTTCGACGACGATAACTATTCCTTTGGCTACATTGCTCTAGAACACCCTATTCCGGTATTACCCAACATTCGCTTACAACGAACCGAAGTGGACACCAGCGAAACAGCCACTCTTAATCGTGCTTTTGAGTTTGACGATATCACCTTTAACGTCAATGAAACCGTCGCAACAGATTTAGACTTAAGCCACACCGATGTTATTTTGTATTACGAAATTCTCGATAATTACGTTTCCGTAGATTTAGGTATAAATGCCAGAGTATTTGATGGCGAAGTAACCGTCACCGGTGAAAATAGCGGCAGAGACACCTTAGATATTGATGCAACATTACCCATGCTGTACGGCAAAGTGCAATTTGATATTCCAGCAACGGGATTTTACGTTGGTGCCGATGCCAGCTTTATTGATATCGATGGCGACTCTCTCAGTGACATAACCCTCAGAGGTGGTTACGCATTTGATAGCGTCGTCGATTTAGGAATAGAGTTTGGTTATCGCATTATCGAACTGGAACTCGACGACCTTGATGATTTTAATACCGACATTGAAATCGATGGTTTTTACGGCGCTGTGACTTTTCATTTTTAGACGTAGCTTTTTACTTTTAAGGGTTACATTAAATAAGTAACCTCTAAATTCAGTCGCTCCAAATAAGGTGCTCCAAATAAGATGCTCGATAATTTCGAGCATCTTGAACAAGATTAAAAACCATTCATAAACTCGTACAACATCTTGTTGCATATCAAACAAAGTTATACCGCGCTACTTTACAAATTATCTTTCGCGACCTTCTCTAAAATCACATACAACTCCCTAAAAATATCGTAACAGATAAAGTGTTGTGTCCCTTCCAAAAGCTAAGCCCTTGAAAATACATAATAATTACTAAGCAAGTAGTCATCCACACAGAGTTGAATGACCTCTCCCAATCAATAAAAGGCATAGCCTTTGCTGAACTGGCTTATTAAAAATATATGCAAACAGTTTAACAAAACCTGCGGATTGCTCTTAATGAAATTACACATTGAAAGAGACATTGCGACTCGTATTCTAGAAGATTTTAATATTCTGCTCAGTAGCAACAGCAAAAATTCGTGGCAAGAGCAATTAAAACTTGCGGGGCGTATAGAAGTTAAATTTTCTGATTTAACCAATGAACTCTTAGCATTACTTGTAGAACTCTACGCCAATAAAAATGCGACCAAATTCGCGGTCATGACATCCTTGCTAAATTCACGAGGTCAACCCTCCTTTGAAAGCAGCGATTTAGAAGAATTTCTAGCAAAACTCATTGAATATCTTTGCGATGATGCAATTAGAGGCTGGTTATTTTTATTGGACGGCGGTGGTTCACTACTGCCCTACGTCATTAGCCGCATCGATTACACACCCGGCGGTCAAGACGATCAACCAAGAATACTTATAGAAATTAAAGCCAACACGCGTGGTAAACTTGCCAACAATCAAATTATTATCTCAGCACGTGATCTATCAAATTTGTCGGTGGCGGAGATTTTAGCCGAAAAAGGCTATTTAAAAGAAAGCCCAGAACTTATTGCCGAATTCGACCAAAGCAATATCAAATACCAACAATGGCGCAGTGATTTTGGCGAGCAATTCTCAGCGCTTGGTACCGGAATTTATGCCGAAGACCCAAGTGCCAATCAGCGAAAAACAGACTGGTCACAAAAAACACGGGTTATCTTATCAACATCAGGCAGTCCGACCAGAGTTGTTAACGACGAAGCCATTTTAACCCAGCGCGAATTAACGTTAAATCAAGCCAACACGGTATTAAAGCCTTTAACTAAAAAAATCGACCGAAACTCGCCTTTTTCGCCAAGTACCGAAAAAATTATCGAACACCTTCAAGCAACTTTTTCTGAGAACAGCTTTACCGAAATTCCGATGCATGGGTTTATTTTAATGTTTCACCTAGAACTGCATCATCATCTTTGGGTTCATGTCGATAATATCGAACCCTACCGTTACCAACCCGAATTAAAAGATAAATTAGTACTCCCTACCGAACATGTCGAATTAATTGATATCTTAACCGCCGAAATGGAAATATTAATGGAAGACATCGTAGAGGGAAAATCTGGTGGTACCACGGTATTGTGCAGCGGTCCACCGGGTGTTGGCAAAACATTAACCGCAGAAGTTTATGCAGAAATTATTCGCCGACCATTGTACCGTGTTCATTCAGGCCAATTAGGTTTGAATGTAGCCGAGATGGAAGCTAATTTAAAAGACGTATTAATTCGCGCGCAGCGCTGGGGGGCGGTTATGTTAATTGATGAGGCCGATGTCTACATAAAACGCCGCGACGACAATTTAACAATGAATGCTGTTGTGGGCGTATTTTTGCGCGTACTGGAATATTTTAACGGCTTGTTATTTATGACCACGAACCGAATCGATGATATCGACGAAGCCATAATTTCACGCTGTATTGCCATGATTCGTTACCAGCAACCCAACGAACAAGAACGCGCAAAAATTTGGCAGGTAATGTCACAACAATTTGGACTAAACCTCACCGAAGACATGTGCGAAACACTTTCAAACCACTTTCCTAAAACCAGCGGCCGCGACATAAAAGGTCTCGCCAAACTCGTTGCACGATTTTGCACCTATCGAAATATTGGCGCAGATATTAATATATTTGAACACTGCGCGAAATTTAGAGCAATAGATATCGCGAACCTAAACGATTAAATTAAACTGGTAAAAATTTTGCCGTTAGTCTCAAAAAATGAGTCGATAAAAATCAATTGAATTAAAAATTTTTATCCAACACACTTACAGTGAAATCAATCTTACTGTGATATCAATCAGATTTTTACCACTCCATACGCAATATACTGCATGTTTAGATCAGCGAACATAAGGTAATAGCAATGCGATGCCCAAATTGTGATAGCGGTATATCTTATTATTTTTTAGAGGAAGGAGGCGTTGAAGAAGGCGGAGAATTTGAATGCCCGTCTTGCCAAATTCAACTAAGACATATTGTTGATGAGGGAACCTATAACGGCGCTCAAGAAAAAACGTTGGAAATTGTCGATGACGATTAGGCATTTGATTTAATTTTTTAAAATTTACTTATGCCATTTTCTATCTAAAAATACATCACTTTCTCTTAACAGCTCTGCATCGATTATGTTCCAAAAAAAACGACAAAAAAAAAGAGCTATTGGTATAAACACTCAAAGCATTGTGGTTGTAAAACACCATTTTAGATATCTGTGTACAAGTGAAGTTATAACAACCGAATAAAGGAGATATTCATATAGTACAAAATACCGAATCTTATTAGTCTCTGTAGTTCAACAATAATAATTTGGGGAACTACAATGATGACCGCGCACACATTTAACGACGAACATATTACTTGGCAATCTTTTGGTGATTTTACTCCGGCATTTTATTTTTCAATTCTTAACATTGATGAAAAAGCCCGTATTGCCGATGTTTTGTTTAAATTGCCCGCAAATCAACAAATTGTTTTACATCGCCATGTGGCTTTGAATCATATCTTCGTTATTCAGGGTGATCACTTTATTTATGAGCCTGATGGAAGTGTAAAAGAAAAACGTGTAACCGGCAGTTATACTGTCTCACCTGCCAATGAAGTACCTCACAGAGAAGGTGGCGGCGATATTGATACGGTAGTTTTTTTTAGTATACGCCCAGGCGCACAAGAAGTATTGTATGAATTGCTGGACGATGACGGCGCATTGTTAGATACCGTTACGTTTGCAACGCTTGTCGCAATCAATGCAGCCAAGATGGAACAATAACCTTTAAAGTCTTTTAACGTTGAGAATCTTTTAACGTTAAGAAGCTCTGATTACAGTAAAGCCTCTGTTAATCAGAGCTTCTTATGAATTAGTTTAAGATACTAGATCAATCCATATTTAAAACCAATTCGAGCAAGCTCTATGTCGTTTTTTACGCCCAGTTTTATTTTGATCTGATAATGATAGTTATGAACGGTCTTGCTGGAAATTGACAAGGCATCTGCGATGGCTTGGGCATCTAATCCATTTAATAACATTTGCAGAATTTCAAATTCCCTTGGGGATAATTCTCGAATAGGATTTGCAGGCTCTGTTAACAGCGCTATTGCTAAATCGGATGATATATCTGGGCTTATAAACTGTTGTCTTTTAGCAACTTTATAAACCGCTTCAATAATTATCTCTGCTGGGCTACTTTTGGTTACATAACCTAGTGCACCGGCACGAATGGCTTGACTGATAAATATTGGATCACGGTGCATTGAAAAAATCAAAATACGAACATTACCGTCTTTTCGAATAAATCGTTGTAAAAGCTCTATGCCGCTAATATCAGGCAAACCAATATCCAACACAATAACATCTGGATTTTTGGATTTCCAAATATCAAGCGCTCGTTGCGCGGTTTCGGCTTCACCAATTACCGTTAGATCCGGTTGATTTTCGAGTAATCGTCTGTAACCGGCTCGAACCACCGCATGGTCATCAACCAACAACAGAGTAATTTTATTCATAGGTTTGACCTGTAGTATTCGCATTGAGTTTAATCTTTGCGATTACGCGAACACCGTCGGTTTTATTTTGAATAATCTCAAATACACCACCCAATGCCGCTACCCGTTCTCGCATGCCTAGAACACCATTGCCCGCATTAGTTTCGTCTATATTTAAACCACAGCCATTATCGCTGATGGTGATATTAATCTCGTCGCTGCTTTTTTTAATTGAAATAATGATTTTTGTTGGTTTGCCATGCTTTAGAGCGTTAGTCAGCGATTCTTGCACAATGCGATATATCGTCACATTGGTATTATCGTCCAAGCCATCAAGTTTTCCATCAACCTCAAAAATAATACACAAATCAGGTAGTCGTCTTTGCCAACTTTCCACCAGGTAATCTAGGCTGGATTTTAATCCAAACTCCGTCAATCCTTGAGGCCTCAGTTGAGAAAGAAGATTTTGCAAATTAGCCATTATGTCTGATGTGTTCGTTTTTATTGAAACAATTGCCGGTAAGGCTTGTGGATCAGTTGATTTTAAGCGAGACGACAAAAACGTTGAATCTGCCGAAATAGCCGTTAACAGTTGGCCAAATTCGTCGTGCAACTCTCGGGCTAAATAGCGACGCTCTTCTTCTCTTACGGTGAGTAAACGTTGCGCTAAAACTCGTTGCTCGGCCAAAGTACATTCTAATCGACTGGTAAGATGATCAAAACCAACGGTAATTCTTCTTAGTTCTCTTAATTCTGGTTTGGGCATTCTAGCAGTTAGATCGCCGTTTTCTAATAAACTGATGGTTTTTAATATTTCGTCGGTTGGCTTAAGTGCTTTTCTAACCGGCAAATAAATCAATAAGTTCAAAAGCAGAATGCTCAATGTCATAATAAATACAACACTGAGCTGTTGCCAGATTTTGTTACTTTCATGATTTATATTTGGATAGGTGATCAGTTGTCCAACGACGACACCCGAATTACTGGTATGCAGTGAGCTTTCTGAACGCATATTGATATCAATGAGTTTACTTAGTCCCCAAGATATAATTCTTGGTGAAGCACTCTCGTCACCAAAACATTGATCAATAACCGTTTGATTAAAAATATTTTTAACTTCTGTACAGACACCCATGGCAGACGCAATGTCTGAAATTGAGGTTAAAGAGATATCTTCAAGACGATCTAAACTGAATTGGAATGATCCTTTAGTTCTTGTTACTTCATTTTTAAGAAGCTGCACTAAGGTATTGCCAGATTGCATAATATTCGATTGAATTCGTACCTTAGCCTGATAAAAAATCACCACCGACGCACACAAACAAACCAACAGCGCGAACACAGTAACCCGAACCATAAGAACTCTGACTAAATTCACTTCATTACCTTCGCTGGGCATGACCGATTCGTCGATATTGTGATTCATTGATTAAGGGTCTCTTCTGAATTTTGCGATGGTTTTAGGCAATAAAGCGCTGTACCGCCGATATGAATAATACTGAGTCTTGTCTTGATCGTCACCTAAGTGAGTAGTATGAATTTTTCCCTCTATACCCTAGGAAATCTTCCTTTAATCAAACTGAGCAACTAAAAAGCTTAAGATTTTCTAGGAACCTCTGATTAACTCATCCTTGATTTAATCAGAGGACAGAAATTGAAAATGTGATTTCCAATTTCTTCACAATTTCAATCACTTACAGTTCTTGAAATTGACGACACATCCTTGTGTCGCGAGAAACTCTAGGTTAATCAGAGTTTCCTCTAATATAAGTTATGTTATCTGATGAGTATTTTTATGCGATCATTCATCTTGTAGGATGATCTTTTATGAATAATGACCGTAAATCGTCACATACCGAGATATTTACCCAAGCACCGATTAATCGAGACTTTCTTTTACAAGACCAGACGGATGCTGAAAATGTAATCGTTGATCGCAGGTTTTAGAAACAACGGACTCATTTAATTCTAATACACCTAAAATCAACCACTGCGCTTTATGTTTTTCTTTTAACTCACCTTCGGCAACACTAATGTTCCATACGAGTTTGTTATTTGTGTAGTGTTCGACTTGTAATTCATCTCGAAAATCATCTTGATCAACTCGGCTAATATTTTCGTCAGCGGTTAATTTTAACCAAGTCGGAAAACGCGGATTTTCATTGGCAGTATTATTGAATCTGGCAAGATTATCCACGGGACGATATTCTATTCTCGACTCTTCACCGCTAACTTCACGATCTGCTCTAGAAAAATCTTTTTGCAACCGTAGCATGGTTCCCCATTTACTGATGGGCGGCAGCGCGCCAAGCTCTGGAGCGTTATCCATTTCGAGATCAAGAATATGTCGGCTTTTAACACCACCCAAAGAATTCATTACGAATAAATTAGTGCTCGGAATGAACTCTTCACGGTTTTGATTTGGAAAAAATTTAATCGCCATACCAAAAGCGCGTTTGTGTTTTTGCAAGGTGCCATCTAAAGCAACCGAGGCGCGAACAATTACCGGAACCTCAATCCCTTTTTTTAATAATCCCGTGTATTCAGAAGCTTGCTGAATTCGCCAAGTTCCCGAAAAACAAATGCCATTGGCCTGAAAAATTTTTTGCCCTTGAGGAAAATCGTACAAATCGCCACTGAAGCTAAGGCTGCGCCGCGCAGCTTGCAGCGCTAGGTTATCGGCTGAGTCACCAGATTGCCCGAACAGTTGTTTAGTTACGGTGTAATAAGGTAATTGTTTATAAGGATCAGAAAAAACTTCGGTATAAATTTTCTGAAAACTGGCGTTTTCTGAAGAATGTGCATTTATCGGCGTTGATTCACGCTCTGAAGCACCAACGCCGGTAGTTAGGGTTGCAGTGAATACTAACAACCAGTACCAATTTCTAAGTTTTCTGAAATGTTTAGAAAACAGCATATTTTTTACCTTTCTAAATTGCATAATTCCAACTGCCCCTTACTTTAAGGTTATCCGATATGCAAAGAGCAGACATACTTAAAAGCACGCTCGATCGAATGCAACATATTGATGCGCCCAACCAAATTTTGGGCCGCAGTCAAACCATCGGCTGTGTGGCGGTGGAGATCACACAAAGATGCAACCTGGACTGTTCACTATGTTATTTGTCTGAACACTCTCAGTCGATAAAAGATATTCCTCTGGCAGAAGTGTTTCGGCGCTTAGATATGGTTGTTAAGCACTATGGGCGCGGAGTGAACGTTCAGATTACCGGTGGCGATCCCACGTTGCGCAAGCACAAGGAGCTGATCGAAATCGTAGCCTACGCAGCAAATATTGGCCTTTATCCAGCATTGTTCACCAATGGCATTGCCGCTACTCGAAGTTTGCTAGAAAAGCTGGCTGAGGTCGGTTTAAAGGATATTGCCTTTCACGTTGACACTACACAAAAACGCCCGGGCTATAGCAGCGAAAGTCAGTTGAACGAAATACGTGCTGAATACTTAGAAAGGGCTCGAGGTTTGGGTTTAATGGTGATATTTAACACCACGGTACACAATGATAACTTTCACGAACTGCCAGAGATCTTAAAATTTTTTCGTGACAATGCCGATGTTATAGGCCTTGCATCATTTAATTTACAAGCCGAAACAGGCCGTGGTGAATGGGGTTCTCGTGAGGCGATTGTCAGCCAAGCGACCGTTAAACAAACCATCGAATCTCTAGCGGGTAAACAATTACCTTGGGAGTCCGTACGAGTTGGTCATAAAGATTGCCACAGTTATCTGCCAACCTTGGTGACTCATGGCGAAATATTTCCGGTTGTTGAAGACAGCCGGTTGGTAGCCGATTTTTTAGCAAATTTTGCAGAACTCACCAACAGGCAATATTCAAACCGCCGTGAACTGATTGCAACGGCTCTAAAAACAGTGTTAAAAAATCCTGCGTGGTGGGGCCGTGCCTTAACGTTTGGTTGGTATCACATTAAAAATTTAACGAAGGCGGTGGTTTTAAGTAAAGGCCAAGTTCATCAGTTGACTTTTTTTATTCAGAACTTTATGGACGCTAGAAACCTCGACGCCGATAGAGTTCACGCCTGCTCGTTTATGGTAATGACTGACGAAGGCCCCGTGTCTATGTGCGAGCACAATGCCAAGCGTGATAATTATATTCTTAAAACGCTTGAGGTCACCAACGAGAAAGGGCAAATCGAAATCTACGAGCCGCTCTCTAAACCAAAACCTACACGTTCAAAAAATTCAGACATAAAATTGTTAGATACCGTTGAGATATTCTAATGAACACTTCAAGAATTAACTTTTATTCAAAATTTTTCGTATTTATTAGCGGAATTATTTTATTGTTTAACAGCGTATTTGCTTTTTCCGAAGATAAAAAAAGCTTTAGTGCCAGCAATTACCAAGCTGCCATGCAATCTTGGGCACAACTGTTAAATACGCATGTGGATGAACAAGGTCGAATCGATTTTCGAACAATTGCAGAAAATCCGCAGTCGCTATCGGCCATTGTTGAAGTTATAGAAAATTACGGCCCGCAGACGAATCCGTCTGATTTCACCGATAAAAATGCGATTTTGGCGTATCACATTAATGCTTATAACGCTCTTGCGATGAATGGCGTTATCGAACGTAATATTCCTGAAGGTTTTACCAGCACATTAAAACGCGCGTCTTTTTTTGTATTAAGAAGCGTGGTTGTAGATAGTAAAAAGACCAACCTGTACCAATACGAAAACAAGGTCATTCGTCCATTAGGAGAACCCAGAGTGCATTTTGCACTAAATTGTATGGTTAAAGACTGTCCGAGATTACCGCAACAACCTTTTAGTGCAGAACATTTAGATAAAGAACTGGATGCTGCTGCCCATGAATTTTTCGATAAACCGGTGCATTTTCGCTTAGATTCAGAAACGAAACGCGCTTATGTTTCTGAGATTTTAAAATTTTATACAGAAGATTTTGTAGAATCGGGTAAGAAAAAAGATTTACCGATTTATATCAACCAATATTTGAGCGAAAAAATTCCACATGACTATAAAGTAAGTTTTATCGATTACGATTGGCATATTAACCAACAACCGTAACCATCAATATCTTGCGATCGCAAGACATAAAAAAAGGAACTCTAGATTAACCTAGAGCTCCTTACTTGATAGTCAAATCTCTTCGTGAGTGAATTAATAAACCATTATTTTCACAAAAAAGTCATCAATCAAAATTTTGCGACATTACCATTTTTGCAATTTATCTTGAGAAAATTCCTTCTCAATAGCAGCAATAATTTTCTGTTGTTTTTCATTGGCTGCACCTTCAAAACTTGAAGCCTTTTCTATCATGCTAAACAAAGAGTCTTTTTGCGACTGCGTGAATTTTTCTTTGTTGGGTGCCAGAATATTTTTAATATCGGCTTCTAAATTACTGGTATCTTGCAATAAATAGCGCGAGGCAGAAAACAGTTCTGAGGCTTTTGCATCGGAAATTGAAAACTCTTGCATAAATAAATTGATAACATCGACTTTTAATTCGCGAGTGACTTCTTCATCATAGGTTGCAACACCAACAACGAGTAAGGCCGCCGCTTCGAAAGGACTATCTAAGTTATGTAAGGGTTTTATTCCTAGTTGTTTAGACCATTTACGGCGTCTTAACCAATAAAATGGATTAAACGAGTTAAGGTCTACGCCTGCATTTTGCAGCCTGTATAGAGCCCAAACTAATCCAGCGAGTGCTGTAATAATTCCTATAATAATATGCATGTTAATCCCTAGACCGTTGATAATAAATTAAGAAGTTTAGAGCTTTAGTGCATCCATAAACAATGTTATCCCTGATGCTTTTATCGCATAAAAGTAGTAAAAAAGTTTTAGGTCTTACCACCATCGCATGTCATGAAGTTAACACAAGAATACGTGAATCAAGCAGAAATACAGTGGTGTTCGGTTTCTTCACAATTTTACGATTCAAAACCCCGATCAACTGAGTCTAGGATTTCTGCAACAAAAAAACCGGCTCACGCCGGTTTTTGAATTTACGGTTTTCTTTACGCTTGTGGATTGATAAGCGCTACCGAATGATTAACGCCACCATTTTGTCCGCGATCACGCAGTAGATGGTCGAGCAAGGTAATGGCGAGCATGGCTTCGGCGATTGGTGTAGCGCGAATACCAACGCATGGATCGTGACGACCTTTGGTAACAACTTCGACTTCGTTACCGTGCACGTCAACACTGCGTCCTGGAATGGATAAGCTCGAAGTAGGTTTAAGAGCAAGATTTACTACGATGTCTTGCCCGGTAGAAATTCCACCTAACACACCACCGGCATTGTTCGATAAGAATCCGTCTTTGGTAATTTCATCGCGATGTTGAGTTCCTAATTGCTCAACACTGTCGAAACCAGCACCAATTTCTACGCCTTTAACAGCATTAATGCCCATCATTGCATGGGCAATATCGGCGTCTAAGCGATCAAAAATAGGTTCACCTAAACCCGGTTTAACGCCTTTGGCAACCACGGTAATTTTGGCTCCAATCGAATCGCCTTTTAAGCCTTTCATAAAGGCTTCCATCTCAGGTACTTTGCTGGCATCTGGGCAGAAAAAAGGATTATTTTCAATCTCATCCCAATCGACACTTTCGATTTTTACCGGGCCAAGCTGACTCAAATAACCTCGAATGTCGATACCATGAAAGACTTTTAAATATTTTTTGGCAATGCTGCCAGCCGCAACACGCACGGCGGTTTCGCGTGCCGAAGAGCGGCCACCACCACGATAATCACGCACGCCGTATTTTTGCATGTAGGTGTAGTCGGCGTGAGCCGGTCGGAATAAGTCTTTAATATTGGAATAGTCTTTTGAGCGTTGGTCGGTATTTTTAATTAATAAACCAATCGGTGTGCCTGTGGTTTTACCTTCAAATACACCGGATAAAATCTCAACAATGTCGTCTTCTTTACGTTGCGTAGTGAATTTAGATTGACCGGGTTTACGTCGATCCAAATCGATTTGTAAGTCGGCTTCGCAAATTTCTAAACCCGGTGGGCAACCATCAACGATTGCACCCAACGCTATACCGTGACTTTCACCAAAGGTAGTGACAGTAAATAATTTTCCAAAGGTGTTACCTGACATGATGACTCTCGTTACTGTATTCGGTATTTATTCAATAATATTTATTTACGCTTGAAAATAGCTTTTTAATTCTTCGGCGGTAATCACAAAAATGCCGTGCCCGCCGTTTTCAAATTCTATCCACGTAAAATTAAATTCAGGGAAGGCAGCATCTAGAGCAAAGCAACTGTTGCCCACTTCGCAAAATAATAGACCGTTATCGGTTAAATGATTACAGGCTTCTCTTAATAAGCGGCGAGTAAAATCCAAGCCATCAAAACCAGAGGTTAACGCGATTTGCGGCTCGTGGTGATATTCCTGCGGCATGGATTCAAAATCTTCTTGATCAACATACGGTGGATTACAGACGATGAGATCAAATTGTTCGCCGGGCAATGCTGTAAATAAGTCAGACTCGATGGCCGAAACTCGGTCTTCTAAATCGTGATAGGCGATATTTTGCCAAGCAATATCTACGGCTTCAGCAGAGATATCACTGAGTAAAACTTCCGCTTCTGGAAAGGCGACGGCGGTAGCAATACCAATGCAACCACTGCCGGTGCAAAGGTCTAAAATTCGCTCAGGCGATTTTTGCAACCAAGGACGGAAACGTCGTGAAATGAGTTCTGCAAACGGCGAACGTGGTACCAAAACCTGATCATTCACCAAAAAGGGCATTCCAGAAAACCAGCTTCGGCCAACAAGATAAGGCGCAGGCTTGCGCTCGGCTATGCGACGTTGAAACAACTCTAAAATGCTCTGGCGCTCTGTAGTAGTTAGTTTACTGGAATAGAGTTGAGGTAAGAGATCATAGGGAAGATTCACGACTTCTAGCACCAAAAAGACGGCTTCGTCCCAGGCGTTGTCGGTACCGTGACCAAAATAGATGTCGGATTTCGACATTTGTGTTGCACCAAACCGAATAAAATCCAACAAGGTTTCAAGATCGGTAACGGCTTCTTGCCAAATTTGGGGGTTATCTTGATTCACGAATTCGTTCTCTCCTCTCGAATGGGCGCTATTCTAACGGGTATAACGCATTAAACCAAAGCCGCATTGCGTTACGTAAGAGTCTTGTAGTTCGTGAATTATCGTTATAAATCGTTTTTAACGTCTATTCTTGTAATTTGAGAACAAAGTTAGTGCTCGCGAATCCAGAATGCTTTACCCGCGAGCCGTCATGGCGTAGGGTATGCAACCCTTTTTAGCGCGCTAATATTCATTTTAGGAAAGAAGCTATGAGAGAACATTTCGCGGAAATTATTTCTGCCATTGGTGAAGATTTAGACCGTCCTGGTTTGCAAGATACACCAGATCGAGCGGCTAAAGCGTTCGCTTACCTAACTCGCGGATACAACCAAACACTTGAAGAAGTAATCAATGGCGCCTTGTTTCCTTCTGATTCTCAAGAAATGGTGTTAGTGCAAAATATTGAGCTGTATTCACTGTGTGAACATCATCTGCTGCCGTTTATTGGCCGCGCTCATGTTGCTTATATTCCCACCGGTAAAGTATTGGGGTTATCGAAGGTCGCCAGAATTGTCGATATGTTTGCGCGACGCTTACAAATTCAAGAGCAGCTGACAACGCAGATTGCACAAACTATTCAGAGCGTTACCAAAGCCAGCGGTGTTGCAGTAGTGATTGAAGCCAAACACATGTGCATGATGATGCGCGGTGTTGAAAAACAAAATTCTGTAATGAAAACGTCGTCTATGTTGGGGGATTTTCGTGAAAATCCAGCGACACGTTCTGAGTTTTTAGCATTAATTGGAAATTGTTAGTTTTAGATCCATTAATACCATACAGACATAAGTGGTAGTTTGTCTGTATGGTGGCAAATACCTTAGCGTGTACCAATCAACCAAGCACGCACGGTGCTCTCTCCCGCCGGTACCAAACTGCCCAAGCCATGCACTTCAATTCGGGCCGTATCAATCTGTTGAGATATAATTTGCGTTTTAATTTGTTCAGCAATGTCGCTGGATTTGGCTAAATTCGTAGCCAGTTTTTCGTCGCGATGATCAACCACAACCAACGCCAATTTCAAGCTCGGTGAGGTTTTCAAGGTTTGCGTAATGGATGCTGTTAATGCATCACTCATCTGCCACTTTCCAGCCTGCAACTGTACCGGCAATGATAAGTATCGCTGCCCTTTTAAGATAACTTCCACAGTTTTGGCATCCGGCTCTTGATTGATAGCGCTATTAAAATCAACGCTGACTACATCAACCAACACATAGCTGCGCTGGTTACCCCGAGTCACACCGTATACTGTTGCGAGAGTTGCTCCTTCCGAATCTAACTGTTGAAAGACCAATAGTTCCTGGTACTGATCTAAACCATAAAGGCGTCGATCATTAAAAAACTCATTGGCCCAACTAGCACTGCTGCCACAAGTATGGCCTTGGCAGACATACAATGGTGTCGCGTCTTGGCGCTGTAGCTGCGAGAAGTATTGTTGCATAACCTCGGTAAGCGAGTGATTGCGCGGTAACTCCAATAACGATCGAGACATAACGCCTTGCACTAGACGCTCGCTTTCTGGCTGCCAATTGCCATTGATATTGCGCATAGGCCCTAAAGGTACTGAGTAGTCGCCATCGGAGGTTTGATCGGCAACCAAGGTTGCTCCTCGAAAGTTGGTTAACTCTAAGGCATTTACGCAGACAGGGCCGCTTAACAGTAGTCCAAAAGCAATAATTTTTAGGGATTTCAATCGACCTGCCATTTTCACGAGAACTTGCATTAAATTATTTTTAGCCATTATTTGTTAGAAACGCGAGTGTATTTTAGGAAAAGACAATAACCGCTCAAGATAATTAGTCAATGACAGCTTAGGATTATTCGGTCTGAACTTGATGATGACTAATATTCAACCAGAAAAACACCCGTTATACATTGATATTCATCGGCCAAATTGTTGAAATGAAAAACGGGAAAATTGTACGAGTAATAGAGCTTAAACCTTTAGAAACCTCTAACTAACTTGCCTCTGATCTAATCAGAGGTCAGAAATTGGCAATACGATTTCCAATTTCTTCACAATTTCAATCACTTATTGCTCTTGAAATTGGCGACACATCCTTGTGTAGCAAGAAACTCTAGGTTAATCAAAGTTTCCTTTAATTTATTAGGCTTATTGTTAATGAGCTTATAGAAAAACATGAAAACCAATCCAAACTGATTAGCTTCCATATCCATTGCGCTCATACAGGTAAATATTTACTCACGAGTGCAGTTGTGAAAACAATTGATTGACCGCATCGGCCACCTCATTAACACGAGTTTCCATATGTAAATGGTGGCTGCCGTCTAAGAGAGTTACGCTAATTTTGGGGAAATGATTAAGTTCTTCACGCAGGTTTTTAACATGATGACTAATGCCGTTTTCCGCTAATATTAAATTGCATTGCGCTTCAATTTTATGAACAAATGCGTGTTGCTGATTACGGGTAAGCTTAATCGCCGAAGGTAATTGTAAATTGGGATCGGCTCGCCAAATATAACCGCCCTCGTGGGCTAAGACACCTCTTTCGGCGAGCAGTTCTGAACTTTCGCGAGCAATGGGAAATATAGAATTCATGCGTGCTTCTATGGCTGCATCCCAACTTGGATACACGGTTGCGCGTTTACGGCGAGGATTTAAAACCTGAGCAACGCTCTGGGCGAGCTGACGTGGTGCATCTTCTTCATTAACTGGCTCAGGCCAAATACCGTCAATTAAAGAGAGTGCTTTAATTCGCTTTGGAAAGGTACCAGCAGCTAAGGTTGCTACCATAGCACCACGGGAATGACCTAATAGCGAAAACTCTTGCCATTGCAACGCATCAGCAACGGCAAATACTTCGGCAATGTCTTCCCATAAATTATAGGGTGCAAGATGTTTTCGGTGATCGCTAAGACCATGACCGGCAAGATCTAGCGCTACGACGTGAGCATCCATTAAAGGCGCGATGCGATTAAAGCTCGCACAGTTATCCAGCCAGCCGTGTAACGCAATTACTTTATGAGATTTTTCTCGCCCCCAAACCCGCGCCTGTAATTTTATATGGCCCAAGTCAAATTCTTGTTCTGTGTAGTGATGCAAGTTAAACCTCGGTACGCTCGTAACAATAATCGATTGGGAACTCAGTAAAGAAGCCTAGAGTCGCCCACAACACTCGCCGGTGTTGCCAATTTCATTAACGTTAAGTTATTGAAATCATGTAGAAATTAGCAATCGCTTTTACAACGCTTACCTCTGATAAAATCAGATAGATAGCCATCAGCAATTCGCTATTATTGTTCAGTCGTCGACGAGATACAATGCAAATTACGGCAAGAATTAGGCACAAAAAACACCAGAGTATTGCAACATAAGGGTATTGAGTACCTTTAATACCTCACAGAAAAGAAACCCTCATTAACCTAGAGTTTCCAGTGGCACACACTTGTGTCACCAACTTCAAGAACCGCAAGTAATTGAAATTGCGAAAACAGTGAAATCGCATCTTCAATGTCTGCCCGCTGATTAAATCACGACGGAATTAATCAGAGGTTGCTAAATTATGTAATTCAACCAGTTTAATAATAATCAGGTCGTTTAGGTTTAATGGGAGCCAGTAGCATAAAGAAGATCCACGCAAACCAAGATACAAATAAGGTTAATAGAATCCATGCTAATTTTTCGGCAAATGTAACCTTGCCAGAAAACAGTATAAAAATAATAGGCAACCACCAAAATAATAAACCAATAATAATGAATGGTAATGTTAACAGTCCGATAAGCGCTTCCATATACGAGAAAAAGTCCTCTTTAACAATTAAAAATACGTTTTAAGATTTCAATACCAAAAAAATATATTTGATGCTGTAAAAATATTTTTGATCAGACAATGACTGTGACCATCAATGAAACCATGCTTTTTAGCGTTATTTAAAATAATTCACAGTATTTACAAATAACGCGAGCTGTAGCCATAAAAAGCATTTCATGTTTTAGAAAAACCCCTGAATTAATTCAGAGGTTTCTACAGCAATTTAAATAATTAACCTAATTTACGAATACCAACAGCGTGTCGTAACTCTTGCACTAATGGTTTGGCGAATTCTCGGGCTTTTTCAGCGCCTTGCAGCAAGATTTTTTCAACTTCTTGCGGTTTTGCCATTAATTCTTCGTATTTTTCACGAGCGGGAGCAATTTCTTCATCAATTAATGCACACAATTGTTTTTTAGCTTCGCCCCACGCAATGCCTTCGGCAAATTGAGCACGCATGTATTGCAATTGCTCAGCATTGGCAAATGCTTGCCACACTTGGAAAACCGTAGAAGTTTCTGGATCTTTAGGTTCACCGGGCTCAAGCAAATTGGTTTTAATTTTATTAATGTGTTTTTGCAATTTTTTAGGTGGTAAAAATAACGGAATGGTATTGCCGTAACTTTTACTCATTTTACGACCGTCTAAACCTTGTAAAACCGCAACGTGTTCATCGACCTGAGCTTCTGGCAGTACAAATTTTTCGCCGTAATGATGGTTAAATCGACCGGCAATATCACGAGCCATTTCTACGTGTTGAATTTGGTCTTTACCAACCGGAACTTTATGAGCATTAAAAATTAAAATATCTGCGGCCATTAAAATGGGGTAACTGTACAAACCCATATTAATGCCAAAATCAGGATCTTCACCCGCTTCTTCGTTTTCGGCTACCGCAGCTTTATAAGCGTGCGCGCGATTCATGAGACCCTTCGCCGTTAAACAGGTTAACAACCAACAAAGCTCTGGAATTTCGGGAATATCGGATTGCCGATAAAACACCGCTTTTTCTGGGTCTAAACCACAAGCCAGCCAGGTTGCCGCAATCTCAGCGGTCGACGAATGCACAAGATCAGGATCACCACATTTAATTAAGGCGTGATAATCGGCCAAAAAATAAAACGATAAATTGTCATCACTTTTACTGGCTTCAATTGCCGGCCGTATTGCACCTACGTAGTTGCCGAGATGTGGTGTACCTGTGGTGGTAATACCAGTAAGAATTCGTTGTTTTGTCATTGTTAGGTGTTAACTCTTGCGTTATTGCTTCGCAGCTGTTCAAATTTACGCCAATTAAGGCCTTTTCATCTGCCAATAATAACGAGTTTGAACTTAGATGGCATTGCTTAGCTGATTGGTTTACGCGCTAACGAGAAATCTTTTCGAAAAACTTCCGGTACAGCGGCCCTAAATCAGCCCAACTCAATTGCATACACAACGAATCTTGCGTTTGTTGCCTTAATTGAACAAACGTTTTTTCTGATTCCGTTGATAGCAAAGAAACGAGTTTTTCGCCAAGTTGACGAGCTTCTTGAATAGGATCGTCGATATTACTTGGATACAGGCATTCTCGCGCAAACCACTGTGGATAAGCCATGCGTGCAGGCGCAATGGGAATACAACCTAAGCGTGCGGCTTCGATCATCGCGAGGCCCTGAAAGTCGTGAATGGCCGTTGATAGAACTAGTTGCGATTGCGACAAGACCCTCTGATACTCTGCAAAATCCTCGATGTAACCCCAGCGCCCAAGTGCGTTGCTTCGCTCAAGCAACGCTTTAATCTGTTTGAATTCTTTAGGGCTGTGGCGAAAACTTGCGCCAAGTACATGGAACTTAAAATCACCCATTCGCCCCTGATCTTCCAACCATTGCAACAATAACAGCAAGCGGTCTGGACCTTTATCCCATTCCCAACGATGGTTCCAAACAACCTGCAATGGCAAACCGTTTAATACCTCGCTCTTAGCGTCACCTTCACCTATCGTCGAAGGTCGCTCGCCAACAGGAACAGGAATTACCGTGCTTTTTTGTTTTAGCTGCTCAATTAATCCCGCTGGAACACCATCGGGGAGCTTTTTGAGTAATGCTTTGGCGCCATGGAAAAAGGTTTTTTCATTAAACAACGAGTTAAACACAATGCCATTGGCGCAAAGTGCGCTGTATATAGAAGTCAGTTGGACCTCTACCAAACCTTGCTGCAACTGATTATCGGGATAGGCGAACTGATTTTCGTGAAAGTAAACAACCGTTGGAATAGTTGCCAAGTTAGGCCGAAATCCGCGTAACGCGGATAAATCAACCATTGAGGTTGCGACAATAAGATCGTAGGGCTCAGACAAGTTCGGATAATCACCCAAACCCCAAGTTAAACTGTTACCTCGTACTCGCCAGTTAAAAAAACGCCCCGCCAAAGTCTCTTGGGACCAGTTCCAGTCGGAAAAATAGTTCACCAAGCCATCGGCCCAATATTTGTGGCTGGCGCTGTGATAGGCCGACAGTAAAAGCACATTTTTCATAAGACATTTGTTGATAGGACAAATATTGATAGAAATTTGCGAAGAATCCTATCGAAAACACAGGCGCAGGTAAAAAAATAAAGAAAGGATGAAAGGTAGGAACAGAAGCCTCTGTCTAACAGACAAAGGCTTCTTTAAAAAGGTTCTAATTGAGCAGCGTTATGAATAACACTGCTCAGAGTGATTTAAGATCACAGCACTTAAGCCAGTTTGCAGCAGTAACTGCACCGCTACCTTACTGCGGCTACCGCCGTCGTCGGTAACGACATAGGTGTAACCGGGATCTAAAGATTGAATATTATCGCGCAGTTTACCCAAGGCAATGTTGCGGCTGCCGCGTACACAAACATGGCGATGCTCGATAGGCAAACGCACATCAAGCAATTGCACTTGCGGGCCAAAATCATCAATTTGATCGCGCTCGATGTACTTAAACAGAGGATTTTGCAAGAGTTCAACAAAATCTTCTTTGGACAAACGCATCAAGCTGCCTTTAGTTTGCATTTTTACGCTGGCATTGCGAGTGGTATCGCCCACTAGAGCTTCTTCACCAAAGTAACTCCCTTCGCTCAACTGTATGGTATTGCCTCCGCTCAAAGGAATTACTTGCACAGAACCAGAGGCTATAACGTAGAAATAATCGCCCGGATCGTTAGCTTCAAAGATAGACTGCCCCGCTTCAACCTCAATCTCTTCAAACTGACTGAACAATTTTTGGATGTTAGATGCCGGAATCGATGTAAATAAAGGTGATTCAAGCAATTGGCTCATCCAATCGTTGCGCTCGGTATCAAGCTCCGGAGATTGCGGAAAAACATAGGCATCTAGGTAGTTGATTTCTGAAGTAACAAATCCAGAAGTTTCTGAAGAACTCACCGCAGCAGCAGCGGCTACGGTTTCTTGGTTATTCTGTGACTCAGACTTAGTCAGAACAGCATCAACGACATGTCGGTTCAGTTCTAGAATAACCACGTCACTGGCGGCTACCGCAGATTCTTTACTGGGATTTAGTTCGTTAAGTGCGTATCTAGCTTCTTCGTGATTAAGATCGATATGACGACTTTGGAAATTAGCGTCAACTAATTTCACCTCACCATCTACCAGATAATAAAGGCTCGGCAAATCCTTACCGCGTTTGAATACAATTTTTCCCTTTGTGTATTTATCAATTTGGCTCTTGTCGCAAATTGCTTCTAGGTATTTTCGATCCAAGGTAGAAAACGGATGAAATGTACTCAATTGCTCAGGCGTTACTGCCATCGACGATGTTCCTCTACAATTTTTGATATCACATGTGTACGGGGAATTGTAGTCAAATGACAAAAAATAGAATTGATAGACTCGATTGTACTAAAGTGAGGCTATTCAAGTTTTTGGAAATTAGTGAACAAAGACCTAATTTATTTTTATCAAAAACAGTAAATTTATAACTAATAAGTATTAAAAAATAACAAACGTTCAGAAATGAGTGACTCATTCCGGCCAAGCTGTGCCTTGAATGTAAATATGCGTCAAAGATTGTCAGCTAACCGGGTAATGTCACAAGAACATCCAAAGCAAGAATCCACCCAGCACCATTCGATAGATTACGAACGGCAACATGCCAATACGTTCGATAAATGCTAAGAAGTAATGAATGCAAAGATACGCACTGATGCCCGACAACACGGTACCAATGCCTAAATCTAGCCACTCCACAGAACCGGATTCGAGCAGCTCGATGGTTTTGAACAGCGCCCCCAAAACAATGATGGGAATCGACATAAAAAACGAGAATCGCGCCGCATCTACCCGCGTAAAGCCCAAAAACAACGCGGCGGTAATGGTAATTCCTGAGCGAGAAGTTCCGGGAATTAACGCCATTGCTTGCGCAAGACCAATAACTAGAGCGGTAAAAATTCCGACTTGGTAGATATTTTTATGAAGCTCAGTGCGGCGATCGGCAAAATATAAAGCGACACCAAAGACCAACGTAGTTACCGCAATGACCAATCCCGAACGGAAATTGGTTTCAATGTAG
Source organism: Sessilibacter sp. MAH1 (assembly GCF_054658315.1). NCBI lineage: Bacteria > Pseudomonadati > Pseudomonadota > Gammaproteobacteria > Cellvibrionales > Cellvibrionaceae > Sessilibacter > Sessilibacter sp. MAH1. The sequence continues at coordinate 82,939 of NZ_BAAGIC010000004.1, forward strand.
TCGTTAAATAACAAACCAAACAGACCGGCGGGAATGGTAGCGATGATGATCATCCACGCTAGGCGACTGTCATCAGTTTGGCCGTTTGAACCAAACTGCGTACACCAAGCGCCAATCATGTTACCGACATCTTTTCTAAAGTAGGCAAGCACCGCGATGAGCGAACCAAAATGAACAGCAACATCAAACGCTAAACCTTGGTCGGGCCAACCCAAAACCTCTTTGGGAAGAATGAGATGCGCCGAGCTAGAGATCGGCAGAAATTCGGTGATACCCTGAATCAGTGCCAACAGAATGATTTGAATTAAGTCCATGGGTTAATACTTCCTTAGCCAGTAGCATTGATTTCAACCACACATTACAACCGTACATTACAACTTAGTTGCGAATACGGACTCGTTTTTCCCAAGCAACCTCATCACGCAAATAAACAGGTTCAACGGAGCCAATATCTTGTAACTCACCGTCTACAAACTTACCTTTGGCAACCGCTAGTATGTCTAAGGCACTGGCGAAAACGTCCGGCTGACACTCTGGAGCATCTTCCCGCAACTGGGCGAATGCATCTAAAGCCCAAGCTGAACCCACTAAAATTTCTTCACGCTCAATCAATTCAATAGCCGAGTCAAAACCTAAAACCGCTTCGTTTTGCTTCGCTACCACCACACCATTGTGTAACTGATATTTACCCAGGTACACCTCTGACATTCGTGCATCAAGACCCACACTGACCGTGGAAGTCACCGATGAGTTCTCTGCAAAATACGCCGCTGCCGTTGCCGCTAAAGTAGAAACCGGAATGACCGGCAACTGCGCGCCAAAGGCCAAACCCTGCACAACGCTCATGCAAATTCGCACACCGGTAAAAGAACCGGGGCCTTGTCCAAATGCAATAGCATCGAGATCAGTAAGGGCGAGCCCTGATTCTGCAAGAACTTCATCGATTAAGGGCAAAAATAACTTCGCGTGTTGGCGAGCTTCGGTTCGGATTTGAGAGTACAGACGGTCTTCATTGCACAGAGCGACACTGCAAGATTCACCTGAGGATTCGAGACTGAGAATTTTCAAGGGGATATAACGCTTTGATTGGTAAAGGTCTTAGATTAGCGACCTAAGCTCGGTTAGGCAATTTGAATTGTACCGAACAACCTAAAACCCAAACCTAGAAGCACTTTTTGTAGAAAATCTAATCGATTAAAGCTATTCAAAAACCCTGAATGGCTTCCATACTCACAGATATGCGTTCAAACCTACAAAAAACACACGCACAGCTAACGCAATAACATTCCAAGATTCCTACTGCCGTGAATTTGCAGGCTATTGTGAATTTAAGGCCGTAAAACGCAAAAAACGCCACTAGGGCGTTTTTTGTAGGACCAGTATTGCCAGCGGTGACTTATTTCAACGCCGCAAACACTTTTTGTTTGATTTCAGCAACATCACCAACGCCTTCAACGCGCGTGAAAACAGGTGCAGGATCATCACCTTGTGCTTCTAGATTGCTGTAGAAGGCAACCAAAGGCTCGGTTTGCTCATGGTAAACAGACAAACGTTTACGAACGGTTTCTTCGGTGTCATCGGCGCGTTGAATCAAAGGCTCACCGGTTTCGTCGTCTAAGCCTTCGGTTTTAGGTGGGTTGTAAACCACGTGATAAACACGGCCAGAACCTTCGTGAACACGACGACCACTTAAGCGAGATACGATCTCTTCGTCGTCAACGTGAATTTCCATCACGTGATCGATGGTAACGCCACCGTCAAGCAAGGCTTCTGCTTGTGGAATGGTGCGTGGAAAACCGTCGAACAAAAAGCCGTTTGCACAGTCTTCTTGGGTAATACGCTCTTTAACCAAGCTGATGATGATTTCATCAGAAACCAGACCGCCGGAAGCCATGATGTCTTTAACTTGTAAACCAAGTGGAGATTCAGCCTTAACTGCAGCTCGCAGCATGTCACCGGTAGAAATCTGAGGGATAGAAAACTCTTCCATGATCAGTTGGGCTTGAGTGCCTTTACCGGCACCTGGCGCGCCGAGAAGAATGATCCGCATAGTAGCTCCTGTAATCTCTGATTTTTTATAAATGTCGTAATAGAATTCTGCTGCGAATTTTTGACACACAGGATGTGATGCCGATCGCTTTTGGCCGGTACCTTACACGCGCACAAGCTTTATCTCAAGTTACCAAATGGTCTACCTTCAAAAGTTGGTCTAAAATCGTCGCGATTTTGACTTAATTACAATTGCTGAATTTTGCGAACAGTTTTTTGAAATTTAACGAAATTTGGCGTTCTAATTAGCTTTTATCGAATTAATTACTCTTCAATTAGCTTCATACTGTCTAAAAAGACGGTATTTAAAGAGCCAAAGGATTTAATCAATCGCGTTTACAGATAAACAATAGGAGCCTCTGATTAACTCATCCGTGATTCAATCAGGGTTTCCAATACTTATTAAAACTACCGTTTGCTTTTGAGCAAATTATCAACACACTCCTGTACCCAGTCCATAAACTTTTGCGTTCGCACCGACAATAATCGCCTTGATGGATACACAAACGACAAAGGCATATCCTGCGCTCCGTATCTATCTAACACCTGCAACAACTCGCCATTTTCGAGAAATTCACGCACGCCTACTTCGGGAAATTGAGCGATGCCTAAACCAGCGAGGCAGGCGCTTAAGTAGGCATCGGTACCAGCCACGGTTATGCGATTTGGCATGGTAAGGTAATTAACTTGCCCATCAATGACGTATTCGAATTCAGAGCGCGTTGATGTCATGTCGGGCGAGTAATCGATCAGATAATGCCGACTCAACTCGTCAAGAGAACGGGGTTCACCGTAGGTTTCTCGATAACTTGGACTGATACAATTGACGAATCGATAGGTAGCAATAGGTCGTGCCACGAGATCACTATCGATAAGATTTCCACCACGAATTACGCAGTCGAAACCTTCTTTCACCAGATTAACGCGGTAGTCGGCACAGCTGATTTTTATCTGTGTACTGGGATAACGCGAAAACCAGTCTGGAAGATTGGGCAATACCACGGTTGAAGCAAATCGACTCGGCATATCCACCTTTAAGGTGCCACTGAGTTCACCACTTTGCGCCTGAAAATGACTTTCGAGCGCGTCCACTTCGGCAAGAATATCTTTGACTTTATGCAGGTACTGACTGCCATCTTCGGTAAGCGTTACGTTGCGTGTGCTGCGATGAAATAATCGCGTATTAAGTGACTTCTCCAACAACCTAATCGCAGACGAAATACTCGACTTGGGCAACCCCAAAATGTCCGCAGCTTGGGTAAAACTGCGCGTTTGCGCAACCACCACAAAACGTTGCATTGCTAAAAATTTATCCACAATATTGTTCTCTAAAAGCAAACAGTACATATCTTTTTAGTGTGTTTATCCGAACAACACAAGTGCTTAATCTGAGCGCCGTTATCGATAAATACTTCTTTTGTTGGAGATCAGTTAATGAAAACTCAAAAAATAGCGGTAATTACCGGCGGCAGCAGAGGTTTAGGAAGAAGCATGGTCACGGCACTTGCCGAGAAAGGTATTAACGTGGTGTTCACCTACCATACCAATGCGCAAGCCGCCCAAGACGTTATCAATACGGTGAAGAATTGGACCGATGTTAAAGCGGTAGCATTACCTTTGAACGTTGAAAACACTGCTTCATTTACAGACTTTGAGCAGTCTTTGCGCTCGGTATTGGATGCAGAATTTAAGCGTTCGAGCTTCGATTTTTTGGTCAATAACGCGGGCGTTGGCATAAACAAGCCCATTGAACAATTGACCGAAGTGGATTTTGACCGAATGGTCTCTATACATGCCAAGGCGCCCTATTTTCTCACCAACACACTGCTTGATCTTATTGAAGACGAAGGTCGCATCATCAATATTTCTTCGGGGTTAACGCGCTTCGCACTGCCCGGATTCAGCGCTTACGCCATGATGAAAAGCGCTATTGAAGTGTTTACGCGCTATCTAGCGCTAGAGCTTAAAGACAGAAGAATTCGCGTTAATACCGTGGCGCCCGGCGCTATTGAAACCGATTTTGGTGACGGGCTGGTTAGAGACAACCAACCGCTTAATGAACACATCGCTGGCCAAACAGCGCTGGGCAGAGTCGGCCAAGCGGATGACATTGGTGGTGTGATAAGTACTTTGTTAAGTAAAGAGAGCGGCTGGATTAACGGCCAGAGAATCGAAGTCTCTGGCGGAATTCATCTTTAACGCTGAACAATACCAACCTTATTATCGAAATCTACAGGAAACTCTGATTAACCTAGAGTTTCTCGCGACACAAGGGTGTACCGCCAATTTCAAGAAGGGTAAGTGATTGAAATTGGGAAGAAATTGGAAATCGCATTGTCAATTTCTGTCCTCTGATTAAATCATGGATGAGTTAATCAGAGGTTCCTATCGTCGAGATTTCTCGGCGAGTTTCACGGCTTCCCAAGCGGCATCCAGTTGCTCGTCACTGGCGTCGTTAAACGCGATGCCAGATTCTAACAATACCGACTCCATACCTTTGACTCGCCGCTCAAATTTGCGATTGTTTTCACGTAGGCAACCCTCGGCATCGATCCCTAGATAGCGCGATAGATTAACAGTCATAAACATCAAATCACCCAACTCTTCGCGCACATGAGGATCGACCTTGGCGGCCTGCTCGCTTCCGGCGGCATGAATGGCTTCTTTGATTTCTGCGACCTCTTCATCGATCTTATCGAGCACACCTTGAAGCGAGCGCCAATCCCATCCGGCTCTTGCCACTCTTTTTTGCAGCTTTTCGGCACGCGTTAACGACGGTAACCCCACGGGTACGTCGTCCAGAATTCCGCCTTGGCCTTTTTGCTTGCGCTCATCGGCTTTGATTTGCTCCCAATTGGTTTTTACAGCGCTGTCAGACTTGTCCTGGGGATCTATTGAGCCATGCAGATTCCCCTCGGGAAATACGTGCGGATGACGTCGAACCAGCTTGGTAACAATGTTATCGACGATGACATCGAAATCGAACAGATCTCGCTCTTTAGCGAGCTGACTGTAGAAGATCACCTGAAACAGCAGATCACCCAGCTCTTCCGAAAGATGCTTGAGGTCGCCGCGCTCGATAGTGTCGGCAACTTCGTAAGCTTCTTCTATGGTGGAGTTGGTGATGGTATGAAAATCTTGCTTTAAATCCCAAGGGCAGCCTGAATCTGGATCTCTCAACCTAGCCATCAAATACTTCAAATCATCAATACTGTGCATGTTGATTCCCAAATTAAATGCGCGGAGTTTGTGAAATAGCCATATCCTACAACATTGAAGAATCCGTGACTAAATCAGCCTTGCTGGTATCGAGTGACCTTTAAGCCGTTGCAAAATAACGAACAGAGGTAAAAGTGAGAACCTATTCGAGCTTTCCTGTGGAGCAAAAGCTCGAATAGGTTGAGATGCGAGAACTTGGTAAATAAGTTCTGATGAATTTGCAGAAACGCTAGTGTGTTGTCGAATCTTTGGCGATTTTACGTCGCGCAGAGGCAATGTTGGGTAACTGATTAACACGTGCCAATACTCGACTTAACTCTTCGAAGCTTCGAATCTCAATGGTAATTTCCATATCCACCGTGTTTGAGTTCTTGTCAGACAAGGTTCGCATGGCGCTGACGTTGATTCTTAAGTTATCCAACAACACCGTAATATCACGCAGCAATCCGTGACGGTCGAAGGCTTCTAGGATGATGTCCACAGAGTACATCTGCTGTGGTGCTTCACCCCAATCAACCTTGATGATGCGCTCGGGTTCTTCACCGCTGAGATACAAGATGTTTTCGCAATCTTGTCTGTGCACCGCCACACCACGACTCTTGGTAATGTAACCAACAATGGCGTCACCCGGAACGGGATGACAACACGCAGCGATAGTTGTGAGTAGGTTACCAACACCATCAATGTACAGATCTTTGCCAACATCTGAAGACGCTTTTGAGGTTAGCGACAACACCGGTACGTCGGGCTGCTGAATTCCAGACAGTTTTTGTGCAGCATTAAGAACTTGATGTACACCAAGATCACTAGCCCCCACCGCTGCGTACAAATCTTCCAGCGAGTTTAGATTCATATTCCGCGCAAGACGCTCAAAATCCAAATCTTGAATCGCCATACGACGAAACTCTCGATCCAACATAACACGGCCGTCGGCGATATTTTGATCGCGCGCCTGCATTTTAAACCACTGCTGTACTCGGCCACGGGCACGAGAAGTGCGCAAATAGCCAAGGTCTGGCGACAACCAATCACGGCTGGGTGACTCGCGTTTTCCGGTAAGCACTTCAACTTGGTCAGATGTTTTCAGCTGATAATTGAGCGGCACAATTCGGCCGTTAACCTTAGCGCCCGAACAGCGGTGACCAATATCGGTATGGATTTGATAAGCAAAATCCAGCGGCGTTGCACCCTGTGGCAAATCGATAATGTGACCTTCGGGTGTGAAGACATAAATACGATCTTGCTCAATACCATGGCTGAGGTGATCTTCCAGCGGATTACCGCCGCCAACCTCATCGTGCCATTCCAGAACTTGGCGCAACCATGCGATCTTCGCCTCGTAGCTGTCGCTCTTGGTATCACGGTCGGCACCTTTATAGAGCCAGTGAGCACATACACCAAATTCTGCTTCTTCGTGCATAGAATCGGTTCGAATCTGTACTTCTAAGACCTTTTGTTGCGGCCCAATCACAGCGGTGTGCAACGAGCGATAACCGTTCTCTTTTGGTGATGCGATGTAATCGTCAAACTCATTGGGAATGTTGCGCCAAAGCGAGTGAACAATGCCCAATACCGCATAGCAGTCGCGCACGGTCGGCACCAAGATACGCACGGCGCGAATATCATAAACCTGTGAGAAGCCAATTTCTTTGCGTCGCATTTTTCGCCAAATACTGTAGATGTGTTTGGCTCGACCCATGACCTTGGCTTTAATTTTTGCAGCACCCAACTCGGTCTCAAGAGTCTCAATAACGCGATCAATAAAACCTTGCCGATCCAGGCGTTTTTCGTCCAACAATTTAGCGATACGCTTGTATTCAGCCGCGTGAAGATAGCGGAAGGCTAAATCCTCTAGCTCCCACTTGATGTGACCGATACCCAGCCTGTGTGCCAGCGGCGCGTAGACTTCAGAAACCTCGCGCGCAACTCTCATGCGTTTGTCTTGAGGAGCATTCTTTAAGGTACGAATAACGATGGTTCGCTCGGCCAGCTTGATGAGTGCAACACGCACATCATCAACGATGGCAACAAGCATCTTACGCACCTTTTCGGTTTGTTCTTTCGATTGACGACCAAAGACTTCGCCACCGGTGTCATTGCGCATACCGGTAATGGCTGCCATACCGATCACACCACGAATCAGTTTAACGACCTCTTTCCCGAAGTCGTCTTCGATGGCATCTAAATTGACCTTTTGTTCACGAACAGCGCGATACAGCATTGCGGCGATAAGCGATGATGAATCGAGTTTAAGGTCAGAGAGAATTTCAACCATTTCGACACCAACCGACAGACAAGACTGGCGCCACGGATGATCTTCCGGGCCATTGTCATCGGCATGTTTTACAGTGTGAATAGCTTGAATGAGCTTACCTCGGCCGAGGTCGCCCAGAGCGATGGTGTGATCTATATGATCAACCCAAGATTTAATATCGAGTTCACCCCCTTCATTTAAGGGCAAATCGGCGCGAACTTTAACCATGTGTAGCCTTTTCAATCAAAAATGGACTGCATGTCCTAGACGATACGCAGTTTGTGTTGCAGCGCGTGAGCGCTCTAACCCAAACCAACACGCCGGTTTTATTTCCCTTGCTAACCACGCTTTTATTATAGTTTTCGTGCTTCTATCGTTCGTTATATTTGTGTCGAATTCACTAAAGTTCAAGCCAACACAAAACTGGCCATAACTTCGCTGTGATGAGTATGTGTGAACATATCAATCAACCCAAATTTGTCGAGTTTGTAGCCGTGATCGAGTAAATAAGCTGCATCACGAACAAACGTCACTGGATTACAGGACACGTAGACCAACACCGGGACTTTGAGTTTCTCGATCAGTGGCAGAATTTCTTTTGCCCCCGATCTGGGCGGGTCGAGTAAAACCCCCTGAATATCAATCGAAACCCAAGCTCGCTGAGCTTGATTATCTTGTAAATTTTCCGCGACAAAAGACGCATTTTCTATACCAGACTTGATGGCATTGGCCCGCGCCTTCTCCACCATGGAGTCTGATAATTCCACTCCGGTAACCGCCCCAAAGATACGCGCTAACGCTAAAGAAAAGTTACCAATGCCACAAAATAGATCAAGCACATGAGCGATCTTGGGATTTGGAACATAAGAAGCGAGTAGATTTACCGCTTGATGCACCATTTTTGAGTTAAGAGATTGATTCGCCTGAATAAAGTCTGGTGGCGAAAAGTCGAGCGATAATTCGAGATGATCAAGGCTCAGCAGATAAGAAGGCGATGTATCTGGGTCACCCTCTGCTGAGATAACAGGATTAAAATACGTGATTTTGGACTTTCGACTAAGCCAGACATCGACTAAATGGCTTTCTTGATTCAGAAGTTCGTGCAAACGCTTAAGTATTGATTCATCAACATTGGCATTGAGTGTCAACACCACGGCACAACGTTCTTTTGTTTCAAGAAGATCAACTTGGTCGATACGGTGGATGATCTTATTGCTAGCCAGCCATTGTTGCAGCAGAGTCTGGCTGCGCTGATTGCCAAGACTAAGCACAGGACAACATTCGATAGCAACAACTGACTTACCTTCGCTCTCGCGAAAGCCCAAGACTCGTTCGCCAGACGCATTATTCCAAGCTGCCAATTTGGCTCGGTAGCGATAGCCGCGCTCAGACTGCATTAAAGGTGGTAGAACTTGGCTGGGTTCACAGCGCGCGAATTTCGCCAGTGACTCCAAAACCAGTTGTTGCTTTAACTCGATTTGTCGATCTTGAGAAAGATATTGCCAATCGCAACCACCACACTGGCCAAAGTGCTGGCAGAAGGGCTCAACACGTTCGGGTGACAATTCTAAAATGGATTCGGTCTCGGCGTGCAGAACATTGCGATCGGCTCGAACAAATCGAACTCTCGCTCGCTCGCCCAGATAAGCGCCGCGAATGAATACGGTCTTACCTTCAAAATAGGCAATGCCGCGACCTTCGTTGGTAAGACCTTCCACCAAAAGCTCAGTTTTTTTGGGCAATTTGGCCTTATTAGATTTTGACGGCTGAAAAATTCTTGCCAAGGAGAATACTCATAACGTGTAACACAAAATTGACGTCAGACGGCCTAACGTCTCGACAATGCTTCTTATTAGTCTTGCTTAAAAACACCGGAAGACAAATACCGATCACCGCGATCGCAGATGATTGCAACAATAACCGCGTTCTCAACTTCCTGACTGATACGCAGTGCACCAGCAACCGCACCGCCGGAGGATACACCGCAGAAAATTCCTTCCTGACGAGCCAAAGCACGCATGGTTTGCTCAGCTTCAATCTGGCCCATATTGATGATGCGATCGACACGGGTCTCATCAAAGATAGTGGGAAGATACTCTTTCGGCCACCGACGAATACCCGGAATAGCCGCGCCCTCTTCTGGCTGCAAACCAATTATTTCTACGGCTGGATTCTGCTCTTTTAAATACCGAGAGGTGCCCATGATGGTTCCAGTGGTGCCCATGGAACTCACAAAATGCGTGATGGTTCCCTGGGTTTGAGTCCAGATTTCAGGGCCAGTACCTTCGTAGTGAGCCAAGGGATTATCGGAGTTACCAAACTGATCGAGCACCTTGCCTTTACCCTCAGCTTGCATTGCCAAGGCTAGGTCGCGAGCACCTTCCATACCCTGCTCTTTGGTAACAAGGATCAACTCGGCGCCGTAGGCGGTCATTGCATCTTTACGCTCTTGGGTGGCGTTATCGGGCATAATTAGGATAATGTTAATACCTTTAATTGCCGCCGCCATAGCAAGGGCAATACCGGTATTACCGCTGGTAGCTTCGATAAGTGTATCGCCGGGTTTGATGTCCCCACGTGCAATTGCTCTAGAAATCATCGAGAGCGCAGGTCGATCTTTAACCGAACCCGCAGGGTTATTTCCCTCAAGCTTTACCAAAATGGTATTAGATGTATTGCCCGGTAACCGCTGTAATTTCACCAGCGGTGTATGACCAATACAGGTTTCGATCGTCGGAAAATGAATCATTAACTGGCACCCAAACAGAACTGCTTTCTAAGCTAATTTTGAATACGCAAGAATGCGTAAATTATAAAATCCTAAAATAGCCATTCTATCAAAAAGATCAGATCAGAGCTTTTGAAAATTTTCGAACCGATCAAGCGAGAGCATCACTGCATTTATACAGCTGATGTACTGCTTTATGGTGGTATAGAGTCTTGGTGAAAGCTTTTGCTAATTTATAAAAATATCGACCGATTAAAGAGCAATAATCAACCAATTCAACGCTCTATTAGTGCTAAAAAACGGACTCAAAAGTAAAAGAAAATCTAATAGCTAAAGATTTGAAAGGAATGAAATAAATCATGGTCAAGTTTGGTTTACAATCACCTCATTCCAGAAAAAAACTTACCCGTAGCTATATGTACTTCAGACAAGTCCAAAATTTATTGAGAAAACTCACCCTCATACCCATCTTTTTCACCGCGTTGGTTTTGGGTGTCACCTTGGCGACCTTTTACTTTTACGAAACGAGTAAAACGGCAAAAGATCAAGCGCAGAACCTAGCATCAATCAGTGCCGAGTTGAGCAGTCCTTACATTGATCGAAGACTCGCTGACCGATTGCAACACGCTCTAGCTGCCATCATTCAACACGAACAAGTTAGAAGTATTCGAATTTTAGACATCGATAAAAATATTATTACCCACATAGGGCCGCGATACTTAGAAAAATTTCCTACCGAAGAATGGCTGACACGCTCGGTCAACAGTGCGCCAATACAGTCCAGTATTCTCAGAATATCGCATCCCATTTTTTCGAGAAATCAGGGCGAAATTATCGGCTGGACCGACATCGCTTTTGACACCAGTGCCTCGCGTTATTTATACATTGAAATGATCTTAGCGATTTTAATCATTTGCTTAATCTCGCCGGCCTTAATTGCTCTGTTCTTGCAAAATAGAGTCAGTAAATTAAAACCTGATTTAGAAAGTATTGAAGAAAAAATTCAAGCCATTATTCACGGCGATTATCAGTATTGCATTCATTTACAGCCGAATAATGCCTTAGCACCCTTAGCTGAAGACTTAAACGCAATTTCAGAATCGGCGGCACACGCCAAGACCGAGCTGGTTAACAATTTAGAAAGCTCACTTGCAGAACTGCAAGAGACCATGGAAACCATTGAAATTCAGAATATTGAATTGGATATTGCGCGCAAAAAAGCCTTGGAAGCGAACGAAGTAAAATCAGAGTTTTTAGCCAATGCAAGCCACGAATTCAGAACTCCGCTCAACGGTATTATTGGCTTTACTCAACTGATGTTAAAAAGCGATGTGAGCGAATCGCAGCTCGAATACTTACGTACCATCGAGTCTTCAGCTCAAGGTTTGTTAACCATTATCAACGATATTTTAGACATCTCTCATATTGAAGCGGGCACCGTTAAACTGGATTACATTCCCACCCGACTTGATAAGGTTATCGAAGAAACTTTGCAAATTTTAGCGCCTACGGCATTTGCAGCGGGAAAAGAATTAAATTATTGGTTAGACACCAAATTACCAATGCGCGTTATTAGCGATCCCTTAAGAATTAAGCAAATTCTGACAAATCTTCTCAATAGTGCTATTGAGCATTCCAGTTCATCGGGTATTTTTTTAAAGGTGTCCCACGATACAGCCTTAGATAATCGAACCATGGGAACTGACGTTTATGGTTATCTATTTGAAATTGCAGGCTTCGAAAATCCATTAAATCTAGATACCGAGTCAGCATTACGTGCATTCTCTAAGTTAGATGCAGGCTCTACACGCAGTAATGAAAACGGTTTAGGACTTGCCATATCAAAAGGTTTAATTAACGCCCTTGGCGGCAGTTTAGGTTACAGCAACGATGCCTCAAAACCTGTTCTGTATTTCTCCATTCCGTTAAATGAAGGTCAGGATGAGTCAGACTCACCTAAAAAAGCGTTAAATGGAATCTCGGTAACCTTGTGCACCGAAAATGAAGCTTTATCTCTTCAACTTCGGCAAATATTCAGCGACTGGAAAATTAATTTAACTGAGGTTTCTAAAGCTGCAAACATTATTCAAACCCTCGATAAATTACAAAGCCAAAACCGCGTCCAACAGCTGCTTATTATTGATATTCCGGTAGATTCGTCCAAAGTTAAACGCCTGAAAAAACTTGAGCAGACTCTATATCAAGTTAACCATCAGTTCCGATGCAAATCGATTTTGGTTACCACACCCAATCATCAAAAAGAATTATCCAATATTCAAATCCATAATTCGGTGGTGTTTGTAAATAAACCGCTCATTAAAGATCGCCTTTACAAAATCATGTGCGACCATTTAAATATCAATAAACACTCCGTAATAAAACCTGCTGCCGATTTTTTAAAACAAGGTAGAAAACTCAAAATATTAGCTGTTGATGATAACCCTGCGAACCTTATGTTGGTGAAAGAATTCCTAACCAACATGGGAGTAGATGTAAGCACAGCCGATACAGGACAAGATGCTATTGATGCTTGCGGCAGCAAAAATTTTGACCTGATTTTTATGGACATACAAATGCCTAAAATTGATGGCATTACCGCAACGCAAAAAATCAGAGAAAAACAACCAAGTGGACAACGAACACCCATTGTTGCATTAACGGCACATGCGGTGAATGATCGCAAATCTGAATTATTACTAGCTGGACTGGACGATTATTTAAGTAAACCTATTACTCAAGAACAGCTTTCGCACGTAATTCAACGCTGGTGTCAACACGCCGATTTAAAAGTCCAAGAACCACTAAAAACAGGCACAGTTACCCCCATAACAGATGCTACCAAGCGCATAGCAAAACAAAACGTTGGCGATGACGGCATTATTCCCGTTGAAGTTTCTAAATTAAAATCCGCCGAGAAAATCTCAGCTCAAGAGCCATTACCCGTAACAAAAAATCTGGGCAAAAAAGTACTCGAAAAGCCCGTCGACATAGATCAGTGCATTGCTTTATGTAACAACAACACACGTCTCGCCAAAGATATGTTGGCACTATTATTAAATTCTTTAGACGATAATAAATCGGCCATTTTAAAAGCATTAGAATCAGAAGATTATGACGCACTGCAAGAGATTGTGCATAAACTTCGGGGCGGCACGAGCTACACCGGCGTACACAAACTAAAACATATCAGCACCGAATTTGATAAGGCTTTAGTGAATGGAGAAACCGAACAAGTACCCGAATTTTCTAAATCATTATTATTCGCCATCGACGAACTTATCGATTGGCAAGAAGAATACGACTTAGATGTAATGTTTGAAGAATAATTACTTATTTTGTAATCGACCGAGCATTTGCCCGTAGATTTTTCGACTGTTTAAAGGCTTATCACCAAGAAGATAATCGATCATTATTCGATTAATAATTTTCGCGGTTTTTCTGGTACCTTCTCTTTGCAGACCGAATTTAGATAGCTCGACAAGATGAGGGCCCGAAAACAATAGAGACTGGCCCCCAGCTTGTCGATTTCTGAAAGTACTTTCTGATAGAAAATCGTCTTCCGTAATAAAACCACGCTCGGGCAAAAGTACGTAATTTGTATCAATATTGAAAATACATTCGGAGTGATCGGTGGTCGTAAAACCAATCTCGTACCCAAGATGTTTTATCAATGCCGACTCAAAACTTCTGAGTACAATTTCTTCCTCAGAACGTGAAGGGTTTTGTCCAAGAGTATTTATGGTAAGAAGATACTGACCAAACAATTCAATGGAGTTTTCAGCAACAGGTAATAGTTTTAATAATAATTCGTTGAGATAACAGGCACTGTAAAAAATAAGCCCTTTAAGGTGAACTGAATTTCCGCTGGATTCAATTGAAATCAATTGTTTCAATTCAGACTGCCCTTGCCAAGAAATACTCAACGGCATAAAGGGCTGATACAAAGAAAGATAACCTTTAAAGCTTAACGCTTTTTTGGCGACCGCAGAAACCTTTCCATAGTTAGGGCAAAAAAAATCCACTATGAGTCCGTTTTCTCGGTATTTTTGAGTTCGTAAAATAAAGGCAGGATTTAAAAAATTAACAGCCATCTGAGCGCCACAATCGCTTTACTCAAAATCGTGATACCCCAAGCTTCTTAACGCACGTTCATCATCGGACCAGCCCGATTTAACCTTGACCCATAAATTCAACATAACTTGTACGTCGAACAAATTTTGCAGATCTACACGAGCTTCACTACCAATGAGTTTTATTCGACTGCCACCATCGCCAATTAATATCTTCTTTTGACCTTTGCGTTCAACAAGAATCAAGGCGCTGATCGTTAACAAAGAACCATTGTGAGAAAACTCTTCAATTTCAACGGTCATTTGATAGGGTAATTCATCACCTAATTGACGAGTAATTTTTTCGCGAACAATTTCCGCGGCAATAAAACGACTGCTACGATCAGTAATTTGATCTTCTGGGAAGAAAAACTCACTTTCGGGTAAATACGACTGAATAAGTTTTTCTAAGCGATCAAGATTACTCGATCGCAATGCCGAGATGGGAATAATATGATCGGGAGATAAGGTTTCTGTCAACATCGACAAATGCGGTAACAGAGTTTCTTTATCTTCAATTTGATCAATTTTATTAACGGCAATAATAATTGGCGTACCGCTGCTGGCGATTTGGGTCGCAACCCATTCGTCTTCTTCGGTCCATTGAAGCTTATCAACAACAAAAATAATTAAATCAACGTCTTTAAAAGCATTGGTCGCCGATTTATTCATGAAGCGATTTAAAGCTTTGGAGTGACCTAAATGAATCCCAGGAGTATCAACAAAAATAGCCTGTACATTATTCTCAGTTTTTATTCCGAGCATGTTATGGCGCGTTGTTTGGGGTTTACGGGATGTAATGCTGAGCTTTTGGCCAAGCAAATGATTCAGTAAGGTAGATTTGCCTACATTCGGACGACCAACAATCGCTACATACCCACAGTAGGTTTTGCCGTTATTTTCAGAAACATCTGTAGTCATGACTGCAACTCAACTAAAGCCATTTGTGCCGCTTTCTTCTCGGCTAATTTCTTGTTTTTAGCCGATGCGATAAAAGGTTCATCGCGACCTATTATCGTACAACTTACTGTAATTACTTGACTGTGTGCCTCACCCTCAAAAGACTCTATGGAGTATTTTGGCAGGGGTTTACCTTGAGACTGCAAAAGCTCTTGTAGCTGTGTTTTGGGATCTTTTAATACCAATTCTAGCTGAAGTAACTCTAACCGAGTTTTAAACCACAACAGTACGCAGTTACGACTGATATCTAATCCAGATTCTAAGTAAATACCAGCAATGATGGATTCAACAGCGTTCGCTAAAATTGAATCACGTTTGAAACCGCCACTTTTTAGTTCACCCTCGCCCATAATTAAGCAATCACCCAACTCTAATTCACGACCAATGTCGGCAAGTGTCTCGCCTTTTACCAGTGACGTTCTAAGTTGGGTGAGCTGTCCTTCTGTAGCTTCTGGAAACTTGTGAAAAAGGTACTCACCAATGTACATGCCCAACAATGAATCACCCAAAAACTCCAGCCGCTCATTATTGTTTGCGCCGAAGCTTCTGTGCGTTAATGCTTGGGTAAGTAATGCAGATTTTTGAAAATGATAGCCGATACGGTTCTGTAGGCGTTCTAACAATATGGGATTATTCACCGATAGGGTCACAGCACTTATTAGGAAATTTACTATCTAGCTGGTTATTGAATGTCATCACCGCATCTATGTTATAGAACATCTTGATTCTTTTTTCATAATTGATGTTGATTATGGTGCGACCATCTGATTTTTTAACGTCCAGCGCTTGAGGAATATCGCCACGAATACCATTCACTAAAAAACTGTTATTAATTGAAGAGCGAATTTCTTGCAGACTCAAAGACTCTACTCCACCAGGCGCTAAGGCGAGCTTTTTCAGTTCTGATCGAATGGTGTAATTATCGATATAACTTGGTGCTAATTTAAAAACTTGCGATGCAGCTAGGCCAATCAGCAGAATAACCACCAGCCAACCAGCCATACCCAAACCCAGCTGGCTATTTTTGCCACAAGGTTGTTTTTGAAGATTACGGAAAACAACAGCCATAGTAGATCCTAAATTATCAAGATTGTTTTTCTTATCAATTTGGATGTGATTATACCGATTTTCGAGTAAAACTATTGAATACTTCCCACATTTGAAAACGAAGGTATTCCAAAGGATTCCCAGTGCATCCAAATATACTCGGCTTTACCGACAATGTTTTCCGCTGGCACTGTACCCCAAACTCGGCTATCACTACTGTTATCACGGTTGTCACCCATCATAAAATAATGACCCTCTTCAACCGTCCATTCTCTATCTTGGAAGGCAATACGACCCGAAGAGATGTTGCGCATTTTATGAGCAAAACCCTCTAGATTTTCTTCATAAACGCGGTAGTCAAAGTGTTCATCTGACGTGGTCTCAACGAACTCTAACGCTTGGCGTTTGCCATTAACGTAAAGAACATTGTTCTTCATTGCTATTTTGTCGCCAGGTAAGCCAATGACTCGTTTGATGTAATAAACCTGCTCACCAGGCTTAAAGAACACCATAACATCGCCGCGTTTAGGCTCATTAATAGAGATTAACTTATTGCGAAACACTGGCATACGAATGCCGTAGGTGTATTTGTTCACTAAGATAAAATCGCCAACCTCAAGGGTTGGAACCATGGATTCTGAAGGTATTTGAAAGGGTTCGTACAAAAACGACCGAAGCACAAATACAAGCGCTAGAACCGGGAAAAAGGATTTGGAATACTCAATTAGAACGGGTTCTTTTTTTACAGCGGAAACCGCCAAAGAATGCTGCTGCTTTATATTTTCGTCTTCTAGATTGGAGCTCTTGAACTGATCATCAACCGCAGCCACTTGCAGCTTGCGCTTTGGCGCTAAGGCAATGATGTCAAAAAGCCACAGTAAACCGGTGACTGTTACCAGCACCATTAATATAAGAGGAAAATTAATAAAATCCATAACAAGCTAACTTTTTTGATTTCCATATTGGAGGCCATTGTTGATCCGACCTCACTCAAATAACCCAAATAACAATTTACTGTTTAATTTCAGCAACTTGTTGCGCAGCACTCTATTTTTAAGAACGTGTTTTTAAGAACCTGTTTTTAAGAATCTACTTTCAAAACCGCCAAGAAGGCCTCTTGAGGAATCTCAACGCTACCAACCTGTTTCATGCGTTTTTTACCGGCCTTTTGCTTTTCAAGCAGTTTCTTTTTACGCGTCACGTCACCACCGTAACATTTAGCCGTCACGTTCTTACGCAGAGCTTTTACTGTGGTACGCGCAATAACTTGACCACCAATTGCAGCCTGAATGGCCACGTCAAACATCTGTCTTGGAATAAGCTCTTTCATTTTGTCGGCCAACGCTCGACCTTTGTATTGGGCGTTGTCGCGATGAACAATAATCGCCAGGGCATCAACTTTTTCGGAGTTTATAAGAATATCTAGACGCACTAGATTCGCGGGTTCAAAACGGCTAAAGCTGTAATCGAGGCTTGCAAAACCACGACTGACCGACTTCAAGCGGTCAAAGAAGTCCATCACAACTTCGTTCATGGGTAGCTCATAACGCACAGCGACCTGACCACCCACAAATTGTAGGTCTTTTTGAACACCACGCTTTTCAATGCAAAGAGTGATTACACTACCCAAATGCTCATTAGGAACTAAGATATTGGCTTCGCAAATTGGTTCACGCATTTCCTTGATATAACTGTTATCAGGTAACTTCGAAGGATTATCTACGTAAACAACTTCACCGTCGTTCTTTTCAACTTGATAAATAACGGTAGGAGCCGTGGTGATCAAATCAAGATCGTATTCACGCTCAAGACGCTCTTGAACGATCTCCATGTGCAACATGCCAAGGAAACCACAACGGAAACCGAAGCCTAAAGCGTCGGAACTCTCAGGTTCAAAAAACAATGAAGCATCGTTAAGTGTTAGTTTAGAAAGTGCATCGCGGAACGATTCATATTCGTCCGATGTGATTGGAAACATGCCCGCGTAAACCTGTGGTTTTACCTTTTTAAAACCGGGTAACGCGGGTGTATTGCTGGTTTGACTGTGAGTTAGGGTATCGCCAACAGGTGCGCCATGAATATCTTTGATTCCCGCGACCACAAAACCCACTTCACCGGCACGTAATTGCTTTTTCTCGACACGTTTCGGCGTGAATATACCAACGCTATCTACAATATGGGCTTTACCAATGGATTTAGCGATGATTTTATCTTTAACGGATAATGTGCCTTGCTTAACACGAACCAGGGACACTACACCTAGATAGTTGTCAAACCACGAGTCAATGATGAGCGCCTGAAGCGGCGCATCGTGGTCACCTACTGGTGGCGGAACTTGAAGTACAAGCTGCTCAAGTACATCTTCTATACCTAAACCCGACTTCGCACTACAGCGAACAGCGTCCATCGCATCAATACCGATGATATTTTCAATCTCTTCGGCAACGCGTTCAGGCTCTGCCTGCGGTAAATCCATTTTGTTTAAAACGGGAATAACTTCTAAGCCTTGTTCCACCGCGGTATAACAGTTAGCTACCGATTGCGCCTCAACACCTTGCGCGGCATCAACAACCAACAATGCGCCTTCACAAGCAGACAAGGAGCGAGAAACCTCGTAGGAGAAGTCTACATGTCCGGGTGTATCAATGAAGTTAAGTTGATAGACCTTGCCATCACGGGCTTTATATTCCAACGTAACACTTTGAGCCTTGATCGTAATTCCACGCTCACGTTCGATATCCATTGAATCGAGAACCTGAGCTTCCATTTCTCGATCAGAAAGTCCTCCACAAACTTGGATAAAACGGTCAGCGATGGTCGATTTGCCATGGTCAATATGGGCAATAATCGAAAAGTTACGAATATGGCTAAGGTCTGTCACAGTATTATTTACTACCGAAAATTGTTGAAGGTCGAACGCATAAGCACAAGTTAAAAGCGAACACAAAACATGCCTGTTTTAATAACAAACTCACCTGCAAATGCAAATCAGCGCGCAAGTCTACAGTATTTATTTTAACTGAGCTATTACAGAGATGGGAGCCACCAAACGGCGGCTCCCAACGAGTGAACAGAGAGAGGAGTTTAGTTACTCAGGAGTAGCAATGGTTCTGAAAATCGGGGTGCCTTTTCGAACAAAGCGAATTGGCAATAAGCTATCGGGTGGAAGCTGATCCTCGATCTGATGATAGCTATCTAGATCAGAAATGGCATTGAAACCGATCTGAGTGATTACATCGCCCGCTTGAATACCAGCTTCAGCCGCAGGACCCGCTGCGGTCACCGAACGAACAAGCACACCTTCATTGACATCGAATTGCTTCGCAATTTCGTCGGGCAATGGCTCAACAACCATACCTAAGCGACCATCTTGAGCAGAACCAATTGGACTGTTCGAATTCGATGCGAAATTTTCACCTTCAAGTGCTGTCACCGTCACACTCAAAGTCTTCTTGCGACCTTCGCGAATAACCAGCATGTCTACCGTGGAGTTGGGCGGAGTTATGCCAACTACGTGAGGTAAATCACCTGACTCAATGATTTTTTGACGATCAAACTCGGTAATGATGTCGCCGTTTTTAACACCCGCTTTATCGGCAGGACTGCCGGGCTCAACTCGGGCGACCAATGCACCTTCTGGCTTTTTCAACCCGAAAGATTCTGCAAGATTGCGATCAACCTCTTGAATCACAACACCCAACCAACCACGATCTACACGACCTTTAGATTTAAGTTGATCAAACACATTAATCGCTACACTTGCTGGAATCGCAAACGACAAGCCAATAGAGCCACCTGAGCGCGTGTAGATCTGTGAGTTAATACCAACCACTTGGCCTTTCAAGTTAAACAGAGGGCCACCCGAGTTTCCTGGGTTTATCGCTACGTCTGTCTGAATGAATGGCACGTAGTTACCATTATCTTCTGATGGAATACTGCGGCCAATCGCACTAACGATACCAGCACTGGCTGTAAAATCTAAACCAAATGGAGAACCAATGGCCAACACCCAATCACCCACGCGTAACTCTTCCTCTTTGGCGAAAGTCAGATAGGGTAATTTCTCAGCGTCGATCTTTAACAGTGCAATGTCAGAGCGCGGGTCGGTGCCAATAAGCTCGGCAGTGAACTCACGTCGATCTTGCAAACGCACAACAATTTCATCAGCACCGTCGATCACATGGTTATTCGTCAACAAATAACCGTCGCTAGATACTAAAAAGCCAGAGCCGATGGCGCGCTGCTCACGCTCGGGAATATTTCTTGGGTCAAAAAAATGACGAAATATGTCTGGCAATTGTTGAGTATCAGGAATGATGGATTGACGAGAGCGGTTAGCTCTAGAGACAGTGTTAATTTTTACTACGGCCGGACTTTGCGCCTCAACCAAATCTGCGAAATTCGGTAATTTCTGGGCAGATGCAGAAAAAGAAACAACCAACAGTATTAAAGCGGTAGCAACATTTGGCCAACGCATTTAAGCTCCTCCTAATTTTAATAGCCAAATAACGAAACGTTTATTCGGTTTTTTTATCCGGTAGAGATACATCGTACAACTCTCAGAACAGAAAAATCTGCATCCAAAAAGCTCTGTGAGCACCTCGGTCAGCCATGAATATGGTGCCTAGCTTTGTTATTTCAAATTATTTAAAGTTCAACGAAAAAAGTAATAACAACGTGTATTTTTTTATCCTAGCATTCGATAACTTCATCGCGAACAGCAAGACTATAGGAACCTCTGATTAACTCATCCTTGATTTAATCAGAGGACAGAAATTGAAAATGTGATTTCCAATTTCTTCACAATTTCAATCACTTACAGTTCTTGAAATTGACGACACATCCTTGTGTCGCGAGAAACTCTAGGTTAATCAGAGTTTCCTATAAATAGAATACTATGTGTGCGACCGCAACTTCTTAAAAATACGAATGCACAGAAAAATAAAGAGTATCAGTACTGCACTGAATAATGCACTGGCAGAACGACGCAAAATTTATCGGCGTTAACGCAGAGATAAAAAAGAGAAATCTCCAACTCTATCGTTGGAGTCCCAGAAAATAATCAGAAGTACGAGGCTCAGCGAACTTAAGCAGCTGAATCGCGTAAAAAAGAGTAATTAAGTTTTAGCAACCAACTAACGAATAAAAACGCGACATTGATTATTCAAACTTCAGAAATATTAGCAGGCGGAAGGGGTAATTGTATCGAGTAAGATAGGCTCAATAGATTCTCTTCGATTAACACGACTTAAGACCCACCGAGTAACCACACCACCCATCAACAACCCAATCACAGCCAAACCGACCGACAATAATTCACTCAGTTGAAAAAATTCACCCAAACCAATAAAAGCCATTAAAAATAATAACGGCAATAAATAGATAATCAGTGAGCTTTTTAAAAAAACCGTTTCTCCAATAGCAATGGTTACTGTGTCATCTAAACGATAACGCGATGGATCACGCCCGTTAAGATCAACCTTCAAATAACCAACCTCACTACCGAATTTAGACAATACTGCTTGACCACAACCTTTTTGAGCAGAGCACTGGCCACACGCAGATTTACGGATGGTTTGCACCCACAATGCAGTTTCTTCAACAGCAACGACACGGCCAGTTTCAGTTAACATTTCTACTCTCCGAATATACGGTTATGCAACGTCAAAAAATCCAAATATTGAAACATCCGATTAGCTCTTTCACGATTTAATCAGAGGGTAATGACCCATACGGATTCCAATTTCTTCACCATTTCAATCATCTACTCTTTGCTGAAATTGGCGAGACATTACTATTACTGCGTCACTGGAAACCCAAATTGAACTAGAGCTTCTTAAAAACTTGGTAGTGCGGTAGTACTAAAAAAGCGTATAGACCGCTTACTATCAAGTGGCATTAATCACCGATCAATACATTACGATCAAAACACATTACCAGCCAACAAAACTCGCGCCAAACTGGCTTGTAAAGTTGAAATCTATCGCTTAGCCAAGGGGATTAACGCCGACGCGACCTTGCGCGCGGTGTTTATAGGCACTTCACCAACCACAGAAACCTGGTACAACTCACCCGCCGCAACAACTTTGTCGAGATACACCAAAGTACCGCCTCTACGAGCCTCGCCCTCAAGGGTTTTACCGCTTTGAGAACTACTCACAAACACCGAGAAGCGACTGATGCCATCACTGAACGCCAGCATGTCGGTACTTTCACTCACCTTGGCAGAGACTAATTGAAAACCATTGGGAACCCATCCCAAACGCCAACGAGCCAAATCAACCGCTTCAACACAACCAGACATTAACAGAATGTCGTTAGGTTCTGGCTGAATTTCATCCAACTCATCATTTTCAGACAAAATTACTGGCTCAAAACTAACAAATTGGAAGCGATCCAGTACTCGACTGTTTTCGATTTGAATAATCATCATCATTAAAGGCATGAAGGTCTCAGCATCAACTGCTAAGCGAAATCCATGTCGATATTCATCGCGAGGAGTGGCGTTAACAACAAAGGCCTTTCTACCGGCAACCTTATCTTCACCCAAGAATTGAATTCGATAGTGCTCATCCAAAAGATCGTCGGAGCGAGGCAGGTTAGAAGTTTCGGGATCTATCTCTGAGCATAATCCTGTATCTGAGCGCTGAATAATAGCCTTGTTGAAGCCGGATAAGTGTTGAAGACGCTCAGCTTGTAATTGCTCGGTTATACCATGCTCGACTTGAATAGAATCAATGTTACCCGAATGTTCGTGTGTATATATGCCCCTGTAACTCGTAACCGAAAGCGCTTCGCCCATATTGTGCAGCAGCTCTAATGCTGGGGCATCCGAAGAACCTGTATCAATATGAGTATCTGCGTAAGCCTGTCCAGAAGACAGACTGCAAGCAATCAGTGCCACTGCGACCAACTTTTTTGAAGACATTTGCCACTTACGCAAACACAGCCCCATCAACATTAAAGCGCCTCAATTAAATTCAACCATCATTAAATGAATTATTCACCGGGAGCAACTTAACACAGTTGAACAACACCCAGAAACTAAAAAGGCTTCTTTCGAAGCCTTTTAGGAATACCGTTTTTGTCACCTAAAGTATTACTAACCGAAGAAATACAATTTAAATAACAAAACGCACAGTTATAAATTACTGCTCAGATTCAATGCGAGGTAGTCGCTCGAACGGAACATCACCCTGGGTAGACATGCCAGTATTTGCGTGCTCAATCATTAATTGACGAAGCATTTCTTCTACCACTGCATTTGAAACTTCAGATTGTCCAGTTCTTGAGTCGGTACGAGGAATAAACTGAACAGGTTGTGCACTGCGACGCTTTTCATCGTAACGCGAAGAATCTGTACTTACCGTACGTGCGCTCAAACCGTCAGTGCCGTAACCAATTGGTAAATTAGCCGCATCGTTATTGCTAGAAGCTGGTGCTTGGATCTCAGCAACAACTGGCGCAGCACCTTCGCTAGGAGCGCCTTGGTAAGTATTAACAACGAACACAGCAACAACTGCAACGGAGGCTGCTATCGCAGCGCGACCTGCATGACCAAAAAAGCGGCTAAGGCCAGCTTTTTTCTCGACAGGAGCGGCAACAGAATGAGTCTCTTCTTCGCTGATAAGCTCAGAAATGCTGGCACTCAGATCAATCATTGGTACCGCGGCTTGCTCACCACGAAGAAGGCGGCCAGCCAACTGGTAACGAGACCAAGTTTCACGAACTTCAGCGTCTTTATCGGACTGCTGCAACAAACGACGAACTTCAAGCTCAGAAGCTTCGCCATCCATAAGAGCGGATAATGACTGCTTTAAAGTTTCATCAAACATAGATTTATCGTTGATCTGTGCCATTTAACAAACTCGGTTAGTAATTGGTATGGTTTAGTTCAGCTAGACATAAAATTTACACAAGAAATCTACTGTTAATAAGTACTGTACCGCACTTGTACCTATTTTTTATAAAGCTGATGCTCTAAATTTTTAAAGCACACAGCTGTTATATTGCAGTAATTAGATTGATCAAGTTCAAACTTTATTAATAGAAACTGAATGTTTGTGTATCCAATGGACTCAACAGCAAAGATTTGGTTCACAAACTTTTTCAAAAAATTTGTAAAAATTTCAAACCACAAGCGGACGAATGGCTTTATCGATTGCTTCACGAGCCCGAAAGATCCGAGAACGTACAGTTCCAACCGGACATTCCATTACTTCTGCAATGTCTTCATAGCTCAAACCCTCCATTTCACGAAGTGTTAAAGCTGTTCGCAAATCTTCGGGCAACGCTTTGATAGTGTCGTTAACAACTTGTTGCAACTGATCGCGCATCATCGCCCCTTCGGGAGATTCTGTATCGCGCAAAGCATCGCTGCCTTCGTAAAAATCGGCCTCATCTACATCTACATCCGATGCCGGTGGACGTCGACCACGAGAGACTAAGTGATTCTTAGCGGTGTTGATGGCGATTCGGTACAACCAAGTATAAAAAGCACTGTCGCCACGGAAATTCCCAAGCGCCCGGTATGCTTTGATAAAGGCTTCCTGCACCACATCATACACTTCGGCATTATCTTTTATATAACGACCAACTATAGCGATGATTTTGTGCTGATACTTGAGCACTAGCATGTCAAACGCACGCTTGTCGCCTTTTTGAACCCGCTCAACAAGCTGTTGATCAGAATTAGGCGTATTTTGGCCCGTCATTCATATCTCCAACAATTGCCAAATGGCAAACTTAATCCAAGGGCACAGTGACCTAACAATAGGTTTGCAATAATAAGGGCTGAGTTGACGAGATTAAACTGGACGCTTGAGAAATTTTATCAAATCACAGCCAAATAACGAAAAAACCTATTAGATTTTAACTACACCAGCAAATTATTGGCATTAAAAATCAATCCCTGTGTCTTTAGGTGACGTAATTGCCAACTAGCCGGATGTCGATTTTTGCGACATCATTCAATTTTTATCAGGCTAGAATGAAAAACCGGGACAATGACACATCAACCATCTTGAAAGTTCTTTCAAATTCAGTTTTTTTAGTATCGCTTCCATTCTTGAAATGTCCTTGGCTGTGAGCAAACCGACAAAATGTATATACTGCCGCCAAATTTTATAAGTAACACGACTGTAATATTCACAACAACTATAAAATCTTGCTTGAGACACCTAGCGCTATGACTCAAAAACATTTTCACGACGTGCTCATCATCGGTTCGGGTGCAGCAGGACTAACGGCCGCCCTACACATTCCCGAGCAGTATTCGGTTGCTTTGATCAGTAAAGGCGAACTCACCGATGGTTCAACCTGGTGGGCTCAAGGTGGTATTGCAGCGGTTTTAGATTCGGAAGACAGTGTTGATAAGCACGTAAAAGATACATTGATCGCCGGTGCCGGTCTCTGTCACGAAGATGCGGTGCGATTCACGGTAGAAAACAGCCGTCAAGCCATCGAATGGCTTATAGAAGAAGGCGTACGTTTCACTAAAGAAGAACACAGCGATACCTACCACTTAACCCAAGAAGGTGGTCACACCCATCGAAGAATCATTCACAGTGCCGATGCAACAGGCAAAGCCGTTCACAGCACGCTTATCGATGCGGTAAAACACAAAAAGAATGTTGATATATTATCTAACCACATTGCCGTTGATCTCATTACTCAAGCCGACGAAGATTCACCAAAGTATCGCTGCACCGGCGCCTACATCTATGACCGCACTGCCGACAGCGTTTCACTCTTTCAAGCCAAAGTCGTAATTCTCGCAACAGGTGGCGCCAGTAAAGTTTATCTCTACACCAGCAATCCAGACGGTTGCAGTGGCGACGGAATTGCCATGGCATGGCGCGCAGGTTGCCGCATTGCCAACATGGAATTTAACCAGTTCCATCCAACCTGCTTGTACCACCCTACCGCTAAAACTTTTTTGCTCACAGAAGCATTACGCGGCGAAGGTGCGATATTAAAACTGCCTAGTGGCGAACGATTTATGGATCAATTTCATGAACTTGCAGAGCTGGCCCCCAGAGATGTGGTCGCGCGCGCAATTGACCATGAAATGAAGCGACTCGGTTGCGACTGCGTTTATTTGGATATATCCCATAAACCCGCTGAGTTTATTAACAGCCACTTCCCTACCGTAAAAGCCGAATGCCTAAAATACGGAATTGATATTACTCGCCAACCGATACCCGTTGTACCTGCCGCCCACTACACCTGCGGTGGTGTTATGGTAAATCAATTTGGCCAAACCGATTTACTCAACCTCTACGCTATTGGTGAGTCGTCATTTACCGGTCTTCACGGCGCCAACCGCATGGCCAGCAATTCATTGTTGGAATGTTTGGTTTATGGACGCTCGGCAGCACTAAAAATTATAGAGACTATTGATTCGATTAAGTCGCCAGAATATCAACCAGAGTGGGACGAGAGTCGAGTAACGGATTCCGATGAAGACGTTATTATTTCCCACAACTGGGATGAATTGCGTCGATTTATGTGGGACTACGTTGGTATCGTTCGAACAGGAAAGCGGCTAGAAAGAGCCAATCATCGAATTAAATTACTGCAAAATGAAATTAGCGAGTACTACTCAAATTATAAAGTGAGCAACGATTTAATTGAGCTTCGCAATTTGGCGGTTGTCGCGCAACTGATTATTCGCTCTGCAATGGCACGCAAAGAAAGTCGCGGCTTGCACTACTCGTTAGATTTTCCCAATTTAAAACCCTTCGCACGTGACACTGTACTGGTACCTATTAACTTTGCTGCGCAAGATGTCGTTGTTGGTAGAAGCTGAAAAACCGAGTATTCAATTAATATAAAATTAAAAAAAGCCCTTTTAAAAGGGCTTTTTTATTCGTCACTTTAACCATTAGACTCATTAAAATCTAAAACACTTGCAATTTAAAACGCTACGATACCGGTTGAAAACGCAGGAACATCTTCATTGCGATCCATCAGGCGCAAACCTTTCGCTCCGGTAACTTGATAAGAAGCAATACTGCCGTCGTTACCTTCATTTAAAACATAAAAAATACGACCATTGTCAGAAAAGGCGATATCAATGGGTACATCACCTGTTTCCAGTTCAGCCACCAGACCATCATCACCGGTTAACACTAAGTCGCCGTCACGATCCACAGAATACAAAGAAATCGTTTCGGAAAACGTATTAGAAACGTAAGCAAATCGTCCGCCTTTACCGGTTTTTAGCCAACAAGTTGCTCTTTGTCCATTAAGCTCAGCAGAATCTAATAATTCTAAGTTTCCGTTTGCAGAAATATTATAGGAAGTTACAGATCCACCGTCAGTGCCGAACGGGTTTGCCTCAGATACCAAAACGTGCCCAAAGCGATCGAAGTCAAATCCAAATGGAAACGGTTTTTCAGAAGCGATGCCAGCACGCTCACCAATAACACCCTCGTCGGTGACCGGGAATGTCGAAATTACACCAGTAACTTTTTCGGTAACAATCAAAAATGCGCCATCAGGCGTAAAACTCACTTGTGCTGGTGCTGTTCCAGTAGAGCTTAATTGGCCCAATGATTCATCGATAAACGCTAAGGTACCGTCTGAATTAATACTAAAACCCGCAATAGAATCAGAACCACCATTTAAAACAAATAATAAATCATCATTTTGCGTTAAACTCAGCGGCATTATTCCTTGTGAAGAAACAGTCTGAATTAATTCAACCCCTGTAGACTTAATAGCAAAAACTGAGAGACTGTCACTACCCGGATTAATTGCGTACAAATAATTACCATCTTCACTAACAATTAAACCGTCTTGATTGCCAAGCGCGGCTTGTAAACCCGTTCCGCCTGTACGAATTGATTGAATTAATTTTAATCCTTGTTGACCGGGAAGTTGAGCAAAAACCATTAATTCATTATTTTCGAGATCATTTGTTAAGGTTGCAACTCTTGGAAAATAATACGCGTTAGCAGTAAAAGAAGCAGTAGATAAAACGGCCGATAAAAACCCTGAGCATAAACCAACTTGTAAAAACTTTTTCACAAAAGTCTCCAGATAAATTATTAGATTTGTGATAATTAAAAAGAAAGGAAATGCAAATCACCCAACACTTTCAGTGAATTACACACATCCATAATTTAGAAAATATAATTTAGCGAATACCGAAAAATACTTACCAATGAATTCAAATAATTTGTTCACTTCCAAATAAAAAGTCATTTTTAAAAACCACAAAATAACTATTTGTGATTAAAACCCAAAAATAAAAAAGGGCCTATGTAAAACATAGACCCTTTTTAAATAACAACACATGAAAAGCGTAAAATTGTTACTTACACTAAAACACTGTTATCTACTTTCATAAATAACCAATCAAAATTAAAAATACAACATTAACCTAGATTTGGTAAAAATTTAAAAAAGTTAAAATTTTTAAAACAATTTAATCCTAAAATTAAAAAGTTACCAAACCGTTAGCTGAAGAAGGAAGCTCTGCGGTTTCGGAAACTGACACAAGACCGGTACGATCTTCAACAGAGAACGAGTTGATAAAACCACCCGCGTTACTTAACACATAAACCACTCGGCTATTTTGCGACAGTGCGATGTCCGATGGGAAACCGGCATCAAGAGTCGCAGCAATGTCGTTGGCAAGAGTTAAATCGCCGTGACGGTTGGTTGTGTATACCGAAACAGAGTTTGAAACGGTGTTAGTGACATAAGCAACACGACCGTTTTTGCTAAATTCTACCCAACAAGCTGCACGGCCAGAGTTCAACACACCACCAGTTAACACAGACAAGCTACCGTCGGCTTCCAATTCATAAGAAGAAACACCGGCACCCAAACCAATATCTGGACCGCCTGGTACGGCAGCTTCAGAAACCACTACGTGACCAAAACGGTCGAAATCAAAACCAAAAGGAACAGGCAATGCAGAAGTTGTGGCAACCAACTCACCAGGACGACCATCTTCTAGTACAGGATAGGTAACAATCAAGTTAGTGAGCTTTTCGGTAACAATCAAGAAATCACCGTCTGGAGAAAAACTAATTTGCGCAGGCGCTGTACCTGAACCGCTTAAGCTGGCTACAGAATTTTCAAGAATTTCTAATTTGCCGTCTTTTTTAACTTTGTAACCTGCAATATTGTCGGTGCCTTCGTTCACCACATAAAGAAGATCGTCGGTTTGGGTCAAGCTGATAGGACGATCACCCTGTGAATCGATCGTTTGAATTAATTTAACGCCCTTACGGCCGATTTTGAATACAGAAATGCTGTTACTTCCAGTATTTACACCGTATATAAAGTCACCGTCGTCACTAACAATTAACGCATCTTGGTTAGAAACTAAAGGTGCACCAGTACCAAAACCACCGGTAGAAACAGAATCTAGCAACACTAAACCGTTGGATTTAGTTTGAGTAAAAATAAGTAACTCATTGCCTTCGGCTGCGTTAGAAAGAGTTGCAACTCTCTCTAGGTAAGACGCGTGAGCAGATGAAATTGCAAGGGTAGTAGCAGCAACTAGAGCAGCCGAAGTCATTATTTTTTTTGAAAGTTTCATAACAGTCCCATGAATCAATATTTTTTTGGTTGATTTAATGTATTTGGTGATAGTCACCGAGTGGAAATAATTAATCTATTATTCTTATATATTTAGCAGTGTTGAAGACAAACACTTCACAACGATGCTAACGGAATTCTCTCAAACATAGCCGTATGGCCAAACAAACCAGTAACCTTTCTTATTTGTTTTTATAGGTTACTAAAAAACAATCCTAAAACTCAAGTGATTTTTAATTGATCAGCAATGGTTAATTTTAAAAATCGTATTTCTTTTAAAAAAAGCGTCGGAAACTTTACAGTTATGTGAAAAACACGAAAAGTAACTGGCAAAAACGTGACGCAAGTCAACTTCACACTAAAAATAACGATCACTCAGACTGAGGTGTAAATAAAGATGCTTTAACACTAAAACTTATTATTAAAATTTATTTTCTGTTTAAGTGAATATTAAAAAAATCTTTATAATATCTGAGTACTACTGACACAGAGATGTGCCATGAATTTAAATAAGGGCAACCATTAAAACTGTGAAGGAATTGAAAATTACATTTCCAACATCTAATTACTGATTAATTAAGGATTTGTTAATCAAAAGTTCCTATTGCTCTATTTTTTGTAAGCGCAAAGATTCTAGCACGACTACTCAAGATAAAAACAGACAAAACCAACATGATTTATAAATCTCCCATGACAGATATTTTACAGGACAGATATTTTAAGAGTGGCTGAAATTCCAATTAGTCTTAAAAACAATGCAAGCCAGTTGATCAGGAAAATTTAGAATCTATCCCGTGATGATTAAAAATTATATTTTATATCTGTGTATATTTGAATTATCGAAAATTAAAGACCGATATAAATCAACACTTTTCTTAAGCTTGTATCTTTTCAAAACTTAATACAACAGAGAACGATCTCACACACCGGTATAATTTAAAATTCATCAACAATTCAAATTAATCTCTGTATCGTATTTTGTGACTAGAACAATTAGGAAAAACTCCGATTAAATCATGGGTACACTGGTCAGAGATTTCTAGACAAGTTAAATACTGTTTAAAATCAACGAATACATGAAATATATGTAGTAACAGCGCAACCATAATCTCACTAAAGTTTTGACTATAGGAACCTCTGATTAATTCATCCCTGATTTAATCAGAGGACAGAAATTGAAAATGCGATTTCCAATTTCTTCACAATTTCAATCACTTACCGTTCTTGAAATTGGCGACACATCCTTGTGTCGCTGGAAACTCTAGGTTAATCAGAGCTTCCTATAAAATTAGACAATGAGTTTTTTGGTTTCTGCAAGAATCTTAATGTGTTGAAAGGTAACAAGATCGAGTGTTTTTGTCGTAAAAAAATACTCAATATTTTTATGAAGCCGTTTAGCATCGTTATTAAATCTGAGTATGATAATTCCACGAAATAAAATGGAGTAAGAAACTAAACGTAAATGACAAGGTGGAAGGTGCGGCGAGCAATAACTCCAAGATTGCCGATCAAACATCAAATACCCAGAATATCGTTGGCGTATTCGAAAAAAATTGTACGCAATGGCTAAGCTGACCACTGCACAAAGCAGGCTAACAACCTCAACAGCCAGAGAAGAAATACACAGTGCGGCTATCCAGATTATCAATACCAATAAATGCTGCCAGAAAATAAATCCTGGCAACATAAGAGCAAGATTAATTTTCTGGCTGAAGGCCGGTATGTGATCGGATAATTCGGACAATTTTTAGCGTTTCCGGATCTTCTGGGTCAACTTTATCGATAAACCAGCTGAACATGTCTTGATCTTCACATTCAAGCAGAGCGTCAAATCTATCTTGATCTTCTTTTTCTAATGTTGCGTAGATATTCTCTATGAAAGGTAGCAAAACCAAGTCAAGCTCTAGCATACCCCGGCGCGCAGCCCACAAAAGTCGGTTTTTTTCCATTCTGTCACTCATCGATGGTTACTTTGAACGTCGGCAATTATACCGATATTTACGCTCTATGCTTTAAAAACTCCTTAAAATTGGAACGATTATCAGTACAATCGACTCACAGACGGATATCAACATGGTTTAATCTTTGATAGACCGAAGATCAATACACTCAAAAACTACTTACAGGAGCACGCTATTCATGTCCAGTTTTGCCAGTTGGTTAGAGTTTCTACAAACAAACAGACTGCAATTGGTAGACGGTGAACTGATGGCTACGTCCGAGCGCGCAGCGTCTGCCAACACAAACACTCGCTTATTTGCACTTACCAATATGTGCACACTTCAAATTGAAGGTGAAGAAGCAAAAAAATTCCTTCAAGGCCAAGTCACCTGTGACATCACTAACCTTAGCGACTATTCCGCGCAATACGGCGCACACTGCAACGCTAAAGGTCGAGTGATATTTAACTTTTTAGCCTGTGCGAAAGACGACAAAGTAACACTGCGTTGCGACGCAAGTCTTGAAGACGTTGCCAGAAAATCGTTAGGTAAATATATGGTTTTCTCTAAGGCTAAATATGTCCCAGATTCAGACATTAAGCTCTGCATCGCCTTGAAAGGTGATACCTGCGAAAACATTGTGTCCGATATTTTCGGTAAGGCGCCCTCTACCTTTATGGAATCCATTCACAGTGGCGATTTCACCCTAATTCGTACTGACGATGACGTTATCGAGTGTTGGGTTAGTGCCGACAAAATTGAAGATTACTGGTTAAAGCTCGAACCCTTATGTGCCATAGGCGCCACCAGTGAATGGCGAGCTGATGAAATTCGCAAAGGTAGAGTGTGGATTAATGCCGACACGACCGAAAATTTTGTGCCACAAACCATTAATCTCACGCAAGTGGGGGCAGTGAGCTTCACCAAAGGCTGTTACACCGGCCAAGAAGTGGTTGCAAGAATGCAGTATCTTGGCAAACAAAAACGTCATACCTACCGTGCAATTGCCGATATAGAAACCATACCAAAAGCCGGTGACAAGTTGTTTGGTGAAGATACCCAACAGTCAATTGGTGAAATTGTTAACGTTGTACCAACCGACGATTTTAGTTATGAGCTTCTGGTATGTATTTTAGATTCTGCTTATAAGTCTGGAGAAGTCTACCTAGAGTCTCAAAAAGTCACAAAACTCCGTTTCGCTCCTCTACCCTATGCTATAACTAATGAACAAGAGGAGACAAGCGAGGCTTAATTAATCGCACCGCGGCTCCTTGCAGATTCATTTTAAGACCGAAGTTGATCCCAAGGAGCCCAAATGCCGAACGTCTTCGAACGTGTCAGAATAGAAATTCTAACGGCAATTAAAAACGATGATTTGGTCCTGCCTACACTGCCCGAGGTAGCCATTAAAGTTCGTGACATTGCAATGGATCCAGACGCAACCTTGGATTCATTGCTACAAGTAATTGGCACCGATCCTTCTCTTTCTGCTCGACTTATCAAAGTCGCAAACAGTCCACTCCTTAGGGCTTCTAAGCATATAGATGATTTGAAAATGGCATTGATGCGTTTGGGAATGGCCTACACCTGCAATATCGCCACAGGTTTGGCTATGGAGCAAATGTTTCAGGCAACATCTGACTTGGTTGATAAAAGACTTCGCGAAATTTGGAATCGGTCTGCCGAAGTTGCTGGCATTTGCAACGTACTGTGTCGACACCGAGCAGAACATCTCAAAGCGGATATGGCGACTCTCGCTGGGTTAGTGCATTCGATCGGTTCATTGCCAATTCTTACCTACGCAGAAGATCACGGCGAGCTTTTATCCGACGCCATCACTTTAGATCTAGTCATAGAGAAACTCTCCCCAGCCATAGGCAATCGCATTCTACAAACCTGGGATTTTTCCGCGGAAATTCAACGTGTTCCCTCTCAGCATCTCGATTTTGCCCGTGATATTCCCATTGCTGACTATGCAGATATTGTCACGGTCGCCTTGTTGCAAAGTCATATGGGCGGTAAGCATCCATTGTCTAAAATTAACTACAACAAAGTACTGGCATTTAAACGCTTAGGGCTAGATCCAGACATGCAAGCCACCGAAATGGAAGACTTAAGTGAAGAAATGGCCATGGCTATGGATATGCTTAAATAAATACACACAAGCCAATACTTCCGATGGAAATTATGGCAAAGCCCAGTCGATAGGCTCTATGCCATGCTGATTCAGATAATCATTAGCAGCGCGAAAATGGCCACAGCCAATAAAGCCGCGGTGTGCCGACAAAGGTGAAGGGTGTGGCGCACTTAAAACCAAATGCCGATGTCGGTCAATAACTCGACCTTTCTTCTGCGCGTAACTCCCCCAAAGCAGAAAAACCAAATTCTCGCGATGAAGATTTAAGGCTTCTACAACGCAGTCGGTAAATATTTCCCAACCTTGGTTTTGATGAGATCCCGCCTTAGCCGCCTCAACCGTAAGTGTTGCGTTTAACAACAACACGCCCTGTTCCGCCCAGTGTTCCAAATTACCGTGATTAGCAGGAGTAATACCAAACTCGCGCTCAATTTCTTTATAAATATTAACCAGTGACGGTGGAGTACGAACACCTTTAGGCACCGAAAAGCTCAAACCATGGGCCTGACCGGGGCCGTGATAAGGATCTTGCCCGAGGATAACAACTTTAACCTTGTCGAAGTCTGTCGTGTTAAACGCGTTAAAAATAAGATTACCGGGTGGATATACAGTTTTACCTTCGTGCTTTTGCGCCAATAAAAACGCTCGCAATTGCTGCATATAAGGCTTTTCAAACTCTGGTTGCAAATGCTGTAACCAGGATTTTGATAGCTGTATTTTAGACACGCTTTAACTCTCTTATTGCTTCAGTAACGATTAACTGAAATACATAGGAAACTCTAATTGGCCCAGAGTTTACAGTGACACGGGCATGTGTCGTCAATTTCAAGAACAATCAATGATTGACAGTGTGAAGAATTCGGAAATCACATTGTCAACTTCTGTTCTCTGCTTAAATCATGGGTGAGTTAACCAAAGCGCTATAATAACATTTGCAAATAAGTTCGCTAACCATTCATTTAGAAGTGTTATGAAGGAATATTCATCGAGAGTAATGAAACAAAATACAGGCAACTCTGATTAAGCGAGAGTTGCCTGCAAAACAGTGATGTAATGCCAGCCTCGAAAATAACAAGTGATTGACAATATGAACAGCTTGAAAATTGCACCGTTAATTTCTGCCTTTTGATTAAATCATAGATGAGTTAATCAGAGTTTTTATCGCACTAATAAATACAGAAATCTTAGAAAGGAATTTAATACATGAGAAAGGTCTATTTTTAAGCCACTTAATCCATTAATTTTTTATAATAATTAATATTTAAAATCCAGAACGAAGTGGCTTAAAAATATAGAATACTTAACTGGCTTTTGCGTGAGGCGCTTGACGAACTGAATAGTTTAAATGCACCTGTAACCAGCACGTTGGCAGAGGTTCACCAGACACAAATGTTAAATCGCTTTTTTGCAAATGCACAGGTTGTGCATTTTTGTAACCACGCAGCTCACGAACGTGAATGCGTTTAGTGCATGGATCCATCAACTCTGAAAGATTGCAGACTTCAACCAGCGAGCCGGACACCTTAACTTTTAGTAACACTTTAGCCTCCCATTTGAATCAGCAAAAAGTTTAGAAACAAGCCAACACAAACGAAAACCAATACGCCTTGGCCATCTCAATAGTAAGTATTCATTCTTAAGAAAATATTAAGATTGAAACTCACCAACGTATTCATGAATATCACCTTAAACGAAATTCGAATATTGCTAAGAGCGAGTCATAATAAACCATGACACCGCATTGTGTTCTCGAATTTTCAATAAGACCAATACGATAAAATTATTAAAAGCCAACCATTAAAAATTAAAAAAGCAAAAGTATTTTTTGTAATTAGGCTCTAATATTAGGTTTATTACGAAAATTATAGATACAACCTGCTTTTATTATTTTTAAATAAACTTAGCTAAGGGAAGCTCTGATCAACCTAGAGTTTCCGGTGACATAAAAATGCGTCACGAATTTCAGGAACGGTAAGTGATTAAAATTGTAAAAACTAAAAATCACAGTTCAATTTCTTTCTTCTGATTAAATCACGAATGAGTCAATCAAAGGTTCCTAAAAGCATTAAAAGTCAGTTTAAACACCTGTTAAAACCATCAAGTTAATTGATGCAAAGAACCGTCTAACTAACATTTGTTTGAGCACAGTCAAGAAAACTTAGTTGATATTATTGATTTTTTCCAACCAAATTTCTAATTTTGACTTTAAAAGTAAGACCTTAGTAGGTCAATCCCTATAAGCTACATTTATATACGCATTCCAGATAGAAAAAAAGGATTAATTTGAATTTTTCCGCATCCAGTAAACAAATACTCTACACAGTTCACTAAAATCAAATTTTGCATTCTATATGCAGCATTTAAAGGTTTTTCTTAATCCGTTAAACTAAAACCGAATGTTAATTTATTCGTATCGCTCATACGTATTCGGTAATTTATTAGCTTAGTTTTTTGGACACTGGTTAATAATTAAAAACAAAAACTATCGATAACAGTTTTTTAATAAATTAACAGAAACTCCAATAAACCTGGAGTTTCTAGCGACACAAGGATATGTCGCCAATTTCAAGATGGGTAAGTGATTGAAATTGTGAAGAAACTGAAAATCGTATTTTCAATTTCTTCACTCTGATTCAGTCATGGATAAGTTGGTCCGAGGTTCGTAAAAAATAAAAAGTATAAAAAAACCGCCTTTCGGCGGCTTTTTATTACAGAAACTGAAGTTATTTTGTATCTAACAAGGGTCTCATTGCAGGGAACAGAATAACGTCACGGATTGACGGCGAATCGGTAAACAACATCACCAAACGATCGATACCAATACCCTCACCCGCCGTTGGAGGCATACCGTATTCCAGCGCACACACATAGTCGCCGTCGTAATGCATTGCTTCGTCATCACCGGCGTCTTTTTCGGCAACCTGCGCCATAAAGCGTTCGGCCTGATCTTCTGCGTCGTTAAGCTCAGAGAAGCCATTCGCGATTTCACGACCACCCACAAAGAACTCAAAACGATCGGTAACAAACGGGTTGCTGTCATTGCGACGCGCCAAAGGAGAAACTTCTGCTGGATACTGAGTAATGAACGTAGGTTCATCTAAACGGTGCTCAACGGTTTTCTCAAAAATCTCGATTTGCAGCTTGCCCAGACCCCAGATATCTTTCACTGGAATGGAAAGTTTCTTACAAACTTCGGTAGCCGCTTCAATGGTAGAAATGTTCTCAGCACTGATATCGGCATTGAAATGCAAAATAGAGTCGAAAACGCTGATTCTATGGAATGGCTTTTCAAGGTCATACACCTTTTCTTCCACCACTTCGCCATCGCCGTTTTTGACCGTGCTTTTAAGCTGAGTGGTTCCCAAAATAGTAGCCGCCATTTTGCGCAGCAAATCTTCGGTTAAATCCATCAGGTCGTTGTAGTCAGCGTAAGCCTGGTAGAACTCCAACATGGTGAATTCTGGATTGTGACGAGTCGATAAACCTTCGTTACGGAAGTTACGGTTAATTTCAAACACTCGCTCAAAACCGCCCACCACCAAGCGTTTTAGGTACAGCTCGGGCGAAATACGCATAAACATGTCTAAATCTAACGCATTGTGATGAGTCACAAACGGTCTTGCCGAAGCACCACCGGGAATTGACTGCAACATTGGCGTTTCAACCTCTAAGAACGCACGCTCGGCCAAGTAGTTACGAATAAAATTGATAATTTGTGAACGCTTGGTAAATACATCGCGCACTTCAGGATTAGCAATTAAATCGACATAACGTTGACGATAGCGAGTTTCTTGATCGCTTAAACCGTGGAATTTGTCGGGAAGCGGACGCAAAGACTTGGTCAGTAATTGGTACTGATCAAGGTTCACATAAAGATCGCCTTTACCAGATTTATGCAATTCACCAGAAACGCCAATAATGTCGCCTAGGTCAACGCTCTTAGCAAACGGACGTGCATCTTTAGTAACGTATAACTGAATAGTGCCGGTGGTATCTTGCAACACCATAAACGCACCGCGCGAACGAATAACACGTCCGGCAACGCTCACAACATTGGCTTCGCTCTCTAACTGTTCTTTAGAAGACTCGCCGTATTGAGCTTGTAACTGAGCAGCCTTGTGCTCTGGTCGAAAATCATTAGGGAAAGCGACATCAACGCTTTCTCTGATCTGTTTAAGTTTAGCGCGACGCTCTGCAACCAATTTGTTTTCATCTTGAGGTTGAACTGAGTTCTGTGGATTGTCGCTCATAGGAATTCCTAATTTCGATTGGGAGAGTAAAGGTTGGCTTGCGATTACAAGCCGGCTTTCAAACTTGCTTCAATGAATTGGTCTAGATCACCGTCTAGAACCGCTTGGCAGTTACTGGTTTGTACGCTGGTACGCAGGTCTTTAATGCGCTGGTCATCCAGTACGTAAGATCGAATCTGGCTGCCCCAGCCAATATCAGACTTGCTGTCTTCCATGGCTTGTTTTTCGGCATTGCGCTTAAGCAGCTCTTGTTCGTACATGCGCGCACGTAACATCTTCCACGCTTTATCGCGGTTTTGATGCTGCGAACGCTCGCTCTGACAAGACACGACAATACCGGTTGGAACATGGGTTAAACGCACCGCAGAGTCGGTTTTGTTAACGTGCTGACCACCCGCACCCGAGGCGCGATAGGTGTCTTCACGAATATCGGCTTTATTGATTTCAATTTCGATGTTGTCGTCAATTTCAGGCGCAACAAACACCGAGCTAAAAGAGGTATGACGACGGTTGCCGGAGTCAAATGGACTCTTACGCACCAAACGATGCACGCCGGTTTCGGTACGCAACCAACCAAACGCGTATTCGCCTTCAAAGCGAATGGTGGCACTTTTAATACCCGCTACGTCGCCGGCAGAACATTCTTCAAGAGTGGTTTTAAAACCGTGCGCCTCACCCCAACGCAAATACATACGCAAAATCATTTCCGCCCAATCTTGCGCTTCGGTACCACCGGAGCCAGATTGAATATCGAGATAAGCATTGTTCGGGTCCATCTCGCCGGAGAACATACGACGGAACTCAAGCACTTCAAGCTGCTTGGTTAATTCGTCGATTTCTGATTGAACATCAACCAGCAAGTCTTCATCGTCTTCTTCAACGGCCATCGACAAGAGTTCTTTGCCGTCTTCAACGCCTTGGTCGAGCTTATCGATGGTTTCTACCACCAACTCTAAAGAAGAACGTTCGCGACCCAATGCCTGAGCGCGTTCTTGGTCGTTCCAAACATCGGGTTCGGCCAACAACAACTCAACTTCGGTTAGGCGATCTTTTTTCTCTGCGTAGTCAAAGATACCCCCTAAGCACGTCGGTACGACTTTGCAGGTCTTTAAGTGCGTTTTGGTAAGGTGCTATTTCCATAATGTGATTTGGGCTCTATTCAAGCGAGTCGCCAATGCGCGACCAGTAATAAAAAAGGCGCGAATTGTACCCTAGGGCGCCTATTTTGAAAATGCAAAAACAGCCATAAAACCAGCAGTTACACGAATTTCAAGCGCGTTATCACTTTCGTGGTTTGGCTCTTGCGGTAGGTGCAATCGAATAGGGATCTTCAGGCCAGTGATGCTTGGGATAACGACCTTTCATCTCTTTGCGAACCTCTTGATAGGATCCTTTCCAAAACCCGGCTAAATCTTGGGTGATTTGCAGTGGTCTGCGCGCCGGAGACAACAAATGAATACTCAGCGACACCTTACCGTTTGCCAACGTCGGAGTTGCGTCCAAACCAAACATTTCTTGAAGCTTTACCGCCAATATCGGAGGATTTTGTTGATAATCTATCGAGATTTTAGAACCCGAAGGCACGGTAATTTTTTCGGGCAGCAGTTCATCCAAAGTTTGCGACTGTTGCCAATCAAGCAGGCTAGAAAGTTGAGCCGTCATCGATAAATCTTTTAACTGCGACAAATTGCTAACATTGGTAATGTAAGGTTCCAGCCAAAGTTCTAAAGAGTTCATCAAACCGGCGTTAGAAACATCCGGCCAATTTGAATCGGGATCAATGGTTTTTAATAATTGAACACGCTGGCGCCACTGAAGCGCATTGTCTTCCCACGTAAACCAATTTAAAGCGGTTTCGCCTTTACTCTTAAACCAATCAATTAACGACTCAACTCGCTGCACAGAAGTAATATTTTCAACCGGAGTTTCTTTTAAAACAATAGCGCCCACTTTTACGGTATTTACGGCAAAAAAACGTCCGTCCGAATCGCTCCAACGAATATCGGTTGAGTTTTTTTGCAAATAAGATAATGAATTTTCAATCACCGTTTTGGGCAAAGCTACTGCTGAATAAATTCGATCGCGGGATTGATTTTTTTGCCCACCCAAATCAATAACCACTAACCAATCACTAGCAATTAATGGATCAAGCTCATCTAATACCGCACCACGCCCATTCGCTAACTTATAGACTTCACCACGAACTTTTTTTGCAATTCGATCGGGAAACGCTTGAGCGAGCAAAAATGCGACTAATTCTTTGGCAACATCAACCGAAGATAAAAACGCTGAATTTAAGGTTTCAAAATCAAGTAAATTATCTTGATTTTTTATCGAGAGGTTTTTTATCGACAGATTTTTAACAAGCTGCATTAGCTGTTGAGCAATTTTAACCGAGGCCGATAAATCACGATTATTTTTCGAAACCGTCTGACTCATTGATTCAATAACAGAAAACAAATCTGCACTATTACCTTTAAGTTTATAATCTTGAATTAAAGCTGCAATGTTACAAGCCAATTGTTCAATATAACCGCTAACATTACGTTCGCTTACAGCAGTATT
Organism: Sessilibacter sp. MAH1; assembly: GCF_054658315.1. NCBI lineage: Bacteria > Pseudomonadati > Pseudomonadota > Gammaproteobacteria > Cellvibrionales > Cellvibrionaceae > Sessilibacter > Sessilibacter sp. MAH1. Next base: position 123,754 of record NZ_BAAGIC010000004.1, read on the forward strand.
AACGCCCACAGCTTTTGCAACTAACAACATTTTTGCCAAACGCGGCGCTACTGGAAGCAATACCATCTGTTCGCCTAGCGGCGTTAATTGGCCTTCTTTAAAAGCACCTAAGTCATTTAATAAAGTAATACTCGCACCGAGCAAATGTTTTGGCGGAGCGTCTAACCAAAATAAATCGCTAACGTCATCAATTCCCCAAGCTTTTATTTGCAGCAATAAATCCGTTAAATCTGACGATAAAATTTCGGGTGTATCAAATTCAGGTAATTGATAATCTTTTTCTTCGCTCCACATGCGAAAACACACACCCGGCCCTAAACGGCCAGCCCGGCCGGTGCGCTGTTTAGCCGTCGCTTTTGAAACCAATTTTGTTACCAAACGCGTGGTCGTGGTTTTGGCATCAAATTCTGGTAAGCGCACCAAACCCGTATCCACCACGGCGGTAATACCAGGAATAGTCAAACTGGTTTGCGCAATAGAGGTAGACAAAATCACTCGACGAGCAGTTTTATTATTGTTTTTGGGCCTAACAATTTCGTTTTGTGCATCCAACGACAAACCGCCGTGCAAGGCAAAAATCTCGACACTATTGGGGCCAAAATAATGCTGAAGACTGTTTTCTTCTAAATGATTTTTTACGCGATTAATCTCGCTAATTCCCGGTAAAAATACCAATACATTTCCGTCGATTTTAGAAAACGCTTGAGTAACAAACCCATAAACCTCTGAATAAACATCAAACGTAGAATAATTTTTTGCGGAATAAACAATCTCAACCGGAAACGATTTTCCGGGGCTTTCAAGTACGGGAACGGTTTTATTTAAATAACTCGAAAGCGCGCCGGATAAACCCTGAGAATCCAGCGTTGCCGACATCACAATCAATTTTAGCGGGCTTTCCCGTAAATCAGAAAACAATAATTTCGAATTAAGAGTTAAGGCTAAAGCCAAATCGCTGTTTAAACTGCGCTCGTGAAATTCATCAAAAATCACCAAGCTTACGTTTTCTAAACTTGGGTCATCTTGAAGCATACGCAGAAAAACCCCTTCGGTAACCACCTCGATTTTCGTCGCCGCACTCACTTGGGTTTGTAAGCGCACCCGAAAACCCACGGTTTCACCAACAGATTCTTCAAGAATTTCCGCCATACGCATCGCCGCCGTGCGCGCCGCAATTCGGCGTGGCTCAATAACAATAATTTTTCCCAACTCGTTAAAACCATCGAGCAACGCCAAAGGCACTAACGTAGTTTTACCCGCGCCAGGTGGCGCAATTAGCAGTAATTCATCGTTTTGGCTGGTGGCTTCTTGAATGGAAGGCAGTAAATCGGAGATAGGAAAAGTCGGTAGCATGAAGAAACAGTATGAACGTTAAAAATTAATTCATATATTATAGGAATTAGAAATAGTATTCTTCAATTATTGACATCTGATTGACCTTCACCTGAATCAATCAGATGCTTTCTAATGTGCAACTATTCCTCACCGCCCAGAGAAAAATAAAAATCAATGACAGCAGCTATATCCGTTTCGTTAACAACTTTAAAAGACAATCCGTGCTCTACATATTGTGAAGAAATTACTGCTTGAGCTGGAAGACCATGCTCGAAGGAATCACTTATAGCAAAGCTATTTAAATTCATCGTTAATTCTACAACATCAGCCAGTGCAGCTTTCAATTTGTAATCTTGGTCTACATTTGCTATTAAATTATCAATTCGATTAATTGCTAATTTAAAATTTTCTTCTGATACATTCGTTAAAAAATACTCTGCTTCAAAATTGTACAGATAACAAAAAGACTGCCTAACAAGTACCGTATCTCCGTTATTGTAACTTACAGTTTGAGTTACTACCTGCTCACCACTATCTGGGTCGATACTTTGCTCTATCTCAGAAAGTTTAGCGTCTTTTATATTCCTAAATGTATGAATACTTGCCAACGAAATATTACAATTAGAAAGCTCAATAGAGTCACCTTGACTATCGCTCAGTGATTCAGATACTTTCGAAGCAGAGTTTTTTGTTATATTACTAGCATGATTCTCTTGCGGAGGTTTTTCCGCGCATGCAAATCCCGAGAAACAGATTAGCACACACAGTATATATTTTTTTAACATAGCATGTATCCATCACTGTTTATTAATCTCTGAGGCATAAAAATCGTATTTTTATTGTAGTTTTCCACGGCTTTAATGTTTGGAATTATTTCCAAATGCCAACAAGAATTTGACTTAGAAGTTTCGTCAATCATTCGTGAAATATAACCATCTTTTTCAAGCTGTCTTAACGCTGCAGTAAATTTAGACAAGCCGAAATTCTTGCACACTGCTTTGGTTGAGTTAACTCCAATATCAATAATGTTTAATTTTTTGTACCCTGCCTCAGACACACAATGTTTGGATACTCGTAGATTTTTATCTTCATACTCCTCAATTGCCTTAATCATCAAGTTTAAGACTTCACCTTCACTCTTGCTTTTATTGTTTTCAAAAACTTTCAGTACCTGATCACCAACCTTTCCATAGAGAGCGTATTGCTTGCTCAAGTTTATTTTGGCGTTTTTATACATAATAGCCGCTTGCTCTCTCGGAGTTCGTAGAGTAGATGTAATCACAGCGACATCCATTCCTGATTCTTTCAAAGCAAGTTTTATAACATTTAGTGAGTAATTTGACACAACCCTCTTGGATTGCTCAACTCCACTATAAATTACCCGATAACTTGCAAGGCCAGCATTAGAATTAAGTTTTTCTTGTGTAACGCTATTAAGTTTGGTCTTCGTGACGGAGCCACTAACGACCAAATCCCTTTCAATTTTATCCTGTTCCAAACTGCTAAAATATAGAGTGAGAAATCTAAAGGTTTTTCCATTCGGATCTATTCTTCCATCAGGATTTTTCATTCCAACCGCAGATTTCTGAAATTTTAAAATTGCTTCAGTCGTATTTTTTCCTAGAACACCGTCTTCTATTAAAGTTTTTCCTTGAGGTATCAGTTTATTGTGTAGATTCAAATAGACCTGAATAAGTTTTACATCTCTTTTTTCATTTGCACCGTTCTTACCCACAGACCGCAATATACCTTTTGGCATAAAATAATCTCTTTTAGTAAATTAGTATAAATTAAGCTCAACTACTTTGAGCAAGATTGACACAAATGCTCTAACGAATGAATAAATTGAAAGCATGTAAATAATAATACTCAAGTTAACTTTGAGAAATTCCTCCAATACATATAGCTTGAGAACTATAAATTTTTAAAGGTAGAAGAGACTCGAAAAATGAGAATTAAGTCAAGAAAGACTGAAAAAAAGAAAACCCCGAACCAATTCGGAGCTCTCTTTTTGAGTACATTTTACTCAGGCTTTTTGAACTTCAACGTAAAACGGTCGCTGTAGCCTTCAAAGCTTTTGTCGGTGGTGTCTTTTTTCAGGTCATCGGTGGCGTTGTAGTGCAGGTCGCTGTAATCGACAAATTCAAATCCTGCGGCTTGTACTTCTTTGATCATTAACACTGGATCAACACGACGCCAAACTGGACGAGAATAGGGTTCCATGTGGCGGCGAGTGTGGTCTAGGATCGCATAGACGCCACCGGGCTTAAGTGCATCAAATACTTTTTTGTTGAGTTCGGCGCGAGCTTCTGGCGTGAAGTTGTGGGTGTTACGGAAGGTCAACACCATGTCTACGCCGGTTTTGGCGAAATCTAGATTTTTAACATTAAATACGCCGCGAATATCGGTATTGGTTAATTCCGACTCTGGGGCAAGAATTTCAACATCTTTCAAGTCCCAATTTTCAAGCTGATCTTTTACGCGACCCGTTGAAATGGCGACATAGAGCTTACCTTTTTCTTTTAATACGTTACCCAAAACTTTGGTGTACCAGCCACCACCTGGAAACAGTTCGATAACTTCCATATCAGGTTCAAGACCGAAAAAGGTCAGAGTTTCGACAGGCTTACGCTCGGCATCACGCGCTTTGTCTTCGTCGGTTCGAATCGAACTTTCTAACGCTTTGGCAATGGCTTTTTCAGCAGCGGTTTCTGCGAAGGTCTGCCCAGCAAAAGCTAAGGTCGCGGTTGCTAAGGCCGGCAGCATGAAAGATTTCCACGTTAATCTCGCGCTTTTCAACATCTTGATTACCCTTTTGGTCAACTTATAGTCAATTTTTATGATAAATATCGAGGTGGTCATTATTAGGGATTGTTTGATCAATTCCTAAAGCAAATCTTGAATATGTCTTTTATTTCACAAGAAAGTTTCAATATTTAGGAGGAATTGAACTAATTTGATGGAATGTGAGCGCTTTTAGAGAACACTGACCTAGAGAACACGGACTCGTAGATCAATCAAAATAGGAGATACGTGACATGAAGATGAAGAAGGAGATTACCCCAGCACTATTTATGGCTGGCCATGGCTGGGGTAATAAGGCTTATGTACCTAGATTGTTTAAGATAAGAGCGACCACAACAACCTGTGGCAAGGTAATGAGTGGCAAAAACAACGCAATCTTCCAAGATTTCATGGTGTCTTTGATGACCATAACCTCGGTGTAGTCGGTAGCAACACCGGCCATCAAGAAGGCAAAACCATTACCCGGTGCCGAGGTACGATTCATAATATCGGCGGCAATGGGGGCGGAACCTTCCGAACACACCTCAATAATCGTTGCCGCAACGAGTGTTACCGCCAAACCTAAAACGGATGGACCTAACCATTGTTGGAATACATCTGGATCGACAAACGCGCGAATCAACGACGCCAAAACCACACCAAATAACAACCAACGCAAGACAATACGTGAACCACTCACAGACTCATCGAAAATGCGTTTGAGTAACTCTGTATTCCAGGTGATTCCAGACCATGATTCTTTCACCAAGGTACTCAAAGGTATTTGGCTGTGTTCTTCTAACTCGGTTGACGACGAAGCAGGATTAGACGGCAGCTTACCGGCCGCGACAAGACGCTCAAAAACCCAACCCGTTGTAACTGCTAATACCATTGATAACAGAATAAAGGCTAGAGTCCACTGCCAACCAATTAAGGCGATTAAGATCAAGGTTAACGAAAATGAATTCCAAGGGCTGGCCACCAAGAACGCCATGGTTTGGCCCAGACTAGCGCCCTTTTGATACAGCTTCATACCCACCATTAGAATGCCATGGCTGCATAGATCCATTAACACACCGGCCAATGTGGCGCGAACCAAACCACTGGTTGAGCCACCTTTGCCTAAAATACGTAGCACAATGGTTTGCGGAATTTGTGCGAGAACACCAACAAATACGAAGGCAATCAACAAACTAAACCACATGGTGTTGAGTAACTCGAACACGCTGTGAGTTAAGGTCTCTACCTGTGATACACCAAAATCGATGTTCAATGCGTAAAGGCCGTAGCCGAGGGCACAAATGATTAAGCTCGACCACAACATCCAATCGATGGATTGCTTTGGATGACAGCAGCTAGACTCTTCACCTTCGTGAGCTTCAACTTTGGTTTTAGGCGAAGGGCCGCAGCAAGAATGCAGCGATTCATTTTGGGAAGATGTTTGATCGGGTGATTGCGCCACCGGATCGTCATTGACTTTTTTGTGTCCGCAACAACTTGAAGACACAGCATCTGTACTACTCAAGTTAGCCCCCTATTTAAGAACCTCTGATTAACTCATCCATGATTTAATCAGAGGACAAAAATTAAAAGTGCGATTTCCAATTTCTTGACAATTTCAATCACTTACCGTTCTTGAAATTGGCGACACATCTTTGTGTTGCCAGAGTGTCACCGGAAACTCTGGGTGAATCAAAGTTTCCTTTAGTTTGACGTAGATGACGACTAAAACAGAAAACCAGGTGCTTTATATATTGACAACATAATTGAAAATATTACAAGCAAACTATGCTCGCAGGCCTGTTTAAATCGTATTCACCCTAATTACGTCAAAATACATACCAATAAATTTATCTGTAAGAGCTTCCAAAGCAGAATCTCTACTGAAGAACGACTCAAGCAGCGCAGGCAAGGCACCCTCCCAAATAAGAAAGGTCGTTTTCCATTTTGTGGCCTACATCTCTGTCGAATATTTCGTTAAAAATAGACCAGTCTAATCTATCAGAGTTTAACGAAAACCATGGCTCGCACGCGCAACGATGACAAATATTCTGGTAATAAAGAGAGTTTAATTGCGGCCGGAGAGGCTTTAATCAGAAAAGCCAGTTATTCGCAAATTGGTATTAACGACGTTCTGCGAGAAACCGGAATTCCCAAGGGTTCGTTTTATCACTATTTCGATAGTAAATTAGAGTTTGGTATTGCTGTTTCCGAATTTTATCACCAAAAGCAAATGGAAACGGCACGTAAAACTCTTAAAAATCAGCACCTAGCGCCTATCAATCGTTTACAAGGTTTTTTTGAAAGCGCCCTGCAAGATATGAAAACCAAACAATTTACTCAAGGTTGCTTAATGTGCAATTTAACCACCGAATTAGCCGATGAAAATAATGAATTAAAAAATGTGCTTAATCGGCAATGGCAAGAATTAAGCAATGAAATAGCCGATTGTTTAAAAGCCATTGAATTAAAGTCGCTAAACTTAGAACACCTAAGCAGAACTGAGGCAGCAGACTGGTTACTGAATTCTTGGAGCGGTGCATTAACACGCATGAAATCCAGTGGTAACGCACAGCCTTTACATTTATTTCTTAAATCTCTGCATTTGCAATCAACCATTAATCATTAATCATTAATCATTAATCAACCAAAATCAGTTTTATTAGATACTTCAAAAATACATTGATTAATAGATGTTTTAACCGCCCTTACAGAGCAACCTTCACTGAATTAACTAACGTTATTTAATTAAAAACGGGATTATCATGCAAACTAAAAAAACCATTTTATTAACCGGCAGCAGCCGTGGCATTGGTCTTTTAACCGCTAAAACTCTTGCTAAAGCTGGACACAAAGTTTACGCCTCTATGCGCGACATTAGTACTCGCAACAGTGCAATTGCTAAAGAATTGTCAGAGTTTGCGACGGCAAACAAATTAGATTTAATTCCAACTGAGTTGGATGTTACCTCTAAAGAACAATGTGACAGTGTGATCAGCGAAATTCAAAAACAAAATACCATTGATGTTTTAATTAACAATGCCGGTGTCATGCCCGTTGGTTTAACAGAAGCCTTCACCAATGAACAAGTGCAAGCCTGTATGGATGTAAACTTATTCGGCCCAATTAACACCACGAAAGCCGTTTTACCCGCAATGCGTGCCAATAAAAATGGCAAATTAATTCATTTAAGTTCGTCAGCCGGACGTTTATCGATTCCGTATTTTGGCGTTTACTGTTCATCAAAATGGGCATTAGAAGCTTACATGGAATCACTGCAAATCGAATTAGACTCGTTTAATATCGAGACTTGCATCATTGAGCCAAGTGGCCACGGAACTGAGTTGGTTAACTCTTCACCAGAACCTAGTGATAAAAATTGCCTAGAAAGCTACGGCGAATTAGCTCAAGGTCGTGATAAATTATTAGGCATGTTTAAAGGCTTTTTCGCGCAACAAGATCCAATTTCAGATGCACAAAATATTGCCGACGCTATTTTAACCTTGGTTGAACAATCAGAGCCTATGCCGATTCGTTACCAAATTGGCCAAGATATGGGCGTAGAAGGTATTAATAAGGCTACCGCCCCCATTCAAAATGGTTTAACCGAGCAACTTAAGCCTGTTTACAGTAACTAGACAAATAGCTTTGGAATTCTCACCGAATTAATTAGACAAGCATAATATGGATTTACACGCTCAATACACAAGGATGTGTGTCGCAAAACAGCGGCAATATTAGGTTTTAAACTACGGAACCAACAATTTAAAAATCACAAGCTCAGAAAATAGTCTTATTTTTAAACACTGCTAATATTTTAAATTTTTATTCCAAATATTTAATTTGATCAAAATTAATCCGCATCAATTTATTGAAAACTCTAATTAACCTAGAGTCCCGAGCGACAAAAGATGTGTCGCCAATTTCAAGAACGGTAAGTGATTGAAATTGTGACGAAATGAGAAATTGCACTTTCAATTTCTGTCCTCTGATTAAATCCCGGATGCGTTAATCAGTGGCTCCTATAAAGTTTAGTATAAAAACAGGTAAGAACCCCGCCTTAATATATGTTAACAAAATTTTTAGTTTTTTATTTTTACCGGTTAAGTCTTTTTTTCATGGAACGGCTCGCATTTATTTTTTCAATCTACTTTGCCAGCTTTCAACGCTAATAACTTGAAAAGTCTAGAAGTTTTCTACGCGGATATTTTCCGTATAACTTTTATTAAAAATAAGCAGTAGATTTATGCTCAAGACAATGTCATATTATTGACCCCTCAGGATTTTAAGCCCTTTCTTTACATTTTTAATACCCGCTATTTCATTGGCAAATTCTCAAATTCGATGTTATAAAAGTTTAGACGATGCAATTTTAAGAGTTTAATTCCATAATTCTCTTATCTGTATATTGCACCGCGACCAAAGCCTTTCATCTCATTCTCAGAGGAATCGATGCTTATGGGTCAAGCGCATATTGCTGTTAACAACCAAAACAACCTTCCTATCCGCTACGTTCTTGATACGAACGTTCTTATCCACGACCCAACCGCATTATTAAAATTTGAAGAACATCACATAACCATTCCCATGACGGTTTTAGAGGAGCTAGACAAGCTTAAAAACGGCCGTAATACAACCGCAGCTGATTGCCGACAAGCAATCCGTGAAATCGATAAAATCCTGGGCCGAGCTGAGCCCGAAGACGTTGAATCGGGTGTTCCGATTATGCGCGAAGCGACCGACTCTCATCTCGGCTCCCTATCGATTATGATGTCTAAATGCCCCGAAAATGTAACTCTTCTTCCAAACCATCTAAACGACAACAAAATCCTTAACGACATCTGTTTTTTAAAAGCCCAATACCCCAATCAATCAGTGGTGCTGGTTACTAAAGATATCAACATGCGCCTTAAGGCTCGTGGCTGCGGAATTGAAGCCCAGGACTATCAAAATGATCAATCGATTTCAGATATTGAATATTTGCATAAAGGCTTTTTGATGTTTGAGGGCAGCTTTTGGGATCAAATTGAAAAAGTTGATACCGAACAGCAGCTAGGCCGCACAATTCATATATTGCCCCGCGTTGATCCCATCCAAAATATTTACCCAAATCAATTTATTTTGGATGAAATGGGTTTTGTTGGCAGAGTTATCAATGTAGATGCTCACGAAATTACCGTGCTGCACCTCGACGAAGGAAAACTCCTTACCACCGAAGCTTGGGGCTTAATTCCACGTGATATCTATCAAGCCTGCGCGCTCAACCTATTGCTCGACCCAGATGTGCATTTGGTTAATTTAACGGGTTCGGCCGGCTCTGGAAAAACCATTCTCGCCCTAGCTGCCGCCATTGAAATGACTATGGCTACAAAAACCTATCGTCGTATTATTGCAACGCGAAGCACCCAAGGCCTTGACGAAGACATTGGCTTTTTACCGGGTACAGAAGCGGAGAAAATGAGTCCTTGGTTAGGCGCAATTACCGACAACCTTGAAGCTTTGCACTGTGAAGACGAAGACTGCGACGGCAGTGTTGATTACGTGTTAAATAAAGTGCCTTTACACTTCAAATCGTTGAATTACATACGCGGACGTAGCTTTCAGCACAGCCTGATCATTATTGATGAGTGCCAAAATCTCACTCCACACCAGATAAAAACCATTATTACCCGCGCGGGCAATGGCTCTAAAGTCATTTGTCTGGGCAATCTCGCGCAAATTGATACTCCCTATTTAAACGCTAACAGCTCGGGTTTAACTTATCTGAGCGAACGCTTCAAAAACTTCGCTTCCGGTGGCAGCATTCAACTGCAAGGTGTTCCACGCTCTGCTCTTGCTGAATATGCCGAAGCGAATCTCTAAGAATCCTATCAACTCTGAATTTACGGCGGTGCAGAAATGTACCGCCAATCACAAATGTACCGCCAATCACAATTGAAACCTCTGATTAATTGATCCTTATTAAAATTAGCTAAGCAGCACAGTACCTGTAGTCACACGAGGCACTTAATATTTGCACAGCAATAATGGGCAATATTGCCGTAAATAATGATAACAACACTGACAATTTCTCAGAATTGCAGCAATTCTTAACACAGTAATTGGCAGCAGTTCTAGGATTTAATAGACTGAGACTTAATAAAACCAGTTTATCCGAGTGTGTAACTTGGTTATTGCCAGACGTTAAATGAAGTTTTTTACCGATTATTTTGCTTTTAACGTAAACCATTCCCATCAAAAACATCGTCTACACAGCTCACCATTAGGTATTAAATACACATCGTTGGCTTTTACCGTAACTACGCTGCGATCAGTTTGCTTGCAAAATGGGCTAACACTTACCATGTTTAAAAGCGAGATGAGTGTTTAATTACAAAACCCAAATGCTAAGAAACAACTAAGAAACGCGATGCAATGTAAAGATCACGCTTTATCGGAATTCAAATCAAAAAATTAGTCTGCACGGTAGAAAAAAACGGTATTTAATACATTCGGCGAGAGTCAAAATATAGAGCCTTAAATATAGCGCTCTAAATATACAATCCAAATATGAGAGCCTTTGATTAACTCATTTATGATTTAATCAAAGAACAGTGGTTAACAATGCGACTGCTAATTTCTTCATAATTTCAGCCACTTACCGCTCTTAAAATTGACGATACATGCTTTGTGTTGCTGAAAACTCTGGGTTAATCGGAGTTTTCTATAGATACGATCTTATAGATCACGCTATTTATTGGTATAACATTAGTAGATATAACAAAAATTAGTGGGTATAAGAAAAATAGGTCCAACAAAAACCGGAGAATAAAAAGCATTGGTTGTAAGAGTTTGCAATAAGGATATTCAGCAAAGTTTGCATCAAGAAAATACAACTAAAATATAGATAAACGCATTTGCAAATTCACAAATTTTTAATATCCATGCCTCGCCGCTGCAATACTGTAAAGACTACCATCATATTTTGGCGTGACTTTGGCTAGTATTCAAACGCTTTAAATACCTAAGTCGTACACTTAAGACCGAGAATGCTTAACGGAACCTAAACAGGCTTATGATAATTTTGTGATAACTTCGGCGATTGTGGCTCAGATCCAAAACTGCTGTAAAACTCACAGTAGTCTTTATATTTAATGCTGCTATAATGCGCGCCCCGAACGTGGATACATAACAATTACTAGCCTTCCTTTAGGTGCTTTCACTTAAAAGATTTTTAAAGGGAACCCAGAGATTGGTTTATCCAAATCTATACGTGTGGCCTGCCCGATTTTTTTTATAAAATTTATACAAAAATCAATCTCTGTTCGAGTTACAGATTTAATTAATAATTAACAATCCCTTTTCATTGGAGGAGTTTCTCTTATGTGGATTAGCAAAAAAAGTTTATCCAGTGCAGTTATCATTGCATCCACTCTTGTTTCAGTAAACAGCTTCGCACAAGACGACACCGTAGAAGTTAAAGTTGGCGGTTTCATCCGTGCAGATTATGGCGATGGCGATCGTTACTCTGAAGAGCAAGGCGAAGACCGTCTTGGCGTTTCTAAAGCTGCCTTAGCTGCTCAATCTACCTACAAAAACGTAACTGGCGTTTTAGTTTTCGGTACCGAAATTCTTACTGACGGTGATGACAACGCAGACGGCAACGTTGACGTTAAAGATGCATTCATCGTTTTAAACAATGTTGGCGACTCAGTTGTTAGCTTCTCTGTTGGTGCACAACCTCTATTATTCGGCTTGAAGCCAGAAGGTTACCCAGGTGACCACAGCATCCAAGCTTCTATCGAGTACGGTGCAGGCGGTTTGTTCGCAGTTGCTAACCAAGCTGGTCCATCGATCATTTCTTGGGCTGACTTCGGTGACTTCACTCTACGTGGTGGTGTTTTCGATCTAAACAGCAACTACGACGACGTAACTTTCGCTGAGTTCGGCGACGACGGCTCTTCTGTTTCTGACAACTTCTTCTTGCAATTACGTGGCACCAACATTGGCGGCACCGGTATCTACGGCGTAATTGGTGCAGAGTCTGTATTCGTTGATCCACAAAACGACGGCGAAACCATCACCACTATCGGTCTTGGTTGGTCTAACAGCGTAATCGACGTTTCTGCTGAATACGTTCAGTTAGATGAAACCATCATCCAAGCTGGCGGTTTTGATATCGATGACGACGAAACTTACTTGATTCTTGAAGCTTCTGTAAAAGCTACTGACAAGTTAAGCTTCTACGCAGACTACTCTGAAGCTGACGAAGTTGAGTTCGAAACTATCCGTGTTGGCGTTGACTACTTGTACAACAAATTCACTGTTTTCTCAGCTGAATACTCTCAAGATGAATTCGATGGCGGCGACGACATCGACAGCATCGACTTCCGTATTGCTCTTAAATACTAATTTAAGACCTTTACGATGGTCTGAACCCTTAGCGGTTTAGCAAAAAAAGCCCGACATAGTCGGGCTTTTTTGTTTTTGTTTTTGTTTTTGTTGTTTAAGCATCTTTGATTAAATTCGCTTAATTATATTTTGTACAAATTAGATAAATAATCGCCTAGCTAAAATAAAAACAACTCAGTAATCGGTGAGAAAACCACCACTTTGATGCTTCCATAATTGGGAATACAAGCCATCTTTTGCCACTAATTCTTCGTGACTACCCTGCTCCACAATCTTGCCTTGATCAAACACCAACAAACGATCCATTGCCGCAATAGTCGAAAGTCTGTGTGCGATAGCAATTACCGTCTTATTCAACATTAGCTCGTTTAAACTTTGCTGAATACTGACTTCAACTTCGGAATCAAGCGCTGAGGTTGCTTCGTCTAGAATTAATATTGGAGCGTCTTTTAACATCACACGGGCAATCGCAATACGCTGACGCTGGCCGCCAGAGAGCTTAACGCCACGCTCACCCACATACGCATCGTAACCGGTACGACCTTTCGAATCCGATAAATTCAAAATAAACTCATGAGCCTTGGCTTTTTTGGCCGCTGCAATCATTTCTTCATCGGAGGCAAAGGGTTTGCCAAATTTAATGTTGTCTCTAACCGAGCGATGCAACAACGATGTATCTTGAGTCACCATCGCGATGTGTTCGCGCAAACTCTCTTGCTTAAGCATCGCGATATTTTGTCCATCAATACAAATCGAGCCGCTCTGAATGTCGTAAAAGCGCAGCAGTAAATTTACGAAACTCGATTTGCCGGAACCAGAACGCCCAACAATACCAACCTTTTCACCCGCGTTAATCACCAAATTCAAATCGGTAAAAACTTGGATATTGTTAACTTTACGCCCGTAGGAAAAATTCACTTGGTTGAACTCGATTTCCCCTTGTCGAACAATCAGAGGCTTAGCATCAACGATGTCCACGACGTCGCGAGGTCTTGCGATGGTTGAGATTCCATCCGATACGGTACCAAGCTGCTCAAATAAGGCGCTAACTTCCCACATAATCCAATGAGACATGCCGGTAAGTCGAATCGATAAACTCATCGCAATAGCAATAGCGCCAGTACTGATTGCATCTTGCATCCAAAGCCAAATACCTAAAGCACCAACCGAAAAGACCAACAACATATTGGTAATCCAAATCGTTAAATTCAGCAGGGTTACCAATCGCATTTGTGGGTGCACGGTGGACATAAACTCCTCCATACCAGCGCGCACGTAACTCGCTTCTCGATTTGAATGGGAAAAAAGCTTTACGGTTAATATGTTGGTGTAACTATCGACCACTCTGCCGGTCATCAGTGATCGTGCATCGGCTTGTACTTCTGATGTTCTTTTCAGTTTAGGAACAAAAAAACGCAAAACTAAAACATACACAAACAACCAAACAATCAGTGGCACAGCGACTCTGATATCCGCATCTGCCAGCAGAACAATGGCGGTAATCAAATACACCGTTGCGAACAGCAACACGTCCAGAAGCTTCATCACAGAGTCGCGAATCGCTAGGGAGGTTTGCATAACCTTGGTAGCGATTCGGCCACTAAATTCATCTTGAAAGAAACTGAAACTTTGATTCAACAGGTATCGGTGTGCACGCCACCGCACTGCCATTGGAAAATTACCCAACAAACTTTGATGCACTATGGTCGAGTGTAAAAATACCGCCAAAGGCATTCCCAGTAAGATGAACAGAGAAATACCGAGTAATTTCGGCCACTGTTCTTCGAGGAATGTCTCTCTGTCGGACGACACCAACCAATCAACCAGCTGCCCCAATATACCGAATAAATAAGCCTCCCCCACTGCAATCATGCCGGTAAGCAGGGCCATTGTAATCAGCACCTTTTCAATACCTTGCGAGTAGTGACGACAGAATGCTAGTAAAGACTTAGGAGGTTGTTTTAAATGCTCTTCGGGAAAAGGCTCTATCAACCTCTCAAAAAAACTAAAAATCATAGGTTTGTATACCAGAGCCAAAAATCGATTCAAATCTTACTGTGAGACTATTTCTAGGGAAGTTACAATATACGATCTAAGCGGAATTTTGTTGCTAATTTTTTTAAACATAAAATTCTAATATTATCGATTTGCGCGCAAATTATATAAATACGTCAAATCTCGACCTTAATCGTTTAAATCTCCACCAGCGTGTGCGATATCTCCTACAAAATCTTAGTACTTCTCCTACATACGGATTCACAGACTTGGCGCAAAATACATCCATAAATTCGAAAAACCAATAAACAGAGTTTGTAATAATTCCGACAGGAATTAGTGACATAATATGGAGATTGGGTGAGATAGTTCATAAAAAAGTTACACTGAACTGTCTATAAATAAGAAGATTTACTTAAACGAATTTATGGAATTACCTATCTTCTTAAGGAATAAGAGCTCGTACTACAAGGTAAGTAGTTGAATAGGTATACCTGGGAAGGACTACTCGGGGTCTTAGGAAAAAATCACGGAATGATCGGCTAGGAAGCCAATATAAGGTTACGGAAAAGACCATTAAGGATGAAACAGGAAGGTATTTTTAGGGAGGAAATGTTCAGGGAAGAGGTGCAAAGGAAACCGCACAACAACAGATGAAGCCGGATGCTTTGGTAGGGAAAAGGATTAGCAGGAAGCTTAAAAGCCAATCAAACAGCATAGATAGGGAAATCACGTTCAGGATGAACGTTTTGTACTTGGATTTGTACGTAGGTTGTTTGGGATAGTTACTTCAAGGATTGATTGTTTTCAAGGAAGACGGATTCTGGATGAGTCTTTCGGCAATGGAATAAAATTTACAGAGACTTTCTCTGGCAGGATGCACAAAGGAATAATCGGATAGACCAAGAAAGGTCAAGGGATGCTGCTCTAATTACTGGAGACTCATGTAACTTGCCAGTTGCATGAGTCGAATCATTCTTTAAGTACAGAGCACTTAATATTTGCTACTCTTTTAAGCACAGCAATCGTATTGATTGCTCAAACAATTCGCTTTAGAGCGGTCATCTATCGGATAAATAATTTTGTTCAGGCAAAATTATTTTTACGACTCACCACACGCTGAAACAAACGCGTTTCTATAATTGTATCAACTACCAATACTATCTTTTAAATGAAGAGAAGATCTTCATAGATTGAATACCTGTACTGTTCTGATTTTATAAGCCACAGGTAATTTACCAGGGCTGATTTACCCACAACAGCTCTCCCGCACCGGCCATCAAATATTCTGTTTCGATACACACTAACGAACTGGTTCCAAGCCTTAATTTACCGGCCTCCAAACCTGCAAGCCAATCGACGAAGGTCCCTATTAATGGTTGATGAGTGACCATCAAAAGTGATTCAACGCCAGACAGTTCAATAGCCTTGCTCAAACGCTCTGGATTAGCCTCCGGCACTAATAACTCGGTGGTATCGAACATCAAATGAGGAATAAATTTTTGTGCGAGTGTTGCTGTCTGCTGAGCACGAACGTAGGGACTTGCCCAAAACGATGTGACAGAGTTGAGTTCATGGGAGCGCTTTTCCAACACGTCGTTGGTTTCAGCAACTCCGCGAGCAGTAAGCTGGCGAGTACTATCAGCTGGGCAATAAGGCTCTGCTTCGCCGTGTCGAAGTAAGAATAGTTTCATGGTTGCTACTCTCAACAAGTCTATGGCCCGTTCAAAAATCTGATAGTAGATTTGAACGATTACGGTGACATTACAAAAAATTAAACAATAAGCAGTGCAGTCTTAGAGATTGCTGCCTTACAGATCGCTAGATTAGTCGGAACCACCAACATCGGATGCATCGTCAACCTTATCGTCTGTGTTTGGCCAATCTTGAAATGGAAAGGGTTTTTCTTCCGAGTTAAACGACAAAAACAAGAAACCTTGCTGAATATACTGAGAAAGCCCCGAACCAAACTTCAATAGATTTGCGTTCGGCTCGCCACTCACTAAGGTTAGAACAAACTGAAGAAAGACCAAAAGCCACGTTAAGATTACGGAAATATATACGCCAAAACCAATAATGACCATATACAGTAATCTTAACCAAATATTTTCTTTATTCCAGGCGAAGTGCTTGTCAGTCATTATTTTTTACCGTGAATTCGACGTCGTAATTTTGTTCGCCCTGCATCAGTCGTTTAGCAACTTCTGATACAGGTTTATTCTCGAACAATACTGCATGTAATCCAGAAACCAAAGGCATGTATACATCCAGCTCGTCCGCTTTTTTCTTAACAATGCGAACGGTGTTAACCCCTTCGGCAACTTGACCAATTTCTTCTATGGCCTGATCCAAAGTCTTGCCACGACCAATACTGAATCCTACCCGATAATTTCGGCTCAAATCGGAAGTACAGGTTAAAATTAAATCACCCACACCGGCCAAACCCAAAAAAGTCATTGGATTTGCGCCAAGCTCTGTTGCAAACCGGCTCATTTCAGCAAGGCTTCGCGTCAGTAACATCGCTTGAGTGTTATGCCCTGTACCCATGGCCGCAGCCATACCGGCGACAATAGCGTAGATATTTTTCAGTGCGCCGCCGAGCTCTACGCCATAGCGGTCATGGTTGGAATAAACCCGAAAGCTGGGTGAACTGAGCACCTCTTGAACGGTTTCTATCAACGTTTCGTTTTCACTGGCGATCACCGTACCGGTTTGCTGATTCTGAACGATCTCCTTAGCGAAGTTCGGCCCACTTAACACACCAATCGGGTGATTTGGGACTTCCTCTTCCAGTATTTGGCTCATCAGCACAAAGCCTTCTGGCTCGATACCTTTAGCGGTACTGACAATCCCAGCGCCTGGATCTAACAGGGGTTTAACAGTTTGAATCACCGAGCGAAAAGACTTACTTGGAATGGATACAAACACCAACTGAGCACCCGTTAGTGCCGCGGTCAAATCTGAGGTGATGGTGAGTTGATCGCACAACTTATAGCCGGGAAGGTATTTTTTGTTTTCGCGATCGTTTTGGCAGCTCAGCGCCTGCTCTTCATTGCGCATCCATTGAAAAACATTGTGGCCGTTAGAGGCAGTGAAATTAGCGATTGCTGTTCCAAAACTTCCGCCACCGAGAACCGCAATTTTCTTTGGGCCTTGCATATAAATCCTTGTAAATAATGAATTTTACGAGAAATTTGCGCCTTTGGATTAAGGCTAGCTCATTAAGCTGACATTGATACAACAACGTGTAAATCAAGACAGTAGGTTATGAGATCTGTAGTGATAAAGCCAAGCAAAATGCTTGGCTTTATGGAGGAGAGAGCTAGTGAGATAGCTCTAACAAGAGTTTGTTCAGTCTTTGAACGTATCCCGCAGGGTCTGACAAGGTGCCACCTTCTGCTAGGTTTGCTTGGTCGAACAGAATTTTTACCAACTCAACAAAGCGATCTTCGTCGGGCTCCATGTCCAATTTAACCACCAGCGGATGCTCAGGGTTAAGCTCTAAATCGGGTTTAACCTCGGGAAGAGCCTGGCCTGCTTGCTCCATCAAACGACGCATTTGTGCACCCATGTCGTGCTCACCCACCACCAAACAAGCAGGTGAGTCGGTTAAACGATGGGTAATGCGAACGTTATTCACGTCGTCTTTTAAAGCTTCTTTAGCGCGCTCAAGTAAACCCGCCAATTGCTTTTCGCTTTCTTCTTGTGCCTTCTTCTCTTCTTCGGAATCTAACTTGCCAAGATCCAGGGAGCCTTTGGCGACATCTTGGAAATGTTTGCCGTCAAATTCCATCATGTTGCTCATCAACCACTCGTCAACACGATCTGAAAGAATGAGAACCTCGATACCTTTCTTGCGGAATACTTCTAGATGCGGACTGTTCTTAGCGGTATTGAAGTTTTCAGCGGCCACAAAATAAATTTTATCTTGGCCTTCTTTCATGCGTTCAATGTATTGCTCTAAAGACTGATCTTGGACTTTAGAATCGGTATGGGTGGACGAGAAGCGCAGTAATTTCGCGATTTTTTCGCGGTTAGCATAGTCTTCCGCCGGACCTTCTTTTAACACTTGGCCGAATTCAGACCAGAAGGTGGTGTAATTTTCTGGATCGTTTTTCGCCATTTTATCGAGCATATCCAACACGCGCTTGGTTAACGCTGTGCGCATGGCATCGATATTTGGATCTTTCTGTAAGATTTCACGAGAAACGTTTAGCGATAAATCCGCCGAGTCGACCACACCTTTAACGAAGCGCAAATACATTGGGAAGAATTGCTCGGCGTCATCCATGATGAAGGTACGTTGCACGTACAACTTTACGCCGCGTGAACCGTCACGGTTGTACAAATCGAAGGGGGCTTTCGATGGAATGTACAGCAAACTGGTGTAATCGAGCTTACCTTCTACACGGTTGTGACTCCATTTAAGAGGGTCGGTAAAATCGTGAGAAATGTGCTTGTAAAACTCTTTGTATTCTTCATCGGTTATTTCACCACGTGGACGTGTCCATAACGCGGTAGCGGTGTTAATAACCTCGTCTTCTGGAGTTGCAGGTTGGTCTTCGTCATCCGCCCCGTAATGCTCTTTGGCCATAACGACCGGAATTGAAATATGGTCGGAGTATTTCTTAACGATAGAGCGCAAACGCCAGCCATCAGCAAATTCGGTTTGATCGTCTTTCAGATGCAATACGATTTTGGTACCGCGATCGGCTTTCTCAACAGTTTCTACCGTGTATTCAGCTTCGCCATCGCACTCCCAATGCACGCCATCTTCGGGCTTAGCACCGGCTCTACGGGTGAAAACTTCGACCTTGTCGGCAACGATAAACGCGGAATAGAAACCAACACCAAATTGGCCAATAAGATGAGAATCTTTGCGCTCATCGCCGGTGAGGTTTTGCATAAACGCGGCCGTGCCCGACTTGGCAATGGTGCCCAAGTGCTCCACAACTTCATCGCGAGACATACCAATGCCGTTATCGGAGATAGTGACGGTTTTTGCGTCTTTATCAAATTCGATGCGGATTTTTAGGTCGCTATCGCCTTCAAACAAACTATCGTCTTTTACCGCTTCAAAACGCAGCTTGTCGGCAGCATCGGAGGCATTGGAAACAAGTTCTCTTAGGAAAATTTCTCTGTTGGAGTACAGAGAGTGAATCATCAAATGTAAGAGTTGTTTGGCTTCAGTCTGGAAACCGCGAGTTTCCTTCTGGGCAACAGTCATCGAGAGTAGCTCCTCAAATAATAAGTCTTGCTCTTGTTCAAACGGCACTGGTGGTAGCACAGTGCCTACTTGGCACTATAGGTGAGGGCTTTCAAAAAGATTTCAAGGCAAGAAAGGCTAATCAATCAGCAGAGCTACATGTTGATGATTATAATATCGGAATAAAAAAGCAGCCGACGATCTCTTCCCTGAGCGAATGATTATTTTTCGAGTAACTGGGGTTGATTACTTGATTAATGCGGTTCCGTAATGAAGTGCGCCCGTGCCGTCGCAATGGGTTTGTGCTCCTCTTGCTGCCAGGCTCGAACCTGCACATTAGTCACTCGATTACCCTGACGCAGAATTTCACAAGAGGCGTAGGTATCTAATAAGCGCCCTGCTCGCAAAAAATCGATGGAGAAATCAACCACTCTAGGAATCACCGGTCGTTCAAATTTTAACAATAAAAACATCGCCGCAGAGACTTCCATAAAACCTGAAATAGCACCGCCATGAATGGCAGGCAGAGTTGGATTACCCACCACACTCTCTTGAGCAGGCAAGCAGAAAAGAATGCCTTGTTGTGTGTCTAAAATTTTAATGCCGAGCGTTTGCGCGTAGGGAATTTCACCAACAAGCTTTGTGAAATCACGTTGGTTTTTTATGTGCTCAATATTTCCAAGAAAATGATCCATGATATTAAACCGCTCCTTTTTCGAGTATTGCACGAATACTCGATTGCATCGCCACCGTATGCTCGGCGCTGAGTCGCGAAAAATTAGCGTGTACGGTGGCAACCGGTTTTTCTTGTTGTTGATAAGCAACGCCGCGCGTGAAAATAATGTTTTTCGTCATTTTATAAACCTCGGCGTGGGCAAAAATATCGCTGCTGTTGTCACCTCGGCTCAGATAATCAACACGCAAGTCTAGAGTGGGCGCAAACGATAATTCACTTAAAACACTCAATGCTGCCGAGCCACAACAGGTATCGAGCAAGGTCGTTATGGCACCACCGTGCATAACACCGTTCGAAGGATTTCCCACTAGCCGTTCTTGAAAAGGCATTTTCATGGCTACGGTTGCGCGCGCTATGCTGATGTATTCAAGCTGTAGCTCGCTCACATGGTTAGCTTTTAATTGACCGCCCAACACCAGTTCACAGAGTTTTCTAACCTCTTCGAGCGACACCAACTCAGACTCTGGCGGTAAAACAAGTTCTGGAAAACTGTATTGTATTTTCATAGTTAAGGTGCCATTGGAGAATTAACTCGGCATTGGAAATTTGGATTAACCTCTCAGTGAATGAACCGGTATTTCCAATTGCTCTTAATTCAGTTTCATTTGTGTAATGTGCGGCTTAAAACCTGCTTTTTGGTAGGCCGAAATCGCCGCCGTATTTTCTGAGTATACCTCCAGATAAATATCGTTAATATCCTTCGATTTTGACCAAGCAACCAATTGCTCAATAATACCGGCGTTCAACCCCATGCCACGAAACTCAGGATCAACATACATAAATCCTAATAGCACATGTTCTTTGTGGGTTAAATACGGTTTTGAGGGCAAAATTTTTGCGTAACCGCTGGCAAGAATCCGTTGCTCTTTTTGCGCGACAACTACGCTTGAATAATCACTCTCAATTAAATCAGAAATACTGTAATAGGATACTGGGTCGGGTTTTATACACGGATTATAAGGTCTCTCAGAAGAAATAATGCCTTGTTCAAATACTAAGAGAATGGGTAAATCTTCGAGCGTTGCTTCGCGGTAAATGATGGTGGTAGACATTTTTAATAAAGAGATAAATTAGGTGTTTATTTAGGGGGAGATCTTAGAAAAATATTCTAGGAATCTCTGATTAATGTAAAGCAGGGATATACAGCAGACGATACTCTTTTGGTTAACCTATTTTGAACAGTGGCCTTTGTAATTAGCGGCTTTGTAATTATGGCCTTCTGAATTAAAACTGTTTATTCAACGAAACCTTCCTGTCAAACACATAAATGCCCGTCAAACACATAAATGCCCGTCAAACACATAAATGACCAATAAAAATCATGGCCGAAAAAAATAACCATGATTTATTAAGGAAACCTCCAATTAAATCATGAATGAGCTAATCGGAGGTTCCTAATAGGTTCCTAGGGTTTATTCGCCGTAAAAGGTTTGTCCAGATTCTGCCATAGCGCGTAATTTATCGGTGACCTTATAAAGATTTCCGTAACCCGCATACTTGTCTGCAATTGATACAAACTCGGCAATGCCTAGTGTTTCTACATAACGAATTGGACCGCCTCTGAATCGCGGGAAGCCTAATCCATATAGCATCGCCATGTCTAACTCAACAGCACTATCGACGACATTTTCTTCCAAGCAGCGTATTGCTTCTAAACAGAATGCAACCATTAATCGCTCGCAAATGGTGTTTTCATCATAGCTACAGTTGCCAGTGACAACCTCATCCAATACAGAAACAGCGTTGCTATCTTCGGTCTTTTTCGCTCTGCCACGTTCGTCTTTGGGGTAGCTATAAAAACCGACACCATTTTTTTGCCCTAAACGATCTTTCGCTAATAAGTGCTCAGCGGCAGTGATGAATTCGTATTTCATGCGATCAGGAAAACCCTCGGCAAGTACGTCTGCGGCGTGAACCGTCGTATCCATACCAATAACATCGCATAAATACGCAGGTCCCATTGGCCAACCGAAGTCTTCCATAACTTTGTCTATGGTTGTGAAGTCTATGCCTTCGTTAACCATTTGCATAAAGGCGCCCAAATACGGGAATAGCACGCGGTTTACCAAAAATCCGGGACAATCTTTAACAACGATCGGTTTTTTACCCATCGCTAAAGCGTAATTAACGGTTTTAGCAATAGCGGCGTCTGAGGTTTTGGTACCCTTAATAACTTCAACCAACGGCATTTTAGGAACCGGATTAAAGAAGTGCATACCTAAAAAGTTTTCGGGTCGAGCAAGATTTTCAGACAAATAATCGATTGAAATCGTAGATGTGTTGGTGGCTAAAACGGTGCTATCGGAGATTTCATTTTCTACTTCGGCCAATACCGCTAATTTTACTTTGGGATTTTCAACAACCGCTTCTATCACTAGGTCGATTTTATCAAATCCGTCGTAGGTTAAAGTGGGCGAAATATTGGCAAGTACTTTTGCTTTTTTATCGGCGTTAATTCGGCCTTGATTTTCTAGACGTGCAAGCAGTTGTGTGGCTTCATTAACACCCAGATCAATACCGGCTTGATTGATATCTTTCATAATAATCGGCGTGCCTTTATAAGCCGATTGATAAGCGATACCGCCACCCATAATACCAGCGCCTAAAACCGCCGAGTGACTTACAGGCTCTGAAGATTTTGCGTATTTTTTAGCAATTTTAGCCACGGCCTGCTCGGCTAAAAATACGTTAATTAATTGCTTGGCAACTTCGGTTTTGCCCATTTGGGCGAAGTATTTCGCCTCTATTTTTAATGCGCCATCACGATCAAGATTTGCGCCTTCCTCGATACATTTAACTGCGGTTAAGAGCGCGGGATAATGATGACTAAACGATTTGCTCACCGAATCTTTTAATTCGGCAAATAAGGCTGGATCATTTTCGGGAGCAATCAGAGGTGATTTTTTCTTAGCAACAGCGCCCTGCCAATCCATCTCACCGGCAATCGCTTTCTCTAAAATGACTAAGGCTTCATCCAGCAATTGCTCTGGCTCTACAATCGCATCGATAACTCCAGCACTCAGGGCCTCGGTAGCTGGATAATTGGTTGCTTTGGTAATCCACTCTATGGCGGTGCGAACACCGACAAGTCGAGACATTCTAATGGTGCCGCCAAAACCCTGAATAATACCAAGATTGGTTTCTGGCAAGCCAATGGTCGAACGTGGGGTGGCAATTCGAAAATCACCCGCGAGGGCAATCTCAAGACCACCACCCAAACAATAACCGTTGATGGCAACTACGGTTGGTACAGGTAGGTCTTCTAATTTATTGAAAATATCAAAGGTAATGTGCTCGATATTCGCGATTAAATCGGGTATGTCTTGGGAAAACATTTCTCCGAATTCTGTAATATCAGCACCAACCACAAATGAATCTTTAGCACTGGTCACTACAACACCGCGGACACTGTCATCGGTTGTGAGCATTTCTAAGACGTGTTGCAATTCTGCCAAGGTCGCCTTATCAAATTTGTTGATAGGCAGATCTTGGCGATCAAAACGTAATTCTACAAAGCCATCGGATAATGAATTCAACGATAAGGTCGCGCCTGAAAACATAATTGAGCCCTCTCACAAGCTGGTATTAAAATTTTTTGAGCGTGAAAATCCAGTCTTTTTGATATCCCCTAGACCTCGCAGCTCAATGACATAAGGATCGTTCAATCACGTTAACATTAGTCGGTTGATAACAGCAACGATCTAAGACAGTTGCCATCTGTGAATGTCACCAGTTCCACAAGAATGTATTTTTGTGCCGGCTCGGCTTTCAATTTTTACGTTTGCCGTTACAATAGCCGCGATCCTAAGGGGTGGCTTATGCCTGAGATGCAATTGCGCGAACCCTTATGACCTGATCCGGTTAATGCCGGCGTAGGGATAGGAACACATCACGAATTTCCGCCTGTTTCGCATTTGCATTCCGGGTCTCCGTAACAACGCTGTATCAGCGTGTTAATCGTTAATTGGAGGCTCTCATGAAGTTACCGCACAAACCGCAAATCCACAAAGCTCATTTACCTAAACCTAGCATTGCCAGCGCTGTTGCCTCGTCTTGCTTGTTGTTCAGCTCTGCATTAATAGCCGCTGAAAACACCAACAATAACAGTATTGAAGAAATTGTAGTGACCGCCGAACTGCGCGAAACCAATCTTCTAAAGCAGGCTTCCAGCGTTAGCATTTACACCCAAGCGGATATCGAGCGTCAAAACGCTTCACACCTTGAGCAAGTCTTGTTAAACGCTCCCAATGTGAACCTAGCCAGTGGCGCTTCGCGCGGGCGTTTTATTCAAATTCGCGGCATTGGTGAGCGCTCCGAGTTTGTTGAGCCGGTTAACTTCTCGGTTGGTGTATTGGTAGATGGCATCGACTTTACCGGTATCAGCACGGCAGTAACGGCACTGGATGTTGAACAGGTAGAAATTTTGCGCGGTCCGCAAGGAACCGTTTACGGCGCCAACGCTTTGGCCGGTCTTATCAATGTTAAAACCAACGATGTATCCCCAGAGCTTGGCGGCTCGATTAAAACCTCTTTTGCGGAATACGATACGCGCTCGGTTGAAGGAATTTTGAATGTTCCGCTCAACGATAATTTGGGCGCACGAATCGCTCTGCAAAAAAATGAAAGCGACGGCTACATTGAGAATACGTTTTTAAATCGTGACGATACTCAAAATATCGATGAAACCGTGGCAAGAACCACCTTTTCATGGCAAGCCACTGAGCAGTTAGCCCTCGATCTAATCTTATTTTATGCCGACGTCGATAATGGTTACGACTCGTTCTCTCTCGACAACGGACGTCAAACCCAAACCGATCAACCCGGACATGATCGTCAAGAAACCTTTGCTGCCGCTCTAACCTCGACCTGGTCATTGGATAACGGTCATCAATTTATTGCTTCTTTAAGTCAGGCTGACTCCGACACAGAATACGGTTTTGATGAAGACTGGACGTTTGTGGGTTTTTGCGACGGTCTTGCCTGCGACGAAGATTTTGTTGGCTTCCCGCTGGAATACTCATCGTTCGATAATTTTATTCGCGACAACAAAAACACCGCCGTTGATCTGCGTTGGTTATCGGACGAAGGCGACATTACTTGGTTAGCGGGTTTGTATTACCGTGATCAGCAGGTGGATTTACGCCGTGTTTACACGTTTTTAGATAACGATTTTTTAACCGATTATCAAACCCAAAATACTGCAATCTACGGCCAGGTAAGCTTCAGTTTAAGCGATAATCTTACGCTTACTACCGGTGCTCGAATCGAGCAAAGAGACGCCGATTACGCCGACAACGATTCGGTTCGATTAGACGCCGATGAAACCGAGTGGACCGCCAAAATCGCCCTTGAATACCAAGTGAGCGACAATCATTTCTTATATGCATTGGTTTCGCGAGGATTTAAATTTGGTGGTTTTAATCCTAACAATACCTTAGAGCCAGAATTTCGCGAATACGACTCTGAGGAATTAATTAATTACGAAGTTGGCAGTAAAGGTGTGTGGCTTGACGGTCGATTGCAAACGCTCGTGTCGGTCTTTTATCAAGATCGTGAAGATGTACAAATCACCTCTTCGAATGTGGTCTGTCCACCCGAAGGTTTCCCCTGCCAATTTAACGACTTCATTGACAATGCCGCAGCAGGAACCAGTCTTGGATTAGAGGCGCAGGTAGATTTTGCTCTAACCGATGCAGTAACCATTTACTCTAGCCTAGGTTTATTGGATTCCGAGTTTAAAGACTACGTAAGCTTCTCTCACGTTGATGCCGATCCAATGTTTAATATTGGCGTAGATCTCGATGGTCATGATCTGCCGCAAGCACCCAAGTACACCTATACCATTGGCACCAATGTACAATTAAGCTCGGCGCTAAATATTGATATACAGGTTCAAGGCAAAGACGAGTTTTTCTTCTCCAACGATCACGAGTTTAAATCGTCACCTTACAACCTAGTAAATGCCCGCGTGGAATACACACTTGAACAGTGGCAATTTGCACTCTGGGGCCGAAACATCGGCGATAAAGATTATGAAGTTCGAGGTTTCGGTACTTTTAGTAATGATCCTCGTGATTTTTTTGCTGAACCAGAACTCTACACTCAGCTGGGCGAACCCAGAGTGTTAGGCGTGAGTGCAAACTACACATTTTAATTGAGGCTGACATTATGATGTTATCGGTAGAGTTAACGATGTATCCGTTTAACGGGGATTATATTCCCCCAATAAAAGCCTTTATCGAAAAGGTAAATTCAATCGACGGTTTGAAGGTGCAAACATTTCCGACCGCAACCATTGTTATGGGCGAATATGATCGAGTCATGGACTCACTGAAAATGTTATTGAAGTGGAGCTATGAGACCCAAGGCAAAGCCGTATTCGTTGCTAAGTTTTTACCCAATTCCGAAGTGTTAAATTCTTAATTTTTACTAGCAACATAACTTGAGGTTTTCTCAAAATGCATATTCTTTTAACTTGGGAAAACCTCGCGGTTATTTTAGCCATTGCCTATCTGCTGTTTGTTTTGTTAGAAAACTCTCTCGCTTGGGTTTGTGCTTTTTTTAGCACAGCCATTTATACACTGTTATTTTGGGACGTAAGCCTGTTTATGGATTCGGCCCTGAATGCGTATTATCTCTTAATGGCGGTGTATGGTTGGCTGCAATGGAAGAAGCGCTCGGATCAGTCGCAATCAATAACTATTCACTCTTGGTCGCTGCATAAACACGCCATAGCAATATTATTGATTGTGTGCGCAACTGGAATTAGTGGTTTTTTCTTAGCAAAGAATACCAGCGCGGCTTGGCCTTATCTTGATTCTTTCACCACCTGGGCAAGTCTATTTGCCACCTATTTGGTAACTCAAAAAGTGTTGGAAAATTGGTTGTATTGGATTGTTATCGACTCCGTTTCGGTCATGCTCTATTTAGAAAGAGGTCTTACGAGTACTGCTTATTTATTTATTTTTTATGTAATTTTGTGTGTGTTTGGCTGGGGGCGTTGGAAGAAACAACTCAGCGGTGATGTGTCTCTAAATGCTGCATCTTAATTGATCAACAGCTACGCATAATTATGCAAATAAATAAGGTATTGGCGACGTGGGAAAACTGGGGAAATTGCAATCCTACCTTCGCTAAACTTACAATGCCGCCCAAAATCATCGCTCGTAGTAACGACGGTTTAACCAACGGTGCCTTTTTTTTATCAACACGCTCGGATAAAAAAATTGAATTTACGTTAAAATTATTTTCTCCGCTTTCCAATACCTATGGCATTAACCGCCAACATGAAGTTTATATACAAACAAAAGTTGCAGAGCTAGGTTTAGCACCAACGCTCATTCATGTTGATTACGACATTGGCTTTGTTGTGTCTGAGTTTATTGAAGGGAAAATCTTTAATGACCTATCAAAGTTGCCTCTAAAAAGTAAAAATCTACTTATAGAAGCTATTTCGTCCTATCAGGCAATTACGCTTGATCTTCCTGAATTTAACTACTACGAACATTTACATCGTTACGCAGAAAATTGTTCCAACACGTTAATTGGTAACGATTTAAAACAATGGCAAGAATTTTCGGTGCATTTAAAACAGTGGCAAACACAACAGCGCACCTTAAAACTGACCCATCACGACCTAAACCCGAATAATATTATTATTGCTGATAATAACCTCGCCATTATCGATTGGGAGTACGCAGGCCTAGGGGCCGGTGAGCTTGATTGGCTCGCCATAGGTGAGGCATCGAACTCTGTTTCAACAACCAATCAAAGAATTATTATTCAAATTAGTTTTTGGTTAGAAAAATTATGGTTGTTACAGGAATAACCTCTGGGAGATTTGATCTGAGTGCTACACTAATTAGCAGAAACCTATTACCTTAATTGCATATATTGATGTCTGGGTGTAATCACAAGGAATTTTTATGTCAATTTTGAATTTGAACTCTCACAACCTTACGGCGCTGTACAAATTAGACATTGAAGTGAAAAAATACACCGGTAAACGTCATCAACTCGCCTCGGAACAATCGGTTATTGAGCTGATAAAAATAGCTTTTATAAGCCCATTTCCAACCATTAAAGCTGCCTATCAACAATTCATAGATTCGCTAGATTCTAATCAGCAAGAAAAATTAAACAGTTTGGGAATTGTGCTAATTAATGCTCGAAAAAATAAACAGCCTTCAAATAAAACTTGGCTAAATCGCTTAATATCTCAGCTTGTTTAAATTCAGCAAATTTAATCAATAACTCTCCCGCGATACACACGTTTTTTTCGTTGCATCTCTGCCATTGCAGTTTCGCTGTCGACACCGGTATTTTCTGCGTTAGAAATTGACGACTCAGAAATAATGTTGCCACGATAAATTTTAGGCTTGGTAGTATCTTGAGATTTAGCAAGGGCTTGAGAATGCTCTCGACTAGATATAACCCCGCGATAAATAAGTTGTTTTTTTACTGATTCATCTAGGCCGATTTCAAAATTTTTAAATGCGTTGGCAACGGCTCGGTTGGTGCTGGCACTGGCTAATCGAACTAAATCGAGTAATGACGCTTCGTTAGAAAGATTGTGTTTAACGCCAGTTTCTCGGCGAATTTGAAGCTCTAATTGGTGTAATGCAATGATGTTACTGGTAGAAAAAGTTAGCGCTGTCATAGATATCCTTACCTACTTTTAATTGTTATACGCGAAAAGGTAATTCTAAAGCTGCATCCGGCGCTAATAATAGCCGTTAAAATTACAGTTATCACTATTTTTACAGATTATTTACAAAACACTAATCAGAGAGGAATATAGACAGAGCGGTGAGAAAATCTAAACGTGTAATAATTGTTCAAAACACACAAATGACAGACATTAATTAAATAGACAAATATGTAGCTTTAAAAACAAAAAAATAATAACAGTTTTTAGCCACCAATTTATAAAATAAAAATTTAAAAAATTAGACATAAAAAAGGCGACCCACGGGCCGCCTTTTTCAAAAATTAATCCGTAGATTAATCTTACCAACCAGTAACTTCTTTCAAAGTTTTACCGATGTCTGCAAGGCTGCGACAAGTAGCAACGCCAGCATCATTTAATGCAGCGAATTTCTCGTCAGCGGTACCTTTACCACCAGAAATGATTGCACCGGCGTGACCCATGCGTTTTCCTGGAGGAGCAGTAACACCTGCAATGTAAGAAACAACTGGCTTGGTTACATTTGCTTTAATGTAAGCAGCCGCTTCTTCTTCGGCAGAACCACCGATTTCACCGATCATTACAATCGCTTCGGTCGCTGGGTCTTCTTGGAACAACTTCAGAATATCAATGAAGTTAGAACCAGGAATTGGGTCACCACCAATACCAACACAAGTAGATTGACCGAAGCCCGCATCCGTAGTTTGCTTAACAGCTTCGTAAGTCAAAGTACCAGAACGAGAAACGATACCTACTTTACCTGGCAAGTGAATGTGACCAGGCATAATGCCGATCTTACACTCTCCTGGAGTGATAACGCCTGGACAGTTAGGGCCGATTAAACGTACGCCCAATTCGTCACACTTAACTTTTACTTCAAGCATATCCATAACTGGAATGTGCTCGGTAATACAAACGATTAGTTTGATACCGGCATTTGCTGCTTCCAAAATGGAGTCTTTACAGAATGGCGCAGGAACGTAGATTACAGATGCTTCCGCACCAGTAGCTTCAACGGCTTCTGCAACAGTGTTGAATACAGGCAAGCCTAGGTGAGTAGTACCACCTTTACCTGGAGTAACACCGCCTACCATTTTTGTACCGTAAGCAATCGCTTGCTCAGAGTGGAAAGTACCTTGGCCGCCAGTGAAACCCTGACAAATTACTTTGGTGTCTTTATTAATTAAAATACTCATTGTGCTTCCCCTTAACCTTGAGCCGCTTTAACAACTTGCTCTGCAGCATCGGTCAGGCTAGTTGCAGCGATGATGTTCAGACCGCTATCCGCAAGTACCTTAGCACCTAGGTCAGCATTGTTACCTTCCAAGCGCACAACAACAGGTACTTTTACGCCAACTTCCTCAACTGCACCAATAACGCCTTCAGCGATCAAATCACAGCGTACGATACCGCCGAAAATGTTGATCAATACTGCTTTAACGTTGTCATCGGCCAAGATGATTTTGAAAGCTTCGATTACACGCTCTTTAGTTGCACCACCACCTACGTCTAGGAAGTTGGCAGGCTTACCACCGTGCAGGTTTACGATGTCCATGGTACCCATTGCAAGGCCAGCACCGTTAACCATACAACCGATGTTACCTTCTAGAGCAACGTAGTTAAGGTCCCATTGAGCAGCGTGAGCTTCACGAGCATCTTCTTGCGAAGGATCGTGCATTTCTTTCAGCTCTGGGTGACGGTATACAGCGTTACCATCGATAACAACTTTAGCGTCTAGACAGTGAAGGTTACCTTCATCGGTAATAACCAATGGGTTAATTTCAAGAAGAGCCAAGTCTTTTTCTTGGAACATTTTCGCAAGACCCAAGAAGATTTGGGTAAATTGCTTAATTTGAACGCCTTCTAGACCTAATTTAAATGCCAATTCACGGGCTTGGTATGGCTGTGCGCCAACTAGAGGGTCTACAGTTGCTTTTAGAATCTTTTCTGGAGTTTCTTCTGCAACTTTCTCGATTTCTACACCACCTTCTGTCGATGCCATGAAAACGATACGACGGCTAGAACGGTCAACAACCGCGCCTAGGTATAGTTCGTTAGCAATGTCGGTGCAAGATTCAACCAAAATACGGCTAACTGGCTGGCCTTTTTCGTCTGTTTGGTATGTAACCAAACGGTTGCCTAACCATTTTTTTGCGAACTCTTCGATCTCGGCTTTGGAGCTTACAAGTTTTACACCACCGGCTTTACCGCGACCACCAGCGTGAACCTGGGCTTTAACCACCCAC
Organism: Sessilibacter sp. MAH1; assembly: GCF_054658315.1. Lineage (NCBI taxonomy): Bacteria > Pseudomonadati > Pseudomonadota > Gammaproteobacteria > Cellvibrionales > Cellvibrionaceae > Sessilibacter > Sessilibacter sp. MAH1. Next base: position 155,133 of record NZ_BAAGIC010000004.1, read on the forward strand.
TTATCGCCACCAATTTCATCAGCTGCTGCCGCAGCTTCTGCTGCAGTCACTGCAGCAATACCTTTTGATACAGGCAAGCCGTATTCGCGAAACAGCATTTTGCCCTGATACTCATGCAAGTTCATGACTATTTATCCGTTTTTGACTGTGTTTTCGAGCAACCGCAGATGGGTTATCTGCCGTCCTGTCCAACTCAATTGACATCTATGAGGTCTTAACCTCACGCCTTGGTTGCCCGGAGCGGGTACGCTAATGTGCCCCGAGCCTCACTGGAGCTGGGTTTAGCTCAAAGTGAGTCTGACGCCGAAATGAAAGCGTGACGTCAAAGCTAGTAGGTATCCGTCTTAATGCGGCTTTTGTTTTTGGTTGATAGCGATCTTATTTTTTACGCTTTGGACGGTTCGGCATATGAATCGCGTGACCGTTAACCGCCAACGCAGCTTCTTTAACCGCTTCAGAGAAGGTTGGGTGACCGAAAACAGTCATACCGATGTCTTCTGCAGAAGTACCGAATTCCATTGCCAAAGCAACAGCTTGAACAAGGTCAGAAGCGCTTGGGCCAACAATGTGGCAGCCAAGAACACGGTCGGTATCAGCGTGGGCAAGCATCTTAACTTTACCGTCTGACTCGTTTGCAGCAACTGCACGACCGATAGCGGTAAATGGGAAGGTACCAACGTTGTAAGGAATACCGTCTGCTTTTAATTGCTCTTCAGTCTTACCGACAGAGGCAACTTCTGGGTGGGTATAGATTACGTTTGGAATAATGTCGTAATTGATAAGGGTTTTTTCGCCAGCAATACGCTCAGCTACCATTACACCTTCTTCAGAGCCTTTGTGCGCGAGCATTGGGCCACGAACAACGTCGCCAACTGCCCAAACACCGGGAGCATTGGTTGAGCAAAGGTCGTTTACGTAAATGAAACCGCGCTCATCTAAGTTTACACCGCTGTCGCCAGCAAGCAGGCCTTCGGTGAATGGGCGACGACCAACACAGACGATCAACTTGTCAAAAGTTTGTTTTGCTTCGTTACCGTCAGCATCGGTGTAAGTAACTTCTACTTCACGACCTTTGATTTCGGTGCCAGTTACGCGACAACCTAGACGAATATCCAACCCTTGTTTGGTTAGAATTTTCTTCGCTTCTTTGGCAATTTCCTGATCCATGGTAGACAGGAAGTCAGGCATGGCTTCAAGAAGTACAACGTCTGAACCCAAACGGCTCCATACGCTGCCTAGCTCAAGACCAATTACACCCGCACCAATTACGCCCAAACGAGCAGGAACCGATGAGAACTCAAGTGCGCCAGTTGAATCAACAATAATGTCGTTGTCGACTGGGGCAACCGGGATAGCAACGGGTGTTGAACCGCTAGCAAGAATGACGTTACTGGCTTCTAAAACGGTGGTTTTACCGTCGAAATCGGTGTATTCCACTTTTTTGCCAGCAAGTAGTTTTCCGGTACCGTATAAAGAAGTAACTTTGTTAGCTTGGAACAAACCAGCGATACCGCCAGACATTTGCTTAACAACTGCGTCTTTACGCTTGATCATGGTAGGAACATCGATAGTCACTTCACCGGTGCTGATACCGTGAGCTTCGAACGCCGCATGTGCATCGTGATATTTGTGAGAGCTATCTAGTAACGCTTTTGAAGGGATACAACCGACGTTCAAGCAGGTACCACCGTTGATACCTTTACCGTCTTTATTTTTCCACTTTTCAATACAAGCAGTTTTCAAACCTAACTGCGCACTGCGGATTGCGGCGACGTAACCCGCAGGGCCCGAGCCAATGACGATAACATCGTATTTATCCGACATAATTCAATTCCTGATCAGTAAATCTTTATGGTGAGGCCAGTTACAACTGACGTTATAACTGGCCACGATATCGATATGGGGAGGCCTAATTAAACTTGCAACAAGATGCGAGCAGGATCTTCAATCATTTCTTTGATTGCTACCAAGAATTGAACAGCATCTTTACCGTCAAGCAAGCGGTGATCATAAGAAAGCGCTAGGTACATCATTGGTAAGATTTCAACCTTACCGTTTACAGCCATTGGGCGATCTTGGATTTTGTGCATGCCAAGAATAGCTGACTGAGGTGGGTTAAGAATTGGCGTTGAAAGTAGCGAACCAAACACACCACCGTTGGTGATTGTGAAGGTACCACCAATCATCTCATCAATACCTAACTTGCCATCGCGAGCACGAAGGCCATAGTCACGGATGGTGTTTTCGATAGTTGCAATGCTCATATCGTCAACGTCACGAAGAACAGGAACAACCAAGCCATTTGGAGTAGAAACCGCAACACCAATGTCTTGGAAGCCATGGTATACAACATCGTCACCATCGATAGAAGCATTAACTTGCGGGAAGCGTTTCAGCGCTTCACAAGCCGCTTTGGTAAACATGCCCATAAAACCTAGGCGAGAACCGTTGTGCATTTTTTCAAACAGATCCTTGTACTCTTGACGAAGATCCATTAAAGGCTTCATGTTAACTTCGTTGAAGGTAGTCAACATAGCTGTTGACGTAGTTGCATTCAATAGACGCTCAGCAATGCGCTTACGCAAACGAGTCATTGGAACACGTTTTTCGATGCGCTCACCCGCAGGTAATGGCGCAGCAACTGGAGCAGGCTTAGCAGCAACTGGCGCAGGAGCAGGGGCTGGTTTAGAAGAGGCACTAGCAACGTCTTCTTTAGTGATACGGCCACCTTTACCAGTACCAGCAACAGAACCTAAATCAACACCTTTTTCATCGGCCATTTTGCGAGCAGCTGGACTTGCAATTGTTTCAGAGGCTGAAGAGGCAGCTGGAGCTTCAGCAGCAACTGGAGCAGCCGCAGCAGATGCAGATGCACCTTCAGTGATAACGCCAATCACTTGGTTGCTGGCAATGGTCGCACCTTCTTCGGCAGAGATTGCGGTTAATACACCATCAACTGGGGCAACAACTTCCAATACAACTTTATCGGTTTCAATATCAACGATCAGTTCATCACGAGCTACTGCTTCACCAACTTTTTTGTGCCAGCTGGCTACGGTACCGTCCTGAACAGATTCAGGGAAAGTTGGAGCTTTAATTTCAACAGCTGCGCCACTGGCAGCAGAAGCAGTAACCGGAGCAGCCGCTACAGGAGCGCTAACGCTAGCACCGCCTTCAATAATATTTGCGATTACTTCATTACTTAAAACTGTGTCGCCTTCTTTTTTAAGAACATCGCCAAGAACGCCGTCTGCAGGAGCAACAACTTCAAGAACTACCTTGTCGGTTTCAATGTCGACCAACAATTCATCTCGACTGACTGCTTCGCCAGGTTGTTTGTGCCAATTTGCTATTACACCGTCTTGTACCGACTCTGGAAAGGTAGGCGCTTTGATTTCTGTAGTCATTGTGGTTGATCTTCCTTCGGGATACCGCTTCGTTATGGAGTATTTATTGTGGCGGGCAACGCCCGCCGTGTTTCTAATGGCCCAAATCTTTTATCTGTACTACTCAACTGTAAGAGCTTTTGCAACTAGGCGATTTTGCTCTTCAACATGCGTAGACATGTACCCTGCCGCTGGCGCCGCAGACGCATCACGTCCTGCAAATCGTAAAGGAGCTTTATGGTCAAGCTTATCCAGCACGCGATACATGCGATGCTGAATGCTAAACCATGCACCTTGGTTCATTGGCTCTTCTTGACACCAAGTGAAATCAACGATGTTTTTGTAAGGAGATAGCGCTTCGAACAACTCTTGTTCTGGGAACGGGTACAACTGTTCGACTCGTACTAATGCAACATCATCAATTTCTTTTTCGTTACGCGCTTCAAGCAAGTGGTAGTACACCTTGCCGCTACACATAACAACACGCTTCGCTTTTGCTGGATCGATTTCTTTATCAGCAATCACGTTTTGGAAGCTGCCATCGGCAAGCTCTTCCAATGTTGATGTTGCAAGCGGATGACGCAAAATCCACTTTGGACTCATAACGATCAACGGACGACGCATTGGTCGAATCGCTTGTCGACGCAACATATGGAACACTTGTGCAGGAGTTGTTGGGATACACACCTGAATATTGTGCTCAGCACACAACTGCATAAAACGCTCTAAACGTGCAGAAGAATGCTCTGGGCCTTGTCCTTCATAACCGTGCGGCAACAACATGGTTAAACCACATAGACGACCCCACTTGTGCTCACCACTGGTGATAAATTGGTCGATTACAACCTGCGCACCGTTAGCAAAGTCACCAAATTGAGCTTCCCAAATCACTAAACTTCTAGGAGCAGTCGTTGCGTAGCCGTATTCAAACGCAAGTACAGCTTCTTCAGACAAGTAAGAGTCGTACAAATCAAAAGCTGGTTGATCAGCTTTAAGATGAGATAACGGGGTGTAGCGAGTAGCATCTTTCTGACTGTGAACGACGGCATGACGGTGAGAGAAAGTTCCTCGACCACAGTCCTGACCAGTCATACGAATCGAATAACCTTCATCAAGCAGGGTGCCGTAGGCAAGAATCTCCGCCATACCCCAGTTCAATGCAGCACTGCCGGCGGCCATTTTGCGTCGATCTTCATAAATCTTAGAAACTTGGCGCTGAATCTGGATACCATCTGGAACTTCACAGGTTTTCACAGCGATTTCGCTTAATTTCTTAATCTCTACGCGCGTGTCACCTTCGGCAGTCCAATCGTGGCCGATGTATGGCGACCAATCTACAAACAACGAAGAATCTGGCTCGGTAATTAAACCATCTGCTACTGATTCACCGTTATCTAACTTAGCGCGATATTCTTTCGCTAAGTTGTCGGAATCGTCCTGTGACAAAATATTTGCAGCCACCAAACGATCAGAATACAGAGTACGAGTGGTTTTGTGGTTGCGAATTTTTTGATACATCAACGGCTGAGTTGACGAAGGCTCGTCAGTTTCGTTGTGACCACGACGACGGTAACAAACCAAATCGATAACAACGTCTTTTTTGAACTCGTAGCGATAATCCATCGCTAATTGAGCCACAAAAATTACCGCTTCTGGGTCATCGCCATTAACGTGGAATACAGGAGCTTCTACGAACTTAGCGATGTCGGTACAGTAATCGGTAGAGCGGGCATCTTCTTTCAAACTTGTGGTAAAACCAACTTGGTTGTTGATTACAACATGAAGAGTACCGCCGGTTTTGTAGGCGCGAGTTTGCGACATTTGGAAGGTTTCAAAGACAACACCTTGACCCGCAAATGCAGCATCACCGTGAACAGAGATGGGTACAACTAGATCACCGGTTGAATCATTTCTTCTGTCTTGACGAGCTCTTACGGAACCCTCAACCACTGGGGAAACAATTTCCAAGTGCGATGGGTTAAACGCCATGGCTAGGTGAACTTCGCCACCCTGAGTCATCACGTTTGAAGAGAAGCCCTGGTGGTATTTAACGTCACCTGAGGTAGAAACAAGCTTCTTACCTTCGAATTCTTCAAACAGCGCAGTTGGGTTTTTACCAAGAATGTTCACTAGGGTATTTAAACGACCACGGTGAGCCATACCCATAACAATTTCTTTAGCACCAAAAGCGCCAGCGCGTTTGATTAATGCGTCAACTAACGGAACGAAACTTTCGCCACCTTCAAGGCCGAAACGTTTGGTACCTGGGTATTTAGAATCAAGATGACGCTCAAGACCTTCGGCTGCGGTTAGTCGATCGAGTAAACGCAATTGAACTTCTTTACTGTAATTCGGCTTCGCACGAACACTTTCTAAGCGTTGCAATAACCACTGACGCTCAGCAGCATCATTAATATGGGTAATTTCTGAACCAATAGACCCACAATAGGTTTCTTGTAGTGCACTTAAGATGTCGCGAAGAGGGGCTTCGTCTACGCCCATCATTAGATCGCCAGTTTGAAATACTGTGTCTAAATCAGCGGTAGTTAAGCCGTGATAATGAATATCTAGGTCTGCAACTTCTGCTTTAACTTCCATTTCTAATGGATCAGTTTTCGCGAGTTTATGACCACGAGATCGATAGGCATTAATCAGCTGAACAACTTTAATTTGCTTAGCTTCGTGCTCAGGACTCACTGCACCTGCAGAAGATGATCCTAAAGTCGCTTTACCACGTACACGATCTTTAGCAAGTTGCGCAAACTGCTGTCTAATAATTGAATGAGGTGTATCAGCGCCGACGGCACCCTGTACTCTTGGGAGTTGATCAAAATATTCACGCCACTGTTCTGGAACAGCGTTCGGATCGTGAAGATATGCATCATACAAATCTTCTACATATGCGGCATTACCGCCTGATATATGGGAAGTACTCCACAGAGCTTCCATTATGCTGTCTTGCATTTCTGCCCACCTTTAAACTGGGGCATCCTACCTGCAAGAGGCGCTAAAATGTCACGGACGCGAATACCTCAAATCTTGATAAGATTAAGGCTCTCTGACCTTGGCAATTATTTTCGTTCTGAAAAACTACAAGGCGAAGCTAATTTTCTTTGCAGATTTCGGCTTATGATCCAAAATCTAAGAAACGGCGTAGAAACCTTGAGTGTCAGAACGTTATCCGCCTGACTTTTACAGATAGGCCGACGGTTAGTCGACGCACCCCGATGTTCGCTAAAAAGTCGTTTATTCAACGACATCCGTTTTTATTTATCACCGTAAAGCCGGTGCTCTCGAAATTTACTTGTCTAAAATGTTTTTCCAAACAAGCTATCGAATTTAGCTTCGAAACGTAATTGATGCTAATGACAACCTAAATCAAATTTATTCTAATAATTTATGCTCAAATTATTCATGGGCCCGTTTTCTATCGATTTTGCTTATAAAAAAGCGGCGCTAGAAACTCATGAATACATTTGATTTTTAATTGGCAAACATAATTACATTAAAACTTTTTCTAAACCAAGGCTATAAGACCTTGGTTTAGAGGTCTAACAATAACAGCCTACAAATTAGGTTGCATTGCTCAACAACAAGCTTCTGATATGACCAATTGCGCGCGTTGGGTTCAAACCTTTCGGACAAACTTGTACGCAGTTTTGAATTCCGTGGCAACGGAACACACTGAACGGATCATCCAAATTAGCAAGACGTTTTGTCGTTTCCGTATCACGGCTGTCTGCCAAGAATCGGTAAGCCTGTAATAAACCGGCAGGACCAATAAACTTGTCAGGGTTCCACCAGAAAGATGGGCAGCTTGTTGAACAGCACGCACACAAAATACACTCGTACAATCCATCTAATTTTGCACGTTCTTCAGGAGACTGAAGACGCTCAATAGCTGGCGCTGGAGTATTGTTTTGTAGGAACGGTTCGATCTTTTTGTACTGCTCATAGAACTGAGACATGTCGATAACAAGATCGCGAATTACCGGTAAGCCGGGCAATGGACGTAGGACCAATTTATTGTCTTTAACACACTCAGACAAAGGCTTGATACACGCCAAACCATTTTTACCATTGATGTTCATGCCGTCAGAGCCACAAACACCTTCACGACAAGAGCGACGGAACGCTAAAGATGGATCTTGGGCTTTAAGAAGCTCAAGAACATCAAGAACCATCAGATCTTTACCCTGAGTATCAACCTCATATGTTTTCATATAAGGCGCTTTATCTGCATCAGGGTTGTAACGATAAACTTCTACTTTCAACATAATCATTACTCCCGAAATTAGTAGGTACGCACTTTAGGCTCAAAACGCTCAACAGTTTTTGGAGCGAAGTTAACCTGACGTTTTGTAACGCGCTTTTCACCTGGGAAGTAAAGTGAGTGACACAACCAGTTTTCGTCATCACGCTCTTGGAAGTCTTCACGGGCGTGAGCACCACGAGACTCTTTGCGCTCTTCCGCTGCGATAGCAGTTGCTTCAGCAGTTTCAAGAAGGTTTTGTAGCTCAAGTGCTTCGATACGAGCGGTGTTGAATGCATTACTCTTGTCTTCAAGGTAAACGTTTTCAATACGCTCACGTAAAGCAGCCAACTTCTTAACACCTTCTTGCATGTAATCACCGCGACGGAATACACCGAAGTGGTTTTGCATAATGGTTTGAAGCTCTTTACGAAGTACAGAAGCATTCTCACCAGAGGTGGAGTTGTTAACTTTGTTCAAGCGAGCCATTGCAACTTCGATATCAGAATCTGAAGCTTCACGCATCTCGATGCCTTCACGTAGTGCTTTCTCAATGTAAAGACCTGCGGAGCGACCAAACACAACCAAGTCTAGCAAGGAGTTACCACCAAGTCGGTTTGCACCGTGAACAGATACACACGCGATCTCACCACAAGCATACAAGCCTTCGATAACTTGATCGTTACCTTGAGCATCTTGAGTTAGCGCTTGACCATGAATGTTAGTAGCAATACCACCCATCATGTAGTGACACGTTGGAACAACTGGAATTGGCACTTTAACTGGGTCTGCGTGCGCGAAGGTACGAGACAACTCACAAATACCTGGCAGACGGCTTTCAAGAACTTCTTCACCTAGGTGATCAAGCTTCAAGAATACGTGATCGCCATCAGGGCCACAGCCACGGCCTTCTAGAATTTCTAGAACCATAGAGCGAGCAACAACGTCACGACCGGCAAGGTCTTTTGCGTTAGGAGCATAACGCTCCATGAAGCGCTCACCATCTTTGTTAATCAAGTAACCGCCTTCACCGCGACAACCTTCAGTAACAAGTACACCCGCACCGTGAATACCGGTTGGGTGGAACTGCCACATTTCGATATCTTGAACAGGAACACCCGCACGTAGAGCCATACCAACACCGTCGCCAGTATTGATGTGTGCGTTTGTAGTAGAGGCGAAGATACGACCAGCACCGCCTGTAGCAAATACAGTAGCTTTAGATTTAACGTAAACGGTTTCGCCGGTTTCGATATTAATTGCGATAACACCAGTCACAACATTGTCTTGGTTTTTAACCAAATCAACAGCAAACCATTCGTTAAGGAATACGGTGTTATTTTTAACGTTGTTTTGATAAAGAGTATGCAAAAGCGCATGACCAGTACGGTCTGCCGCTGCACAAGTACGAGCTGCCTGACCACCTTTACCGAAGTCTTTAGACTGACCACCAAAAGGACGTTGGTAAATACGACCCTCTTCGGTACGAGAGAATGGAAGACCCATGTGCTCAAGTTCGAAAACAGCTTCTGGACCTACTGAACACATGTATTCGATAGCGTCTTGGTCACCGATATAATCGGAACCTTTAACGGTATCGTACATGTGCCAGCGCCAATCATCGTTAGGATCTGAAGAAGCGATCGCACAGGTGATACCACCTTGTGCCGATACTGTATGCGAACGAGTTGGAAATACTTTAGTGATTACAGCAGTTTTGTAACCAGATTGCGCCATCTGCAACGCAGCGCGCATGCCCGCACCACCACCGCCGATAACGATGCCATCAAAAGAAATAGTTCTCATGTTAGCCATGACTTATAGACCCCACAATATCTCAACACCCCAAACGGTGTATACAATAGCCACAGCACCCAAAAACACCTGTGCCACAATTCGAGCTACAACCGCTTTAGAGCCGATCGCACGATACGTTAAATAGTCTGTAAGAACCGACCACAATCCAATCCAAGCGTGAGCAATAATAGAAAGGAGAGTAACAAGGCTAAATATACGCATCCAAAGCTGATCATAAAGACCGGCCCATTGTTCGTAAGTTAAACCTGGATTCGCGATTAAATACGCGACTATGAATAATGTGTATAACGCCAGGACAACAGCACTGATACGTTGGATTAACCAATCGTAAAGTCCACTACGTCCAAAACTCGTAACTGCTGTTACCATACCCAAACTCCCGCTAACAGAATCAATATAACTGCCACTACAGCAACGATTTTTGCACCAGCACGACCACCTTCAAGGGACTCACCGATACCGGCATCCATGATTAAGTGACGTACACCAGCAACTAGGTGATACGCAAGTGCTGCCAAGCTAGCCCAAATAATTAACTTAACTAAAGGACTGGCGAAGACTTCTTTCACACTGTCAAAACCTTCTTCGGAACTCAAGCTTGTGCCTAATGCCCAAAGCAATAATGCAACAACGCCAAAAAGAATGACGCCAGAGACACGATGAAGGATAGAAACGTAAGCGGTGATAGGAAGGTTGATAGTTGAGATATCTAGATTTACAGGTCTTTTTTTGTTCACGGTTAGTGCTACCTTATTTCGCTACCAAAAGGGAGCCAGTTCAAGAAAGGCTATTTTTGTATAGTCGGCGGGAAATGCCTCGCTCACAAGCTGTGGAATCTAGCGAATTTCGCACGTAATTCCCCCTGTAAGAACGCGCGAAATTATAGATATATGACTTCGAAATTACAATTAGTCCAACTTACGGATGATGTATATAACCGAGGCAACAAAAATGAGAAAAACCCTTTAGAGCCGCAGGGTTGACGCCTTTTTCACTTTTTCAGAAACCAAAAAGTCAAAAAAAATTAATTAAAAAATTTCCACTTTTAACCGAAATCGGCATATTTTCACCCGCAATTCGTCAAATCGAAGAACAAAATTCAACAAAAAATTCACAACATGCTTACACTTGACGTGTAAAATGCATTGTTACTATCCAATTAGTTCTTACAGGTAGTAGTGATTATTCATTAATTTCATTACCGTTATAGCCGTCTATGGCTACTGACAGCTGTTGTTTTCTGTCGTGAAAAGGTTGTATGGTATTTCTGATACCGACTTTAGTCGCATTAATAAAATTCGAAATAAGCTCAAATTTTATAGACCAAAGCTTAATTTCAATGTCTGCAATATTTAGTTTTAATAGACATAATTTATTGAGAAGCCGTCTAGAAACCGAGCCAGACGTAGAGATTTAGCTAAATTCAAACTACAGTGAAATTAGCTCAAAGGAAGGAAATTCGAAAATTAGTCGTTATTGTCAGCAAGAAGCATCTATCTGAATAGACCAATCTAATTGAACTCTTGAGTAGATCTATCCGTTGACTTTCATCCTTACCGCCGTATAGTTTTGCCGCCGGGTCGAACAGACGCGAGCGACACTACAATCAAAAAGGATGCCATCCGTCCAAAAAATCAGGTTTGTTGTTTCATAAAAACAACAAATTCAAATTACGAGGCAGTACGATTTCGATTCAACAGCCTGTACCAATTTCCAATGGCTTAGACAATTTGCAATTATTATAGGAGTCCGTTATGACTGATAAGAAAGCTTACCTTACGGTCGAGGGTTTGGACGAACAAATAGAGCTGCCAGTCCTTACTGGCTCAACCGGCCCTGATGTTATCGATGTACGTGGCTTAACCAGCAAGGGTTATTTCACCTATGACCCTGGTTTCGTTTCCACCGCATCCTGTGAATCTAAAATCACTTACATCGATGGCGACGCAGGTGTTCTACTTCACCGTGGTTACCCCATTGAACAACTTGCCGAAAAATCGGACTACCTTGAAACTTGCTACCTACTCCTAAACGGAGAACTTCCTTCAGCAGAACAAAAGCAAGAATTCGTAGACATCATCACTAACCACACAATGGTTAATGAATCCATGGCCCGCTTCTTCCGCGGCTTCCACCACAACGCTCATCCAATGTCGATGATGTGTGGCGCTGTTGGTGCAATGGCTTCTTTCTACCATGATGTAACCGATATTTCTAACCCAGAACACCGCGCTATCGCTGCTCACCGCCTAATCGCTAAAATGCCGACTCTTGCTGCAATGTGCTACAAGCATTCTCAAGGTCAGCCATTCATGTATCCAAACAACAAATTAAGCTACGCAGAAAACTTCCTGCACATGATGTTTGGTACTCCGTGCGAAGAAGCAGAAGTTAGCCCTACTCTTGCTCGCGCAATGGATAAAATCTTCCTATTGCACGCAGACCACGAACAAAATGCTTCAACATCAACTGTTCGTCTTGCTGGCTCTTCTGGTGCTAACCCATTTGCGTGTATCGCCTCTGGTATTACCGCACTTTGGGGTCCTGCTCATGGCGGCGCGAACGAAGCTGTTCTAAACATGCTTAACGAAATCGGCAGCGTTGAAAACATCGATAAGTTCGTTGCAAAAGCAAAAGACAAAGATGATCCATTCCGCTTGATGGGCTTCGGTCACCGTGTATACAAAAACTTCGACCCACGTGCGAAAGTTATGAAAACCACTTGTGACGAAGTACTAGCCGAACTTGGTCTAGATAATGATCCATTGCTAGCAGTTGCAAAACGTCTAGAAGAAATCGCTCTGGAAGATCCGTACTTCATTGAGAAGAAACTCTACCCGAACGTAGACTTCTACTCAGGCATCATCATGAAAGCGATTGGTATTCCTACCGAAATGTTCACTGTTATTTTCGCAACAGGCCGAACTGTAGGTTGGATTGCACACTGGGATGAAATGATCAGCGGTGCATACAAAATCGGTCGTCCACGTCAGTTGTACACTGGTTACACCTCACGCGACTACCCAGCTTAATTGTTCAATTAAGCTTCAGAAAAACCAGCCTTGTGCTGGTTTTTCTTTTTTATCCTTTCTGTTTTACTGCTATAACTCCCTTCTCGTTTCAAAACATCTTCCTTCAAAAATATTTTGTAAACCTTTTAGCGTCTACCTCACGTCTTAACTTCAAACTAAAACGGATATAAGTACAGCCATTGGAAACGACAGAAACAAAACTGGTGAAGGCTGCACAGAAGGGCAACACCAAGGCATTTGAACAACTGTATCGGATACACAATTCACGAGTGTATTCGCTCGCCTATCGATTATGCGGTGACCGCCACTGGGCGGAAGATCTAAGTCAGGACGCTTTTGTGCGCGCCTGGAACAAAATCGAAAGCTTTAAAGGCGAGAGTCAATTTGGAACCTGGCTATATCGTGTTACTGCCAATGTCGTGATTTCTGCACTGCGCAGAAGTAAAGCTAAGTTGGAGGAAGAGATTGACCCCAACACGGATGACAATCAAGCGACCGCACCGTTAGATATCGACGGTGACTTGGAAAAAGCAATTCAAAAATTGCCGGAAGGAGCACGCGCTGTATTAGTGCTTTACAGCATAGAAGGCTACACCCATGAAGAAATTTCGGAAATGTTAAATATCGCCGTTGGCACTAGCAAAGCCCAACTGCACAGAGCAAGAAGTGCTCTTAAATCTTGGTTCGGCGATGCCGTTTAGTAACCAATATAGATACAGAAATTTAGTCATCATTAGACCGAGTTTAAAATGACCAACAAAGACAGCCACATCTCTGACGATTTATTAGACGCAAAACTTGCGCAATTAAAAAGTAGAAGACTCGAACCTTCTACCGATTTATGGCCAGAGATACACGCAAAACTACCCATAAAACAGCAAGTAGCATGGTGGGCAAAACCACAGCTTGCTGTTGCAGCTTCATTTTTGGTTTGTGCAATAAGCCTTATTTATTCACTGCAAGTTTCACAAATCAATGAATCACTCTCTACCGAGCTTGCCGAAATTAAATCGGCTCCCGCGACGGTTAATAATTCATTTATAAGCCCTGTTAGCTATACCGAAATAGAATCGTGCTCTGAAAATACTCAAGAACAGGTCGTTATTCGTGAAAACCTCGCCATTATCGAAATGGCCTTGGCTCAAATTCGTAACGCGTTAAAAGAAGCTCCCGATGATCCATCGTTGAATAAAAAATTGTTAGATCTATCAAAACAGCAGATCAATTTAGTTAATCGCGCCAATACAATCGCATTGTAAGGATATTATTCATGTTGAAACTTATTTCTACCCTACTTTTTACAATGCCTTGTTTAGCACTTGCCGCCGGACAAAGCATCGAAGAGAAAAAATCCACAGGCACGTCCCCACGCGTAGAAATTCAAAATGCTAAGGGCAAAATTAATATCGAAAGCTGGGACAGACCGGAAGTTAAAGTTAGCGGTGTTTTAGATGAGCACGCCAAAGAATTTATTTTTGAAGCCTCCGAAAATAACGTTCGTATTCTGGTTGAATCACAGCAACACTCAGGCCGCTCATCCGGTAGTATTTTAACTGTATTCCTGCCGGAACAAGCCCAGATTTCAGCTGAAGGCACCGCAACGGACTTTATTATTAATAAAATCCAAGGCGATATTAAATTAGAAACCGTCAGTGGCGACGTTCGCATTTCTGGTAATCGCGCCCGCCTAGACATTGATACAGTCAGCGGTGATATTGGCGTAATGGATCACGAAGGTTTGGTCTTTATTGAATCTGTGAGTGGCGATATTTCCTACGACGGCCTGGCAACCCGCATGGAAATCGAATCGATTCAAGGCGATATTGATGTTAACAATCAAGGCAAACTTTCTGAAGCCGAATTCAGCTCCGTGTCTGGCGATATTGAAACAAAAACCTACACCGGCAACGACCGTTTAAGCCTAGAATGGTCTGCTGTTAGTGGCGATATCGATGTGTCATTTTTAGATTCCGTTAATGCTTCCTTCGAAATAGAAACCATGAACGGCAATATCAAAAACTTTTTCACCGAAGACAAAGCGGATCAAAAGCGCTGGCTAGGAAGCTCTCTTACTTTTAACAGCGGTTCACCCACAGGTGAAATTAGCATCTCTACTGTTAGCGGTAATATTTCTATCAAATAAATCTACGGCACCTAAGCACTTATTCTGCTGGCATCTCACCTTCCGGCGAAAGCTTCAGCTTTCGCCCAGCTCTAAAACTTCTCCTCACATTTCAATCGCCCGAAAAAAGCTTCCTTCTACACAATATTCACCGACCATAACGAATTAGAATACTGACAGATTGGCGAAAGAATTTTGTCTCGTTATATTTTCACTTTCGCGATTTATCCTCTAACCTGATAAAAATATCGTCTTAAGGCCCATCATGACAACGCAACAAAAATTATTCAGCCGCTACCTTCCGTCTATGCAGCCGGGAAAATTAATTTGGATTGGTGCGCGTCCAGAACGACGTGAACCCATGATTGAGCTTCAAGAAGGTGAAGCGTTAGAAACCTTAGGATTAAAAGGCGATCGCCGTTGCAATGGTACCCCCGAAAGCGCGAGACAAATTACATTAATCAGTAACGAGCACATCAGCTTACTGTGCAAAATTTTGAATAAAGACGAAATACAACCCGGCCTACTGAGACGAAATTTAGTGACTTCCGGCATTAATTTGTTGGCACTGCGTCATCAGAAATTTCAAATTGGCGACGCAATATTTGAAGGAACGGCACATTGCCATCCATGTTCAAGAATGGAAAAAGCTCTAGGAACCGGTGCTACGGCAGCAATGATTGGACACGGCGGAATTTGTGCAAAAATAATTAAGAGTGGAAAGTTTAAATTAGGTGACTTAGTAATACCAATCATCGAATAGCAAAATCACTCAAAAAACATTGCCATCAACACTGAGTTTATGAATAAAAAAGGAAGAATAACGGTAGGAAGCTCTGATTAACTTAGAGCTTCCAGCGACACATGGATGTGTTGCCAATTTCAAGAACGGTAAGTGATTGAAATAGTGAAGAAATTGGAAATCGCATTTTCAATTTCTATTCTCTGATTAAATCAGGGATGAGTTAATCAGAGATTCCGGTAATTTAATTGTGCAAATAACCGTAGGAACCACTGATCAACTTATTCTTAAGTTAATCAGAAGTTAAAAATTGAAAAATGCGATTTCCAGTATTTTCCAAACTTCAAGAACTATAAATCAATAAGAATTTTCTTAAAGACTATCCTAAACCAAACATCAAATATCGTTATGAGAAATAAAAAACCCGAGCCTAGACTCGGGTTTAAAAGTTCTTATAAATTAACGACTATCAATCGAGTTGTTAATTTTTAGAGTTTCACACGTCCCTGTGTAAGTAAAACTCCCACTTATTTAAATTATAGAGAACCGTCTACAGTCCAGCCGTCATACCACAAGGTAGCTGCACCTGGCTCAACGGCACCAATGTAGTCAGTTGCTTCTAAGAAGTTAACGTCAGCAGTACTTGAAGTGTTTGAAGCATTGAACGCTGCGAAATCAATTGGAGCAGCAAGAGCCGCTTCAGCAGCGCCAGAAGCTAGAATACCGTCGATCATAGCAGACACAGAGAAAACGGTAGACTCATCAATCGCAACGGTTGGATCAACAGGAGTAAAATCGTTAAATTGGAAAGTTGCACAATCGGCGATGATGTTGTTGTAAACGATTGAAGGGTTCATGCCAGCTGCATTATCCAAAGTCGCTTGATCTTCAACAACAACACAAGATGTAGATACTGGATCACCAGTTAATGAAGTCAATACAGAGTTATGAACAAAAGCACCAGTGGTACGTTGTAATCTGTGCAGAATAGAAGCGCCACGACCCGCGCCTAAGAAAGTCGCGTTAGCAATGGTTGGAGCAGACAGTGGACCAGGGTTACCCAAACTATCAGCTTCAATACCGAAGTCTGAATTATCGTTTTGAACCGCAATTGCGAACTGAACGTTACCAACGTAGCCTTCATCCCAATCTAGAGATTCGTCTTGGTTACCGGTTAATACCAAGTGAGAGGCATTTACTGCACCACCGAAGAACTCAATACCATCGTCAGAGTTGTTATGAACTTGAACGAAATCAACTTCAGTACCAGAACCTACAGAAAGGAATGAAATACCGTTGATTTCATCGCCAACAGCAAACTCAAATCCACCTTCTGCAACAATCACGTAATTCAACACGCCGCTGTTATCTGCGTTATCGTGACCACCTGCGAAACCAGACTCGCCTTCACCATCAAAGTTACACACTAATGCCGCACTCACACCATCATCTTCTGGATATTCACAAAGATTGGTACGACCGTAACCTTGAATAATAAGACCGCCCCACTCGCCAGAACCGTCGATGTCGGTATCGTCAGAACTGAATACGATTGGCTCAGCTGCTGTACCCATAGCCATAATTTGCGAGCCACGAGTAATTAATAAGTTCGCGAAGGTATCGCTATTACCAACAATTTGAGTACCAGCTTCAATGGTAATAGTTGCAGAAGTAACCTCAGTCACGCCATCTGCTAAAATACCATCGGTTGCACTCATTTCTTGGTTACCGTTACCCACGGTTACGCGGCTATTTAAGAAATAAAGCACGTCTGAGTCTAAAGTAACATCAACCAAAATTTCCGCTGGTAGCTGTACTGCGGTTACTGCAACGTCAGCGCCGGTAGCTGGATTAGTACGTACCACTGAACGAGTAGTTGCACCAGGAATAGCAGCAACGGATGCATCGATCGCAGCTTGGTCATCAAAGAACCCAGCGTTAGTATCATCACCACCAGTGTTTGTATTGTTGGTGTTGTTGTTTGTAGTGGTTGTTACGCTGTTGTCGTCGATAGTAATGTTCGCATCTTCATCCCCAGAGCAGCCGTATAATCCGCCTAGAGAGCCAAATACTGCTGTTGCCAGCACGAGTTTTTTGATATCCATAACATCTCCTAGAATGTCACGTATGTGATTTAGATTTGTATTGACTTAGTTGATTTTTCCAACTGCTCTGTAGTTAGAAATCCCATTCGATGCCGGCTTCGAATTCGACACCTTTTTTATAACTCTGGAAGGTCAAACCGTCTTGGGTAAATTCGACTTCAGAATCAAGAATATTTTTGGCTTTTGCGGTAAAGGTTAATTCGTTAGCAAAAGTCTTTTTATAAGTGAAATTTAAATCGGCGAATGATTCTTGAATTACATCACCTTGATTTCCGCGACCAGAATCTTTTGCCGTCTCACCGTTTTGGTTAAATAACAACGTAAATTCTTGGTTTCGCTCAAGATCATCCCAACCCAAAATTAAGTTAAAGGTATAATCAGGCGCGCCTTGGAAATCTCTCTTTGAGCCATCCAACAAGGTGGTTTCGGCATCAATAATACTGGCGTTACTCGCCACGAAAATGGTTTGTGTCAGAGATTCATTGAGTGGAAAATCAATTCGTCCATCGACTTCAACACCAAATAATTCTGCACTATCGCTGTTTTCGAAAGTTCTGGAGTTACCAGCCGTACCCGATGCAACCAAAATTACACGTTCGATGGGATCTTTAAAATCTTTATAAAATGCTGCAACGCTCACATTACTATTATCTGACCAGTAGTATTCCCAACGTAAATCAACGTTAAATACTTCTGAAACTTTTAGATTTGGATTACCACGTACGCGGAAATTAAATTCGTTATCGTAGAAGGTTGCACTAGAAGCTTCTTTAAAATCTGGACGGCTCACGGTTTTAGAAACTGCAAAGCGTAATTGTTGCTCGTCTGAATAAATCCAGTTAAAACCAAAGGCCGGTAAAAACGTAGCTTCATCAATAGTTGAAGTCGTCGCGCTTTGAGCACCGGTTAATTCGAAGGTATCAGTGATTAATTCAAAGTCTTCGTAACGACCGCCGACAATAAATTGAAACTCAGAATTAATGAATAAATCGTAGGTGATATAACCCGCGTATTGAGTTAATTCAGAATCATAAGAATCGCTCGGCAGAGTTCTATCAACAAATTGCAAACCAGTACCTGGGTCGCCGGTATTGTTATCATCATTAATCACTTCAGAAACCAACAAATTAGGTGCTAGTGTTAGATCTGAATTTGCAGTATGTCTAAATCCGTAGGTTGTAGATTCAGAATCACGCTCTCTGAAAATATATTGCCAACCAAAGCTTAATGTCTGATCAAAACTTCCATCAGAATTAATTAACCATTCGTAATTATTAGAAACGTCGTAATTGTAATCTTCTAATTCGTCGTAACGACGTGAAGTGTTAGCCAGCTGCAATCGGAATGGCTCGTCGTCTTGCTCTAGGTTAAATTGCACCTCACGACGATCCGGTGCGTATCGTATAGTTTGGCTAATACTTGCTTGCCAATCGGTAGTAAAGTCACCGTTCGCATTTAAGAAATGCTCACCAGCAAATTGCTGAGAAATAAATTGGCGCTCTTCGTAATCGATAAAATACTGAAAACTGTCTTCACCGGAGTCACCATCCGTACCATTTGAAACTCGAACTTGGTTCGAGGTTACGCGAGAGGCAACGGTGTTGGATTCGAAAGAATTATTACCAACATTGTAACCAAACGATAAAAGACCACTTATATTAACTTTGAAAGTATTTTCATCAAATTCGAAATCATCACTAATAGTGCCGTCGCCAGCTGTGGTATAGGTTCTCGAGATACCATCACGTTTTTGTTCGTAACTGGTTTTGTAGTTGACTGCCGCAAAGTAGCCTAATTCATTATCACCAATGTAGGTAAAATCGCCGTAGTTTGCTGACAAACTCAAATTAGGCGTTGCGGTAGTTTCATCTAAATCGAAATTATCGGTGAGAAAAAAACCAGCGGCTTGACGCAATTGTCTTTCAATTTCTTCACTAAATGGCTGCTCAATAGTACCTGTTGAACCACCATCAATGCCTAAAGAAAGAGTTGGATTTAAAACCAAAGCAATGGCTTCAACCGCAAGAGGTTCGTTACGAGAACCGTCATCAAAACCTAAGAAATCAAAATCACCGTTTGCTGGATCTGAAGCTACAGTCTCACCGGTAAGATCGGTAACAAAACCGGTTTTAATTGACAGCTTACCTGCGCCTTCATCTGGGAAGGTACGAGTATTAATAACCAAATTACCACCGGTACTTTCACCGGGTAAATGCGGCAAAAAGGTTTTCTTAACATCTAATTGGCTAACAATATTCGACGGAAATAAATCCAACGGAACTGAACGTCGATTTGGGTTAGTACTTGGTAAGGTCGCACCATTTAAAGTTGTCGTAACGTAACGACCACCTAAACCACGAATAAAAACAAAGCTGTCGTCTTGAATAGTAACCGATGGTAAACGAATAACAGACGAGGCAATATCCGAACCGCCAAAACGAGCAAGCTCTTCAATACCCAAAGTATCAACCACGTTTAAAGAAAAACGTTCGCTTTCACCATATGCGTTTGGGTTATATTTTGCTAAAACGGTAACTTCTTCAATATCTGGAGACGCAATTTGAATACCCGCAACACCAGCCGAACGCGGCGATAAAGTAACATTTATGCCTTTAGTAGTGTTGGAAACAATACGAATGTCAGACAGCTCAGCCAATTTCATTTCAGGATGAGAAACTGTAACCGAGTAAACACCGCGCGCTATAGAAATGCTATAAACACCGTCTTCGTCGGTGGATGTTGATACGTCCGCACCGTCTATAGAGACAGTCGCATTGGCAACGGGTTGACCTTGAGAAGTAACACGGCCAGTAATTATGCCTTGCGGAGCAGAACGCTTCTCGGTGGCCGTTTCAATTTTACTAAAAGATTCAACCGCAACCTTAGGTGCAACACCTTCATCTATAGCGACATTAATATCGGTTAATTGACCTTGCCCACTATTAAAACGAAAGCTGTGAATTGTTTTACCATTTTCAATTAATTGAATACTGTGCGTGCCAGCGTCCAAATCGAATGTCGCAGCACCACCTGTAACGGTATTTTTCTCGGCTTGACCATCTAATTTAACAGTAATATCTGAGGCAGCATTGCCATTTTTATAAACGTAAATAATCAGCTCGTCCTCGGCCAAAACAGAGCCAGCACTAAGCGCGATTGCACCCGCGACCAAACTTTTGGTTAGCGACCTTTTCATTTACACCTCATATATTTTGCGTCAGGTATCAAGCTGTCACCACAATCAACGAGGTTTGTCGTCTGATGTAATTTCTTGTGGCGCATCGAATTTGGCGCTAGATTAGTCGGTGTTTATTACACTAATGTTTCATAGTGAAATATTTCGGAACTAATTTCCTTTTTTACAACGACTTGAAATTAAAACCAGAATTTAACCGGTTAAAATGCCGTTTATTACCCACAATGAATAAACGTAAGTTCAAAAAAATTGCGAGTTTTGAACACATTAAATAGAGAAATACAGAATGAAGGAAACTTGAAGGAGTCTAGGAACCAATAATTATCACTCCGTGATTTAATCAAAAACTCCTATAAAACGTTCCTATAAAAAGAGGAAGCAATACCGAGGAATCTCTAATTAACTGATCCATGATTTAATCAGAGTTCCCATACTTAATTTGATAGGTTCATGCCGGTTATTAACTCAAGATTTGTCGAGTTATCTAGAATTTCTGGGTATAAATTCATCGACGTTTGAATTGTTTTGAGCCGAGCAACAACTCACAAACCCGGTCAACTCAGTGAATGGTGTGCCTTAATAAGGTTATAAATCGCAATACGCCCAAGCAATTTTGCATGCTCACCCAGATAAAACGATTGTAAAAACTTTATTTTGATCAAAAATAAATCACATAAACATTTCTTTACAAAGAAAAATTTCCAATATTGGAATAATAAGAACATTTTTTGTACTAAAAATAGTTATAAAAAAATTCATATCTCGACCAAAAATTGGTTCTTATCACAATTAATTATAAAAAAACATACCAAAATCACAGTTAAGCTGTAATTTATTACTACTTTCATCACACTTTTTCAAATATCACAGTATGTATAGAAAAAATATAGATTGTATTAAATTGTTTTTATCTTATATAAACGTTTTTAAATATACAGCTTGACGAGGCAATACAACGCTATCGACGCTCAGGTAAGTGAATAATAGATGGAGGAGAGCAGACCAAAATGGATGGAAGGATTGTCAAAGAAGACAATATTATCGAACAAATCTGGAGTATCTGCGATCGCCACCCAAATCAAGAAGCTCTTAAATGTGAAAACGGTAAATTTTGGAATTATCAATCGTTTCAAAAAATTACCTATAAAATAGCCAATGGAGTTTCTTCGTGCCTGTCACAGGAATCAATAAGAACGGGCGATCAGTCAAACGACACCACCGTTATTATTGCACTATTAATTGATCACACACCGGAATTAATTTTCGCCATTATCGGCACCCTAGCCGCAGGTTGCGCTTACTTCCCAATAGATACGCGATCACCCGAATCGCAAATTGATAATCTATTGCGCATTAATAAACCTGTATTATTAATTACCGATAGCAACAATTCGTATAAAACTGAGTTGTTACAACAGACAATTGCAATTATTAATATAGATGAACTTATCCATTTTGAAGACAGCACTAAACCTGCTCTGAACATTTCTCCTAATAACCCCACCTATTTACTATCAACCTCGGGCAGCACCGGTGTTCCCAAAGGCGTTTTGCATACACATCAAAGTTTACTGCGTTCGGTTAATCACTATATTAATGACTTTGGCGTTTTAACGAGTGATACCATTGGTTTAATTCAGGCGTGTACCTACACGCCAAGCATTTTTAGTATTTTTGGTGCGTTAAAATCAGGCGCTTGCTTGTGTATTTTTAACGTTCACAAAAATAGTTCTCAGGCCTTTTACGAATGGCTTCAAAATCACAAAATAAGTTTGCTGTACACAACACCTAGCAGCTTTCGAAAAATTCTGAGCGAAACAAACGATACATCAATTTTTAAATCGCTCAGATGTGTACAACTGGCGGGTGAACCCTTATTAAAATCCGATATTGAATTATGGCAAAAAGACTATGCGACTCTCTTTGCGTTGTATAATGGTTTTGGCTCAACGGAAACCAGCTGCATTAGCAGACAATTCGTTTCCGAACACACACTCGAAGGCCAAAATATCTCTGTGGGAGAACCCTACAGCGATGTAACCATTAAAATAATCAACGATCAAGGCCAAGAGCTGGCGTCAAATGAAGTCGGTGAAATTATTATTTTAAGTGCGTACACAGCACATGGTTATTGGCAACAACCCGAGATTTCAACATCAAATTTCTTCTACCGCGAAGATTCGAATGTTATTGAATATCGCTCGGGTGACCTAGGATATATCGATCAAAACGGCGCCCTTTATATTCTTGGACGACAAGATCGACAAGTGAAAATTCGCGGTCAACGCGTAGAATTAAGACAAATCGAACAAGCAATTTTAAGTCAGCCAGAAGTAAAAGAATGCGCAGTGGAATTGTTTACACCTGACAACGAAGAACCCTATCTTGCAGCCTTTATTATTCCTGAAGAATTGGATTTAAAACCGATAAGAGAATATTTAAGTAATCATTTACAACCCTTTATGATACCAACCCGTTGGGCATTCTTGGATTCTTTACCGCAAAACTCTGCCGGTAAAATAGATCACACAAAATTAAAAGAATACAATTTTAAAAAATCGTCCAGCAAGCCCGGCGAAGGTGAACCCGAAAACAGTTATCAAAAAAGAGCCATTGAAGCCTTTACAGAAATATTAAAAGATGACGATATCGATTTGGATTCTGATTTTTTTGACCACGGCGGAACCTCATTAAATGCCGTAGATTTGGCGATGGTGTTATCCAATAAATTTGCAGTGCCATTTAATGCTTCATCATTGATTGAGGCTTCTACGCCCAGAGACATTGCCTATGCTATTGAAAATATGCACAAAGCAGACTCAAAAACCTTAATTCAATTCAAACGTTTAGAAAAAAACAACAACGCCGAAGACAATATTCCCTTATTTTGCATACCGGGCATGTTTGGTAATGCGCTGTCTTTCCGAGCGCTGGCATCTGAGATGCTAAAATATCGCAACGTTTTTGCGTTTGAATATCCCGGTTATTCGGGTGGCCCTATTACCTTTGCAAACTTGCCAGAACTGGTTGATTTATTATTCACCGAGATCACAAAGAAACATCCACACGGTAAAATTGCTTTGGCCTGTTATTCTCTGGGCGGCTGCATTGGTTTTGAGCTGTATAGAAAGCTCTTAGCTCATCATCGCGAAGTGGTTACCATCATATTTTTGGATTGCTTCGCACCAAGAGGCATCAAACTCCGTCACATTAAAGAACAATGTAAAAATTTATTACTCAAAATAACCGGTAGACAAACAACAGGTTGGCGAGCCAGAGAGGAGAAAGTCAATCTAGCACTTACTCGATCTATCGCCAATTATAAATTCAAACCGCAAACCATTAGGGATTTTTTATTCTTAACAGCCGAATTAAAATCAACAGGTTTGCTTGGCATCGCCAAAAATGCGGCTCGAAAATTTTTTGACATCAGACCCTGGCAAAATTTATTTACAACACCGATTACGCACAGATTTATTCAGGGAAATCATATTGACATTATTATGCCCGAAAAAGCCAAAGCTATTACTGATGACATTAACCAATACATGGCCGCATTTGATCCGATTAGTATCGATGAATTAAATACTAGTGACCATGCACTTTTGAGTTTTTCAGACGCATTATCTGGCTTTCAATTGTCTTCGTCTGACACGCAGATTGTAAAGAGTTCTGATATACCCAATCCTTACAACGCATTTATCGCGACCGAATCGCAACTTACTGCCAATTTGGAAAAAGCTCTCGAAAAAAAGCTCACACCGAAAGTTCACAACTCTAAACACGAAGGAGCCTATTACACACGAAAAGTTGATTTAATCATCGAGGGAACAAAAAACATAGCGGTTAAGGCACTGATCACGGTAAACCTCTCAGACAAACGCCAGGATTTTAAAGCACAAATAATCAACGGCGATAAGCCCTTTGGCACCATATTACAAGAACAAAATATTATTTATTCCTGTGAACCTCTGTATCTATTTGCAATCGGCAATACGAATCGATTGAAGTCTCTGTTTAATCTTAACGAGGTTACAAAAAACACCAAAGCCTATGGACGAATCAATCAATTCAAAGACGAAAATGAAAATATTCTGGCAACCGTTATCGAAATTCTGTCGCCGCAACTTGATCACTTTATAAAAGCCCCTAAATCTGGGGCTTAAGATACGGGAAAAGACCGGCGACCTCTTCGTCGGACAATGCATCCATACGCCGAATATTGGTATCAGGAATAGAATCTGGATCTGGATGAGCCTCAACTGCCCAGGCAATACTCGACTCTCTTAACAAATGAAAAATGGGATACGGGGATCGATTAGTAAGATTTTCACGATCTTCGGCCTCTGTTCCGCCAAATTGATAATTAGGGTGAAAACTCGCAATCTGAAAAATCCCTTCCCAATCATTAACTTCAATCAGACGATCAGTTACGTCTAAATATTGGTTGTAATCAAAGAAATCCTCCAAACAATTTGGCGTAATCACCAACGTTGTTTCAAGCTCTGCTGACGGAGTATTGTTGAGATGCACCAGCTCTTCTTGCAGTAATTCTGTTAACCGCGGTAAATCTTCGCCATCAAATACTACCAGTCGAACTTTTTCTTCCAACCAAGGTTTGGCCGCAAATGGGCATAAACCCAGGCCAATAACAACTTGTGAGAGCCATTTGGAGGTCAAATCCAATACTGCATCTCGATTAATTTCTTGCATTTTATTCGAACAACTCATTGATCAATTGATGATTAAGGCATAAGCCGCGACATTAGCCATTGGTTTTGTTCATTTTTTTGATAAACCAAACGATCGTGCAATCGATGACTTCCACCTTGCCAAAACTCAATCTCATGAGGAACCACTCGATAACCACCCCAAAAATCGGGCAAGGGTATTTGGCCGTTTTTAAACTTTTCTTTCATTCGCGCAAATTGTGCCATCAACATTGATCGAGAATCGATTGGACGACTTTGGCTCGACGCCCAAGCCGCGAGCTGGCTTTCTTCGGGACGTGACGAGAAATATTTTAAGGATTCCGCCGTGGATACCTTTTGCGCAACACCACACACCTTTACCTGGCGCTCGGCAAAATGCCACGGAAAGTGCAGACTGATCTTATTATTGATCGATAATTCTTGGGCTTTACGACTCTCGTAGTTGGTGTAAAACACAAAACCGCGCTCATCGACCTGCTTGAGCAGAACAATGCGCTGTGACGGTTGACCATCCGGTGACACTGTCGCTACGGTCATTGCCGTAGGATCTTTAATACCCCAGTCGATAACCTGCTTTAACCATATTTGAAACTGCTCAATGGGATCTGTGAGCATTTCGTCTTCTTTCAGCTGCGCCAGTTGATAATCTCTGCGCAAACCGCTTATTTCTTCAGCCATTAGCGTAATACCGGTAAATGATTAAACGTGTTACGTTGCCATTTCAAATTGAGTTCAGAGAAAATTGAAGCTCTCTGAAAAACAACGAATGGTTGATACGGATTGTTCTCATTATAATAGAAATCTAGGTTTACAATCCTAGTTACCTCAATAACCCTTGAGATTAACCACAAAACGCGCGCTACTGTGCAACGACCTAATTCAAATCAATGAACAATCACCCGCCGTACGAAAACACGACTGATAAACCTGCGGCCGCAGCCGTATTCGGGTGTGTGATCGCCGGTGGCAAAAGCCAAAGAATGAACGGGAGCGACAAGCCTTTCATGACGCGGGAAAACAGCCTCCTTATAGACATTGCATTGAATCATCTCTGCAAGGCCGACATAACAACCTGCGCCATTTCGTCTAGCTCTAAATTAAAATCTCGCTTTGAAGAGTTCTTAAAAACCCGCTCGTCAAACATCTCCGTGATTGATGTACTTGAAGATGAACCTCAATTTACCAACAAGGGCCCTCTCGCTGGACTGTTCACAGCCTTGCGTTGGGCATACAAAATAAATCCGCACTCTTTGGTGTATACCTGTCCGGTAGACACCCCCTTACTTAATACAGAAATTCCTGTTCGTCTTCTCAATTCTTTTTATCAAAATAACTGCGACTGCGTTATTGCGGCCCAAGGCGATAAACTCCATCCAATTATCGGTGTCTGGCAATCGAGCAGTTATAAGACACTGGCAGAATTTCTGAACACCTCTCAAAAATACAGCTTTCATGCTTGGCTTTCGCATATTGATCCAAACGTCGTTGATTTTAGCTTTTTAGATCCTTCCACCTTTTTAAACATTAATACTCCGTCAGACCTTCTCGACCCTATCTAACCAAAAAATTGCACCAATAAAATACATATTACAAATTCCAAAAAATATCCAATTCGATAAATCTCATCAAACGATAACTTTTTGAATTTATTTTAGATCACAGTATTTATCATTTTGCTTTTCATTGGTGCGATTTAAAATAAATTAATTCACCACTATTGATCACAGAATTAATATTTGCATTATTATTGACCTATTATTTTTTGATCAATGATCAATAATGATAACCAAGCGCCCCATTTAATCTCCTGATTTTTATAGATTTTTTGCCAAAAAAGCGCCATTTTGAAACTTTGGCAAGGGAATTGCGATGTAAGAGCATAGAACCAATTAGCCATTTCATAGCACATTAGGGTATCTAGGAGTCATAAATGGAAAAACGAGATCAGGACGCAAAATCTGTATTTAAGCGCATAACTTTATTCAAGCATCTTTTAGGTGCAGCAGTTACTTCAATTGCATTAACCGCAACTGGCTTAGTAACAGCCGAAGAATTAGAGTTAGAAAAAGAAGATCTAAAATTCGGTTTTATTAAATTGACCGACATGGCTCCTTTGGCAGTTGCCTACGAAAATGGATATTTTGAAGATGAAGGACTTTATGTAACGCTCGAAGCACAGGCCAACTGGAAAGTATTGTTGGATCGCGTTATTGATGGCCAACTTGATGGCGCACACATGCTTGCCGGTCAGCCGTTAGGTGCAACCATTGGCTTTGGTACACAAGCGCACGTTGTTACTGCATTTAGCATGGATTTAAACGGCAACGGTATTACGGTTTCCAACGATATTTGGGAACAAATGAAGCCGAATATTCCAAAACAAGCTGACGGAAAACCTGTTCACCCAATTAAAGCAGACGCTTTAAAACCGGTTGTGGATAAATACAAGGCCGAAGGCAAACCTTTTAAAATGGGCATGGTATTTCCGGTATCCACTCACAACTACGAACTTCGTTATTGGTTAGCTGCTGGCGGTATTCACCCAGGGTATTACGCTCCACACAAAGGTGATACTTCGGGCACCATTAATGCCGATGCTTTATTATCAGTAACACCGCCACCACAAATGCCTGCTACCTTAGAAGCCGGTACTATTTATGGCTACTGTGTCGGTGAACCTTGGAACCAACAAGCCGTATTTAAAGGTATTGGTGTTCCAGTTGTTACCGATTACGAAATTTGGAAAAACAACCCAGAAAAAGTATTCGGTGTATCCAACAAATGGGCCGAAGAAAACCCAAATACACATTTAGCCGTTGTTAAAGCATTAATTCGCGCCGCCAAATGGTTGGACGAAAATGATAACGCTAACCGTCCAGCCGCTGTAAAAATTCTATCGAAACCTAATTACGTTGGTGCCGATTACGACGTTATTGCCAACTCAATGACCGGTACTTTTGAATACGAAAAAGGCGACAAGCGCTCTGTTCCAGACTTCAACGTATTCTTCCGTTACTACGCAACCTACCCTTATTATTCAGATGCCATTTGGTACTTAACGCAAATGCGTCGCTGGGGACAAATCGACGAGCCAAAATCCGACAGCTGGTTCTTTGAAGTTGCGAAAAAAGTGTATAAGCCAGAAATCTATATGCAAGCTGCTCAGATGCTAATTGAAGAAGGCAAAATGAAGAAAGAGGATTTCCCGTTTGGTACAGACGGTTTCCGCGATCCTCAAACACATTTTATTGACAATATTACCTACGACGGCCGCAAACCAAATGAATATCTAGAAAAATTCAGCATTGGTTTAAAAGGCGACACGGTTCTTTAAGCAACATTTATAAGGCGGAGATATTCTCCGCCCTCTCAAATTACACGTAAAAATCAAGCCATAACATCATTCATTAACTCGCGGCATCTTAATATGCTGCGCACAGAATACGAAGGTAAAGCACATGTTAAATCGCAGTATTCGATTTTTCGAGCTTACAGGCATGAGCTGGTTAATTCCTATTGCCAACATATTGGCGGGAAAAAATCCAAAGGCTCAATTGAATCAATTACTCTCGAGTCTAGGCGCACCTTTAGCCGCGTTTTTAATTTTTTTATTACTCTGGTCTGTTGCCGCTAAAAATATTGAAACCAGCTTAGGTAACCTTCCAGGACCCAGCCAAACCTGGGAACAATTTCAGTCATTAATAGCTGAGCACGTTGAAGCTCGCGAAAAAGAAGCAACGTTTTATGAACGCCAAGAAGAGCGTAATGAAAAACGAATTGCAAAAGGCGAAGAACCTAAAGAAATTCGTCCGTACACTGGTTCACCAACATTTTTCGATCAGATTTTTACCAGCTTATACACCGTTTTTGTCGGCTTTGCAGTAGCCTCAATTATTGCAGTTCCAGTTGGTATTATTTGCGGTCTAAATTCAACCATTTACACAGGATTAAATCCATTAATTCAAATTTTCCGCCCAGTATCACCTCTTGCATGGTTACCTATTGTCACCATGGTGGTAAGTGCACTGTACACAACGGACGACCCGATTCTCGCAAAATCGTTTGTGATTTCAGCTTTTACCGTAACGCTTTGTTCACTTTGGCCAACACTCATTAATACGACAGTTGGTGTTTCAACTATCGATAAAGACCTTATTAACGTAAGCCGAGTTCTACGTTTAAGTTGGCCAACCAAAATATTTAAAGTAGTCGTTCCTGCGTCATTACCCATGATATTTACAGGTTTACGCCTATCACTTGGTGTGGGCTGGATGGTGTTAATTGCCGCAGAAATGCTGGCGCAAAACCCAGGCCTTGGTAAATTCGTTTGGGATGAATTCCAAAATGGTAGCTCGAACTCGTTAGGTAGAATTTTAGTGGCAGTATTTGTTATCGGGATTATCGGCTTCTTACTAGATCGAGTAATGCTGACTCTACAAAAAGCGGTGTCCCACGATAAAACACAAGAAGTTCGATAAACGCTGCGTCACGCATTAAATATTAAGAGGTTCACCATGACAGGTACATACTTAGACATTTCTGGCGTTTCTATCGAATTTCCAACGCCTAATGGTCCGTTTAAAGCATTAGACAATGTTCATTTAAAAATTAAACAAGGCGAATTTATTTCGTTAATAGGTCACTCCGGCTGCGGAAAATCTACCGTATTAAATATTGTTGCAGGCCTGTACAGAGCGACCCAAGGCGGCGTAATTTTGCAAGGCAAAGAAGTGGTTGAACCGGGTCCAGATCGGGCGGTTGTATTCCAAAACCATTCGCTATTTCCTTGGTTAACCTGCTACGAAAATGTTCGTCTTGCCGTCGATAAAGTCATGAAAGGCAAAAGCAGAGCAGAGCGTCATGAGTGGACCGAACATAATTTAAAATTAGTGCACATGGGCCATGCCATGCATAAACGCCCGGACGAAATTTCTGGTGGTATGAAACAGCGCATTGGTATCGCTCGCGCCTTGGCGATGCAACCAAAAGTTTTATTAATGGACGAGCCCTTCGGTGCACTGGATGCGCTAACCCGAGCACACATGCAAGACTCATTGATGGAAATTCAAAACGAATTAAACAACACCGTTATTATGATTACGCACGATGTTGATGAAGCCGTTTTGTTATCAGATCGTATCGTTATGATGACCAATGGTCCTGCGGCAACTGTAGGCGAGATATTAGAAGTAGATTTACCTCGTCCACGTGAGCGTTTAGTACTGGCAGATGATCCAACATACAACCATTACCGCGCCGAAGTCTTAAAATTCTTACACGAACGTCATTCTAAAAAAGACGTTCCGCAAACACCAAAAAAGATTGAGGCGGTTGCTCACAGCAACACACCATCGACACCCGCCAAAAAAAGTGTCGCCGCTTGAGCCGTATCAATAAGCGTAAATTAAATAAAGGAAACTCTGATTCACTCAGAGTTTCTGCGACACGAGGATGTGTCGCCAACTTCAAGAACGATGAGTATTTGAAATTGTATAAAAATTGAAAATAGCATTTTCAATTTCTGCCCTCTTATTAAATCAAAGATGAGTTAATAAGAGATTCTAAAAATTTATTATTTTACCTTTTGGAATTGTTTTACTTTTTGGACAAGATGTCACTTGCAAAGGGAGTTGCACCCTACCCACATAATAAAACTTAAAAAGTGGGTAAAAAATTCTTGCATTAAATACATATTATATTAATTGATTTTAACAGCCAGGGAACAATCCTTATAAAGCATTTCTGGACTTGAATCGTTAGGAGACAATCGAATGAAACATCTTAAACAATCTCTTATTACTCTGGCCGTTTGTGCGGCAACCACAAGTTCTTTCAGCGTCAATGCCGACGTATTAACTGAAATGCTTGAAGGTGCAAAACTCTACGGTGACTTTCGTTTACGTTACGAATCCGTAGATCAAGATAACGCCTTAGATGACGCAAGCGCTCTTACTCTTCGTTCACGTATTGGATTTAAAACCGCGGAAGTCAATCATTTCTCTGCTACCGCAGAAATTGAAGATAGCCGAGTTGTGTTAGGTGAAGATGATTTCTCGGTCCCTCAAACGGGCTTTAATACCGGTGAATTTTCTGTAGTGGCAGATCCAGAAGTTACCGAGCTAGACCAAGCCTTTGTGCAATACGGCACCGAAACTCTTACCGCAAAATTAGGTCGTCAAGTATTTGTATTAGACGGACAACGCTTCATTGGTGATGTTGGCTGGAGGCAAGATCGTCAAACATTTGATGCCTTAAGTGTTGCGTATAATCCAACCAAAGAAATTACCGTAACAGGTGCTTATTTAGATAAGCGTAATCGCATTTTTGCTGACGACGCCGACATCGATTCAAAAGATTTCATTGGTAACGTTAGTTTCAAAACCGCAATCGGTAAAGTTGTTGGTTACTCTTACCTACTTGAAAACGAAGAAAACGACACTGAGCTTGATACCTACGGTATTAGCTTAGACGGCAGCGCAGCAATTAATGAGAAGGCGAAATTTTTGTACCACGCGGAATTTGCCACCCAAGAAACCGATACCGATTTCGATGCTGATTATTTATTCTTAGAAGCCGGTGTTAAGGTTGCCAACATTACCGCCAAAATTGGTTACGAGCTTTTAGGTTCTGACGACGGCCAATACGGTTTTTCTACGCCGTTAGCTACCTTACATAAATTCAACGGTTGGGCAGATATTTTCTTAAATACTCCAGCAACCGGGCTAGAAGATACCTACCTAAGCTTAAGCGCCAAAGTAGGCCCAGGCAACGCAACCGTTGTCTATCATGAATTCGATACCGACGAAGACACAGCAGCAATTTCCGATTTGGGCAGCGAATTAGATTTACAATACGCGTTTAAATTCGGTAAAAAATATTCAGCGGGTATTAAAGCCGCGTTCTACAGCGCTGATGATGTAGCGGTTGATACCGATAAAGTTTGGGTTTGGGTTAGTAAAGCGTTCTAATCAATTATCCAACGTAATAAAAAAAGCCTCTTTTAAAGAGGCTTTTTTTAACTGGCAATTTTTAGCCATTTTCGACCAGAACTATTTGGCGAAAGCGGACGATGATCTTCACCATTATCTAATAGATATTTAAATATTGCGTCGGTAATGGTTTTACCACCGCCAGGAATACCTTGGGTTCCAAAAAGTCGATTGAACTCAAAGAAATAAGGCCTGTCACCAACCATCGCAATATCAAAACCTGCATGATTAATTCCCAGTGTTTTTGCCCATGTTAATACAAACTCAATGGCTTGATCGGGAATATTTTTATAGTCTACAGTACCACCACGAGATACATTGGTATGAAAACTTCTATCAGATTGGTGCCGCCAATAAGAAGCAACCACCTCCCCTCCAACCAAAACAATACGCAAATCCTTCTCAATCGGCAGCTGTTCCTGAACGTACAAACTGTCGGCTATAGACACATACTGCTTCCACTGTACATAGTCTTCAATCAACCAAACACCAACACCCTGAGAAGCCTTAGGCAATTTAGCCACAAACGGTGTTGATAACTCATTCCATATACGATCTGCCTGCTCAGGTGTATTCTTACAGATCCAAGTTTGAGGTGTATTTATCGGAAAAAGTAACTGAGCAACACGGCTCATCTCGATCTTATCGTGACCGATGCGATAGGTCGCAGGACTTGGAAAAATTTGACACTCACACCCGTAGAGTAATGAATTGAGCTGCCAATATTCAGGGAACAACACCCAATCCGCTGAACTTAAAAGCGAAAAAAAACGATCTGGATTGGCTTCATAAGCCTCTGGCTTAACGTAAGTTAAATCAACTTCTTTATTTGATTCTAAACCTAAGGTACGAAAAAGATTAAAAGAAACAACTTTCATATAGGTCTCATAGAAAATAAAGGTGGCGGATTTTGTACAAAAACAAAATTACACGCAACACCTTTAAATCAGAGAATCATCTATTGAAGGGTAAGTATTTTGAGCTGTAAATAATAGAGCTCTTTAGAACCTGCAAGCAATAAACCATCAATTTGTTATTAATGCATGAGGTGATTCTGCGTCAGCCCAGTCTAATACATTTACACACTGAACATCATTTAAATATTGAATTTTTAAAGGTTGCTTTTGTGCTAATGTAGTCAAAATAAGTGAGTACCAGCCGTTACAAACTTCGGGAGCAACACCTTTCCATGTTTCTCGGACACTGCAAATCTGCTTACCTTTACTACTTTCATAGATCTCTTGGGAAATTAAACTAACGCCACCATTAGCAGCCAAATGAACTCGGTCAGGTAAACCTGTGCAGACATCGGCGAAAGCCGTTGGAACCAAAATAATTAAAAATACAAATAAATACTTTTTCATAAAACTTTTAACACACAGAATTGAATTTAAACCATCAGCTTTTATGCAATGGCCACATAGGCCATACAGTGTAAATAAAAAACAATGAAAAACTATATATAAATTAGTTCTTAAATGTAAACTAAAGCATTAAGCAATGGTGTAAAAAAATAGATAC
Source organism: Sessilibacter sp. MAH1 (assembly GCF_054658315.1). NCBI lineage: Bacteria > Pseudomonadati > Pseudomonadota > Gammaproteobacteria > Cellvibrionales > Cellvibrionaceae > Sessilibacter > Sessilibacter sp. MAH1. The sequence continues at coordinate 189,008 of NZ_BAAGIC010000004.1, forward strand.
CAACAAGATTGCTAACATTAAGAATTAATTTCAAAATAAAGATTTAAAAATCTCAAAATCAGTTGATCGTATATTCTAAAAACACTTTCAATTCAAAGACTCTTGCGAGTTCGCCCTCCAGCTTTGTCGAATTTTAGCCATAAATAGAGACTCATTAGGAACTTCTATTTGCTGTAGATGATTTTCTACAAAAAATTCAACTTGTTTACTTAAATCCGCATCATCTTCAAAGGTCACACGGTATTTAACAAATTTATCTTTTAGCTGACACAAATAAATCACCGTTTTAAAGTTACCACCATCGTTAATTGTGTAACTACCACTCAACGACGCCAGATTTAAAAGAGTTTCTCCGCTTTCGGTAGTGCGTTTTATAGGACGAATTTCCACTTCATTAAAACTGGCTTGCTCAACACCTTGTTCTTTTAGAAAAATATTAATCTCATGTTTTACAACATCCATTTCTCTAATCAGTACTTTGTCGGAATTGGATAAATCCCAATGTCTTACTGGGTAGACGAATACATCTACGTAATCAAACTCAAATTGCTCATGTACATAGCGATTTACAGCACCAAACAAAGGATTATGAAAGATTTTTTTCTGATTTAGTGAATATTCACCAGCAAACTCTGGCAGTTTTAAATCATCCACATAGTTGCTGGCCTTCAATTTTTTATTCACATTTTCAGGTGCGAAAACATTTTTCTCTTGAAAGTCTTTAATAATGTGCGAGGTGATACTTTTAGCAATATCGGCGGAATCGTTTTGATCCACAGTAAAAAGATTGCTGTTCGCCACAAAAGGAATATCTTGCTGGTATTGTTCAATAAGTTCGCCGTTCCAAACTAGAGCAGCATCAACCCGATAAGTTTCTTCACTGGTAAGAGGCGCAATTAATAATGTCGCCGCAGAAAGCGTATTTTGACCTATTGATTTACCGGAGGTTTGTGAATAATTTGCAACACTAATTAAGATATTAAAATCAACGTCAGATTTTGCGTAATAAACATCTTCAAAAAGATTTGTGTTTTTAAATTCTTCGTAAAAGTATTGCAAGTGCACGTTATTGGTCGCGCAAAAGTGCCATGCTGATTGCTTGTCATAGTTACTACAGAATTCCGACAGCTCATCGGACGGTGTTTGAAAATAGATAGAAACTGGGGGAAGTTTTTCGTCGGGTAGATCGTCGTACTCTGCAACGGTAAATTGATTTGTTGTTGCACAACCCGTTAACAGCGTAAACCCTAACGCCAGAACACTTCCCTTATAATTCATCATCTATTCCTTTTTGTACGGTAGTTATAATAGGAAACTCTGATTAACCTAGAGTTTCTCGCGACACAAGCAAGGATGTGTCACCAATTTCAAGAACAGTAAGTAATTGAAATTGGCAAGAAATTGTCAATCGCATAGTCAATTTCTGCCCTCTGATTGAATCATGGATGAGTTAATCAGAGGTTCCATTAATGTTTCTACTATCGAAAATATGGCAGTTCAAGAACTGCCAATTAAAAATCTTATATTATTACAAACACATACGCTAAAAATAATTTAGCTTCCCGGCATCCATTGTTTTACACCCAACGCATTCATTACTAACTCTACAGACAGTGCAGCCAATACCATGCCCATGATTCGCGTTAAAATATTAGCACCACCTAAACCTATGGCTTTGATGATTCGCGATGAGAACAATAATAGCAGTAAGGTAATGCCCAATACCGCAAGCATAATTAAGGCAGTTCCTATTTGGGCGGTAATTGGATAAACGTTGTTATCGGTTAATAAAATAACCGCCAATATGGCCCCCGGAGTTGCCGTGGCAGGAATGGCTAATGGAAAGACCGCCATGTCGTGCTCGCTATCGCGATTAGCGTTTTCTGAGCCTGATCCAAAAATCATCTGTAGGCCAAATAAGAAGAGAATAATGCCGCCGGCCAATTGGAAAGAAACTAAACGTATGCCCATGGCGCCGAGCACAATTTGACCAACAATAATGGCTCCCAATAAAACACTACCCGCATAAATGATGGCTTTAATCGCCGTGGCTTTACGTTTTTCAGGTGTTAAATGAGCGGTAAGTGCGGCGAACAATGCCATGGTGCCTAAAGGATCTATGGTTGCCCAAATAATCAGAAAGTCTTGAATCAGTTTATCTAGCATTTTAGCGGTACTGGCCTTAAGTATTTAGGAGTTAAGTTCTCTAAGACCAATAATGTAGAGTTTGGTTATGAGCCAAGGCAAGAAAATTCGAGAAATATTATGGCGACAGCTGAGAGGCGTTTTGTTGTTCAACAGACTTTTAATTTAGGGTTATTTTTTAGTAGTGGAAACGCTGGTTAACCTAGAGTTTCTCACGACACAAGCAAGGATGTGTCGCCAATTTCAAGAGCTGTACGTGATTGAAATTGGCAAGAAATTGTCAATCGCATGGTCAATTTCAGCTCTCTGATTAAATCATAGATGAGTTAATCAGAGGTTCCTATTAGAACCTTCAATTAAAATCGTAGGTTAATTGAAGATTCCGTAAAACGTGTGAGCTCAAAGATCAGTCGTTTTTGCAATAAAAACCTAAGGCCTCTACACCCGCAATTAATTCAGACATTGCTTGCTCAACCAACTCATTGTTGCCTTTAAATCCCAGCTCTATTTGCCGCTCACCGTCTTTCATCATAGGCAGGCTGAATAGTTTCAACGTTGGATAGTTAGCAACCAAGGTTTCCATTAAGGGCGTTACCACACTTTCATGGGCGCCGATGGCAAAAACAGATTTTTCGCAGTAATGCTGATCAACAAGATGATGGAGCTTGTGCGTTAATACCCAATCCATCATAGGCTCGGCCATTTTAGGAAATCCGGGCGTAAAAAAGTGGTTATTAACAGAAAACCCCGGAATTTTATTGACCGGATTGGGAATGACTTCTGAGCCAACGGGAAATTCGACCATTTGATAATGATGAGGCAAGAGTTCTCTGTCGTTTTCGCGAGCAAATTCGTTAAGCAATTCTAAACCTACAGGGTGTTGCTCAAGAGGAACATTTAAGGCTTCGGCGACAACAGCACGGGTTAAATCATCGGGTGTACTGCCAATTCCGCCGGTGCTAAATACGTAATCACCACTGGCAAAACTTTCTTTAAAGGTATGCAAAAGAAGATCTCGATCATCCGAGAGTATTTTCACCCAACTTAACACCAAGCCGCGCGGTTTTAGCAGCTCGATAAGATTGGGGAGATGCTTGTCGACTCTTCGACCCGACAAAACCTCATCACCAATAACAATTAATCCAATGCCCATATTTACTCCATCCGGTACAACAAAAACGGCTTGATCACAGTTTCAAACGAGCAGGTACGCAGATCTCATCTTACCGGATGAAAAGATAGGATTCTCTGATTAACCAAAACTGCACGAGCGACACGAGCATGTATCGCCAATCTCAAGAACGGTAAGTGATTGAAATTGAGAAGACATTGAAAGTTATGTATTCAATGTCTGCTCCTTGATCAAATCGTGTCGAAGTAATTAGAGGTACCAATCGTTAAATTTATTAACATTAACGGGGAAACACCACGGTTTTATCGTCATTGAGCAGAACCCTGTGTTGGGCATGCCAAGCTACCGCCCGATTCAATACCACGCGCTCTACATCTCTACCGATCTCAACCATTTCCTCCGCCGAGTTAGCGTGATTAACACGCTCCACGGCCTGCTCAATAATTGGGCCTTCATCCAGATCGGGTGTCACATAATGGGCCGTAGCACCAATGAGTTTAACACCGCGATTAAACGCTTGATGATAAGGACGTGCACCTTTAAAGCCGGGTAAAAATGAATGGTGAATGTTAATGGCTCGGCCTTTCAACTGTTGGCACAACGAATCTGACAAGATTTGCATGTAGCGAGCTAACACTAAAAAATCGGCATAGGTATCGTTCATTAATTGCAAGATAGCCTGCTCTTGATCGGATTTGGTATCTTTGGTGACCGGTAAATAGTGGTAAGGCACTTGGTACCACTCACACAGAGGTCGCATTACTTCGTGATTAGACACCACAGCGACCACATCGATAGGTAACACACCTCGTTTCCAAGAATTCAATAGGTGCTCTAAACAGTGCCCCCACTGGGACACAGCAATCACAACACGAGGCTTATAGCGGTAATCGTTCAGTTGCCAATCCATTTCGAAGCGTCGCGCTAAGGGCTCAAACGCTTGTCGCACTTGCGATAATGATTTTTCGCCTTGGCAAGAACTCAGCACGGTACGCATAAAAAACTTGTGGCTATTTGGGTCTTCAAATTGATTGGATTCATTGATGTTAAATCCTTGAAGCGCAAACATATTGGCTACTGCCGCAACAATACCGGGTTGATCTTTGCAGCTAAAGCGCAGAACAACTTCCTCAACAATATCGTTGTTAGGTTTGGTGATTTGGCTGGTCATGTGTGTATCCAGATACTCGTAAATCAAACTTTCCTTGTGAAGGAATGCAATCCTATCGATGCACAAAGATTGTTACCGTTGCCAACAATAAAAGCGGCCGGTGTATGCATCGAAAAAGTGCCGCAATATACCATAGAAGACTTGAATTTTGATGACAGAGGCAGAAACTGGCCGAATGTCTTGCATTGAGGTCTCAAAACTATACGGTCAACGCACGACCCACGTTAATAACCGTAAATTGTTCAATTATTCAGTGAATATTTGAACAATTCAGCACTTTTGTATTATTTAAAAAGCCTATAGTTGTATCCTAGGAAATGGAACAATTTGTGCCAAATAATCTATTGTCAAGGTTCTCGGTGTAAGTAAGTTGCAATAAAACGTCACTATAAATGACGTGTTGAGTTGACAGTGTGTCGACTTTTTTCGTCGTATTTAATGCTAAGGTTGCAACCGATAGCTGATGCTTTTTACACATGCTCCGATCTTGTGATCGAGTCGAGCTTTCTCGATTCAATATTGGCTAAAAATTTCTGATTAACGCGCGAGCCAGTAAAGATGAAACGATTGGAACCTCTGATTAACCTTTCCATGATGTGATCAGAGGACGGAAATTGCCCAGAAAACTGTCAATTTCTTTGTAATTTCAATCACTTACCGTTCTTGAAATTGGCGACACATCCTTGTGCCGCTGGAAATTCTAGGTTAATCAGAGTTTCCTATTTTGTGAAAACTGCAACGAACCGCTCGCTCATACGTTAAGTTTGTACGCCGTCGGTAGCGACACATGACAACGATTTCACAGGGGATGATTCACGGGTAATAACTATGCTTCATTTAATTTTGCCAACCAACATTGTTAAAAAGCTCAGTTCACACGGTTTAGGTGTGCTTACTTACGTCGCCCTGTGCAGTCCGGCTTTTGCCCAAACGGACCAATCCTTAGCGCTGGCTAATGACGCGTCGTCGCCTGCCCCTGCGGCACAAACACGGCTTATTCCACGCATCGAAAATGAGATTGCTCGAATCGAATCCGAACAAGGGCCATTCGGTGCATCGCTCAGTGAGCAGCTACAATCTCTGGCGACACGATATCAAGACCAAGGCCTGCACGAAGAAGCCTTGATTGCCCTAAATCGCGCCATTCATGTGCAAAGAATCAACGGCGGTTTATACGACCTTAGCCAAGCGCTTTTAATTGAACAGACCATTAGCAGCCATGTCGCGCTCGGTGATTGGAACGAGGCCAGTAATCGCCATGATCATTTATTGTGGTTGCATCAACGTAATTTTGCCGACGACGATCCACGTATGCTGCCGGTCTTTGAGAAACTGAGCGACTGGCACCTAAACGCCTACTCAGTGAACCGCAGTTCGGTAATTGGCCACCTTCTGAACGCCTACAACCTCTACAATAACTCGCTAGCTCTTATCCAAAGTAATTTTGGCCAAAACGACCTACGATTGGTCGACCCACTTAGAGGTTATGCTTTGGCCAACTATTACTTTGCCAATTTGCGCTTTGAACAAAACGATCCAGCCTATCGATCTCAATTCAATCAACCAACCAGTACTGCCGAATTCTCGACCCGAGACAACCGCCGCAGCGATCGTGAAATTGAACTGAAGCTACGCATTGACCAGTACATTCAGAGTTCGTATGTCCAAGGCAAAAAGGCGATGCTGAAAATTGTCGATATTTATAAACATAACGACAATGTCGATCCCAAAGAAATGTTCATCGCGCAGGTTCAATTGGGCGACTGGTACATGTTGTTCAATGCACCCAAAGCTGCTGCAAAAGAGTATGAAGAAGCCTTAGCGATGGTGGATGAAAAAAATGACGAAGAGCTTAGCAACTACGCAAAATCCGTATTTTCGCACCCAACGGCCCTACCCGATCAGCCTTTAATCGAAACAGAATCCTACGAGCTCAACGGCGAGTCTGAGTTTGTTATGGTGAAGTACGACGTAACCGATAACGGCAACACACGAAATATAGAAGTGTTAGACGCCCAGCCGGAAAACAATATCGGTCTGCGTATTAATGTGAAACGTAATTTACGCAATGCTATTTTCAGACCTAAATACGAGAATGGCAAAGCCGTTGATACCACCGGTATCGTGCACCGATTCGTAGTTCCCAACAGCTAAAAGCGCCGTAAGGTACTTTTACACATCTAGATTCGTGCTAAAACCTTGGTGAATAGCGCCAAGGTCGCAGCATGAAAACTTTTTTTTCAATATTCTGTCGATATCTTTCTGTAGCAAAGAATCATTGATAACAATGATGGTATAAGGCTTTTAAGGTAACGTTTTAAGAATCTTACGCGGCAAGATTTCACAAAAGCTAAATATCGGAGCACTTTCACGCGCCGTTAAGGTTGAGTAAATTTAAACTTGCTAGCATTTTTTGCTGACTTTGCACGGCTGCAACTTGGTGGCTTACCGCGAGAGTTGACACAAAAAACAACATTAGAACAAAAATCCTTCATGGCGAGCCTAGAAGATATATTGGAAACTCTGCTTAACCCAGAGTTTCCAGCGGCACAAGGATGGGTCGTCAATTTCAAGAACGGTAAGTGATTGAAGTTGTAAAGAAATTGGAAATCGCATTATCAATTTCTGTCTTCTGATTAAATCAGCGATAAGTTAATCAAAAGTTCCTAAACCATAGAAGACATTTATAGAAGCAATAAAGCACTACGAGGACGAAAAATGGCGAACAAACCCATCAAGCTTATGAGTCTTTCCGTGCTGACTGCAGTCATTCTTGCAGGCTGCGGCGGCCAAACCTCGTCCCAGTCGTCTGGTCAAAACCCTTCGCAACCCAGTGCCAGCTCATCCTCTAGTTCCTCTTCATCACCATCTAGTAGTAGCAGCTCCGGTGGCAATGCAACCGTCTCTCGACCCGGATCACCGTCCGGTACTAGCGATACCTCATCTCGAAGCTCATCGAGCACCTCATCAGGCAGTAGTTCGTCCACACCGTCTGGTTCTACCAGTTCAGGCTTACCCAGGGGTACAACCTACGGTGGCTCCGAGTCCGGCTCAGATGCGCAAGCAACAACAGGGTCAGACGGTGGTTTTGACAACGAAAATACCAGTGGAGAAGCATCGCTTCCCGGAGCTGCAAACCAACCTGCCAATCAAACCGCAGGTGCCGGTCAGTCTCAATCCGACGACATAGATTTCTCAGACGATGCCAATGCAGGTAGTGGTGGCCAAGAAAGCTTTGAAGAAGCACAAGCACCCAGCACCGCTGGCTCGGGAACGGGGACAGGTCGAAGCACCCAAGAAGAAATCGCCGCAAAAGAAGCCATTTTTAGAGATACCGTTGGCGACTATGACGGTTACATATTAAAAGAACGCGAATACATCGCGAATCGACGCAACGCCAGTGGCAGCGAAGAAGACTTAGAAGATTTCGACGGGCCTCTTTTTGATGAGGTCGAAGGATCGGGAGCTTCCGGTGGCAATGGTGAAAATGAAGGTCCCGGCAGTGCGTATGAATCCACTACCAGCACGGCAGGTGTTGGCAATCGGCCACCTGGCCCCGGTGATAATCGCGAAGGTGACTTTGAGCACACCGCAGCAAGCAATACACCACCGCCCGACATTCCCAGCGGTAACGACGATGACGTTGTCGCCAGACAAATTCGCGAGGCGGCTATGCGAGAAACCGACCCCAAATTGCGTGAAGCCCTGTGGGACGAATATCGGAAGTATAAAAATCAGCAAAAATAACAATTATTTTCTCTGCCCTCTGATTAAATCACGAATGAGTTAATCGGAGACTCCTAAAAAGATATCGGCGAAAACAAATACAGGCTTAAACCATGGCGATAACTCAATATTCGCAAACCATTGCTAACCTAAAGCGCACTTTTATTGTTCTGACGATGGTCACCGCTGCATTTGCAATTACCGGTTGTGCCAATAAGGTCGTCAAATCCACCGCGCAAACACCACTTGAGGTAGAAACTAGCAATATTCCTGAAAACGAATTGTTGGATGTAGGAATCGTTATTTTTGATCCGGGTCTTGAGGACGAAAGTAAGTCAGTTATTCCCGTTTCCTCAGAAGTTCGCAAGGCAGAGTCACAGTTTTTCCCTGTAAAACTCATGGACGCCATGCAACGCAGCGCCGCTTGGGGAGCCGTTCGTGTTGTTCCTAACGAAAATGCCGCGGTTGATGTGATGGTTACCGGGAAAATTATTTCCTCAGACGGTGAGCGCTTGATCTTAAATATTCGCGCCTTCGATTCTGTGGGCGATCAATGGTTTGAAAAAGAATACGAACAAAAAGCCAGCAAATACAGCTACGATCCCGCCGCAAGAATTCGTCGCGATCCGTTCTCCAGCGTTTATAACGAAATCGCCAACGATTTATTAGAATACAAACGCCAGCTGGCCAGCGATTACTTAAGAAAACTGCGCATTGTTACCGAACTAAAATTCGCCAAAGACTTTTCACCAGAGGCCTTTGACGATCATTTATACGTCGATAAAAAAGGCGAATATCAACTCAATCGCTTACCGGCCGAATCCGACCCAATGCTTGAGCGCATTCGCACCATTCGTGAACGCGATTATCTTTTTGTCGATACGCTTCAAGAATATTACGGCACCTTCGTTAACGAAATGGAAAAACCCTATCAAGAATGGCGCAGCCAAAGCTATTCCGAGGCCGCGGAAGTTAGACGTTTACGCACCCAGGCCATTGGCCAAACCGTGGCCGGTGTTGCATCGGTTGTGGGCGGCATACTCGCTGCTGGATCTTCGGATGCCTCTGCCAGAGCGGCGGGCTCGGTCGCCATTGTCGGCGGCGGTTATCTCATTAAAGAAGGTTTTGGCACCCGCTCGGACAGTAAATTACACCTTGAAGCACTCAGAGAATTGGGCGACTCACTAGGCGCCGAAGTAGAATCTCATTACATTGACTTAGAAGATCGCACCATAACGCTCTCGGGAACGGTAGAAAACCAATATGAGCAATGGCGCGAAATACTCCGAGATATTTACGATTTAGAAACCGGCGGCGTTCAATAATCGTCGATAGAGATTACTGTATTAAAAATGACTGATTCGAACAAAAACGACATTACCGACAACGAACAACCTACCGAAGTCACTCAAAAACCGTCACCCCCAATTGAGCCTGCACCTTGGGCTCAGGGACCCATCGCCCAAGTTTCGACAACACCTTGGTGGATGGAGCCCAAAGCCATTGTGCCATTTATTTTGCTGATTGTTTTGTTGGTTCTGGTTATTTTTTGGCTGCCGAGTTTAGTTACACCCAGCAAACCAGTAGCCAGTGACAACAGCGCGCCACCGGCCAACACCTCGCAATCGGCGGCTGCAAACGCCGCCGCTGGCGGCAATCTCGAATCACCGTGGAGTGAAGCTCAGCTCGCCAAACAACGCCGCGAAGCGCAAGATATTCTGGCAAAAATTCTTGATCACCAGCGTAAGCTCGAACAAGCACAGGTGACTTCTTGGGCTAACGAAGAATTCTCCAACGCTATGGCAACCGCAGCCAGCGGCGATGAACAATATCGCAATCGAGAGTTTGAACAGGCTAAAACGCTCTATAAACAAAGCTTAGAGGCCTTTACCGCACTGTCTGAAAAAAAGGATTCGGTCTTTCAAGAAACCTTAGCCGAAGGTATTGCCGCTTTAGAAAACAACGACCCTAAAATATCCGTCGAAAAACTCTCCCTAGCCACACAAATCGATCCCAGTAGCACCCAAGCCAAACAAGCGTTAGCGCGGGCCAATAATCTTGAAGAGGTGTTGGATTTAGTAAAAGTCTCGGATCAACTTCAAGAACAACGCCAATGGCAAGATGCGCTAAAAAAATTGAAAGAAGCACAGGCTTTAGATTCGCAATCAAAGTTAGTCGATGAAAAAATAAAAGCACTGACGGTAACCATTGTTGATCAACGGTTTGCAGAAACCATGTCTCGGGGTTATAACGCCCTCGACGACGGCGATTTTCGTGGCGCAAGAGAAGAATTCAAAGCGGCATTGGCCATAAAACCCAACGCCAGCGACGCACAAGCGGCAAAAACACAAGCTGAAAACCGTTTGCTACAAACCGCTCTCAGCCAGCAATTAACCATTGCTGAAACTCTGGCAGAACAAGAAAACTGGGAAGATTCCCTAGCGGCCTACGAAAACGCTTTAAAATACGACCCTAATTTGGTCAACGCGCGCATCGGTAAAATTAAAGCGTCTACCCGGCTTAAGTTGGATGAAAACCTCAATGCGCTCATCGCCGATCCGTTGCGAATTGCAGATCCTCAGGTTTTAACTCAGGCCCAAAAAACGCTGACCGACGCAAAAAACATTTCTGCGCCGGGGCCAAGACTCGCCCAACAAATTGCCAAGCTAGAAAACGCCATCGACAGTGCACAAACACCGGTAACGGTGAGTATTCAATCCAACAATCAAACCGAAGTTACGGTGTACCGCGTCGGTAAACTCGGTGTGTTTGAAGAGCACTCTCTACAGCTTAAACCGGGCCGTTACACCGTTGTGGGTTCTCGTGCGGGTTATCGCGATGTGCGCCAAGAATTCACCGTTACCGCCGATAAAAGTCCAATTTCTATTCGAATTCAATGTGAGGAGAAAATAGCGAGTCTTTAATGATACTTTTTAGGTGGTTTTTGCGGTAACTTTTGCCAGAGCCTTTGCTTCGCGATAGAACTCACAAGCTCAAAGAGCAAATATCAGTATCGTGTTACGACTGTCCATAACGATATTCAAAAAAAGACATTCGAAACAGTGACGTTAAGAAAAAGCGACGTTAAGAAAAAGTAACACGCAGAAAAACTGTTAAAGACTTATTTCGATCCAAATCGGCCTGAACAATCAGATCGTGAAATTAAAAACCTCATTAAGTTGTATATGGATAACAAACCGTCGATCAAACGCATTCAAGCAGCGCAATTTACTCCTACCGCTGCCGTCGAAACAAAATCAGGATTTGTTTTTAAACCAATCTACGGCGTAATCGCCGCGCTATTTTTAATCGTCCTAGTCTCTGGCTGGTATTTGATCAGCGCGCGATCATTAATCATTTATACCAATCCCATTGATGCCGAGGTAAACCTAGAAGGTGGTTTTCACCTAAAACTGGGCGACAGCTATTTATTGCTACCGGGACAGTATCAGGCCGTTATCACTCATCAAGATTACTTCACCTTATCGTCGGATATCACCGTAAGTAGCCAAGAGAACCAAACCATTGAGCTTAACCTAGCACCGCTGCCGGGTTCGCTAAAAATCAATTTGGCCGAAAATACCGAGATAGAAGTGTTCATCGATGGCGAAAAAGCCCAGGTTACAGAAAACCTAATCATCAAGGACATTTCGGCCGGTGAACACAGATACACCATAACCAGTGCGCGTTTTCAAAACTATTCAGACACAGTGATCATTGAAGGCAAGCGCATTCAGCAAAGTCTTGACGTTTCTTTGGTTCCCGCCTGGGCAGACGTCAGCGTTAACTCCTTACCCGAGGGTGCCGAAATCTATGCCGACGGCGAGCTGCTCGGTAAAACACCAGCCAGTGTAGAACTGCTTCAAGGCGATCGCGATATTGTTTTAAAACTCAGCGGTTACAAAGACAAAACCTACCCGCTTACCGTTAAAGCGCAAGAAGATCAAAAGGTAGGAACCCTAGTTTTAGAAAAAATCGATGGTCAAATCCAACTAACATCCTCTCCGCAAGGTGCGAGCGTTACGATCGATGGATTTTATGTAGGGCAAACACCGATAACCGCTCCAGTCACACCTAAAAACGGTATGCGTGTACGGTTTTTTAAAGATGGCTATCAATCGGTATCCAAGTCTGTGAGCGTTAAATCCGGGGATAAGATCAATTTAAGCGCTAACTTACCGGAGCTACTTGGCTTAGTCCGTATTTCTGCAAACCCATCCGATGCACTGCTTTACGTTGATGGCCGCTTAAGTGGTCGCGCCAGTCAGTCGTTAAAATTACCGGCTCGCCAAACGCGCATCACGATAAAAAAAGAAGGCTACGCCGATTACTCCACAGCGGTTATTCCACATCCAGAGCTTACGCAAAATGTTTCGGTACAGCTTAAAACATTAGAAGAGGCCAAGTGGGAAAACGTTAAACAAACCATTACCGCAGCCGATGGCCAAACGCTTAAATTATTCCGTCCAAACGATACCTTCACCATGGGTGCATCGCGGCGCGAACAAGGTCGCCGCTCTAACGAAACCCTGCGCACGGTTCAATTGACGCGCCCGTTTTACATGGCAACCACCGAGACCACCAACGCGCAATTTAAACAATTCCAAGCCACACATTCATCCAGCCATGTGTCTGGAAACAGTCTCGATAACGACCAATTACCGGTCGTAAACGTGAGTTGGGTAGAAGCGGCCAAGTTCTGTAACTGGCTGTCGCAACAAGAAAATCTGCCGCTGTTTTATAACTTTGAGAACGACGAATTTAAAGGTTTCAATTCGCAATCAAACGGTTATCGGTTACCAACCGAAGCAGAATGGGCTTGGGTTGCACGATTTAAAGATGGCGACATGCTTCGCTACTCTTGGGGAGACGCCCTGCCACCGCCGGATAAATCCGAGAATATTGCCGATCGTAGCGCGGCGTCTATTTTAGGTGTTATTCAAGCGGGTTACGATGACGGCTACATAGTGACCTCACCCGTGAAAAGTTTTGCGGCAAACCATAATGGCTTGTTTGATATAAACGGTAACGTCTCGGAATGGATCAGCGATTTTTATCTGATTAAAACCGGAATTTCCTCAGAGACCGAAGTCGATCCATTGGGTCCAGCCGAAGGTGATTTCCATGTAATTCGTGGTAGCAGTTGGTCAAGTGGTGGTATTTCCGATTTGAGATTGTCGTATCGCGAGTATGGCAACGACCGTAAAAATACCATCGGTTTCCGTATCGCACGTTTCTTGGATTAAGCACGTATGAAATCTATTTTCGGCTTTAATTTCCGTCTGAACTTGTTAAAAACTGCGCTCAACTGCGCAGCGTTTACGATCGTATTGTCGGTAAGTGCTTTAAGTTTTGCACAAACAAGCGACGATACTGAGTCAGATTTTGAATCATCCAACCAAGAACAAAACGACAAATCAGCTCAAGAACAAAACAACAAATCTTCGACGGCACAAAGTAACTCAGAACCCGCACCGGAATTTATTCCCAGCGAAGAGATATCGGAAGATTTATCCGTGTCTTTTCCAACCGATATTTAATCGAATTTAAGGAGATGTAATGAAGCGCAATGGCTCTTCAGAATTTTTGTACCAGCTCTTCGCGCTAATTACCGCGGCGATATTGGTTCACGCCGTGTACGTAACACTGGTACGCCCACAAGCCGATGCCATAGTTCGTCATCAAATGGAATTACAAGAAGCCGGAGAGAATGCACCCAGCGAACGATCCATTTTTGTGGTTTTAAAAGATTACGAACAGGAAGCCTGTTTTATTTTAATGCTCTGGGCTTTAGCGATCATGGGTTACAAAGCCCGAGATATTATGGCCGAACGCCGACTGTTATCGGCATCAATCCTGAACCTTCGCGAAGGCATAACCATTTTACCGGAAGACGCCCGCGATTTATCTCGCCCTATTCAATCACTGCCGGTGGCTCAGCAATTAATGCTCTTGCCAAGGGCTTTATTAAAAGCGCTGCAACGCTTTGATTCCTCCAAAAGCGTTACCGATGCAGCCAATGCGGTGCGCGAAACCTGCGAAACAGAGTCTGATCGTCTCGACAGCGAATTGGCGATGATTCGCTATATTGCATGGGCAATTCCGTCTATTGGATTTATCGGTACCGTGCGCGGTATTGGTGAAGCACTCGGCCAAGCGCACAAAGCCGTACAAGGTGACATTGCAGGCGTTACGGTAAGTTTGGGGGTTGCCTTTAACTCAACATTTATCGCCTTGGTGATCAGTATTATCGTGATGTTTTTTACCCACCAACTTCAGTTGATGCAAGAACGGCTGGTGCTTGATACCGAAAACTATTGCGATTCAAACCTGTTACGCTTTTTAACCGTTCGCAATTAATCAGCATTTATCAATCGTCCCTATCGCTCTGGAAACACCCGTGGCCAATACACAACGTATTTTTGTATTAGATTTAAACGATCATAATCTGTGCTTACAGAGCGAAGACTCGCAAGTCTTTGCGCCCGGCTACGCTATTTTTGATGATCACGAAATTACCACGGGTAAAGACGCCAAAAACCAATACCGTTTAAAACCCTTAAGTGCCAGCAATCAATTTTGGGATCAACTCAGCCTCGACCCAATTCGCAGCGCAACCGCGCGTGTTAAACACAACGCCGATCTGGTTTATCACCAACTAAAAACCTGGTTTGAAGAATTTTCGGTAAGCCACCTGATTATTTCGGCACCGGGTTCTTACAGCGAGCGCCAATTAGCACTGCTCTTGGGTATTTGCCAGAGTTTAAATGTTCAAGTCGATAGCATTGTCGATTCGGCCGTGTTACACACAACGCAACTCTACAATGGCCAATATGTGCACGTAGAGTTATTACTGCACCAAGCTGTTTTAACTCCCATAGACATTCACCAGCGCACCGTCTTAAAAAAACAAGCAACGCTTTTACCCGGCTGCGGCACCGCGCAAATCGACGACGCATGGGCGCGAGCCATTTCCGATGAGTTTATTCGTCAATTGCGCTACAACCCGTTGCACGATGCCAAAGCGGAGCAATCGGTTTACAACCAATTGGCCGAATGGCAGGTATCACTTGCCGCAGGCAATAACGAAATCAGAATCGGTGAGCAATCCATTAAACTCGCCAACAGCTTGTTTAGTGACGCCATCAAACCCTTATTGAATCGCGTCATTGATCGAATCAAACCACTAGCCGACACCCACAGCCAAATTGTGTTGAGTCCAAGTTGCTCGGCTTTAGTCGGAATGAATGAAATCTTGCCAGAAGCCATTTTATTATCTGAAAACACTACTAGACCTTTGGCCTTTGAGTATCTCGAACAACTGCAAGACGATCACGGCGAAACTGCGTTAATTCACCAATTAAGAGCCAATCCCGCGCGCTCGGTGACTTTTAACGATCTTAATTATTCTGGGAGCCATCAGTCCGAAACGACCGCATTATTAGAATTAACGCCCAGCCATCTGCTCGTTAATTCCCAAGCTTATCCCATTGGTAAAAGGCTGCTTCTGGATTCTCGGCTATTGCCACTCGATTCTCACAACAAAGCTCTCGATGCCTTTGTGGAATTATTCTCCGAGGCCGGTGTTGTCTATCTCAACATTTTGCACGAAGGCTTAACAATGAATGATCGGGAAGTTGATTTTAATTCTACCGTTAACGCCCTAAAAATCGGCGATAAGATCGCCAGCGCCTTAGCCAACGCCACACTCATTAAGGTTCATCATTAATGGCTCGTTCGCGCAGATTTACCACCTTCAGCCTATCGTTTCTCGACATTATGTCGTGCGGCTTTGGCGCGGTTGCGCTGATTTTTTTAATCATCAAACACGATGTAGATACCCAAACCGAAAATCAAAGCCCGCAGCAAAATGCTGAAGTGAATCTTTTAGAAGAGGAAATCCGCGAGGGAGAAGAAAACCTCGTTCGAGCTCGCAATACCATTTCCGACATTGATCAGCGTTTAGCCCAAGCTCAAGGTTTGGCAACGCGAATTAACGAGGATCTAACCCGCCTTCAAGGTGCCATTGAAGACCTAGACGCGGAAGATACTGACTCCGCCGTTGATGCTTTGAAGAAAAAAATTCAAGACTTAGAGAAAGAAAAACAACAGCTTGAAGCCGATGCCGATCAAAGCGCCAATAATTCTCGACGCTTTATAGGTGAAGGTAATCGACAATATTTGACCGGTTTAAATCTTGGCGGCAGGCGCGTGTTGATCATGCTCGATGCCTCGGCCAGTATGCTGGATGAATCCATTGTTAACGTCATTCGGCGCCGTAACATGGACGACTCGATAAAAAAACAATCGCCCAAATGGTTGCGAGGGCTCGCCATCGTCGAATGGCTGGTGGCGCAATTACCGCCAAATGCTCAATATCAAATTTACACATTCAATACCGATGCACAATCACCGCTGTTGGGCACAGAAACTCAGTGGTTAAATATCGATGACAAAGCGCAGCTTGAAAGAGCCATCGATAATTTACGCCAAACTATTCCTCAAAACGGCACCAGCTTGCATCGCGTATTTACCACGTTAAATTTGCTTAACCCAAGGCCCGATAACATCTTTTTAATTACCGATGGTCTGCCCACACAGGGTGCAAAACCGAGCCGTAAAACCACCATTACCGGCCCTGAGCGCTTAAAACTGGCCGACTCAGCCATTGCACTGCTACCGGCGGGCGTTCCCGTAAATACCATCTTATTACCCATGGAAGGCGATCCATTTGCTCCCGCGGTATTTTGGCAACTGGCGCAAATCAGCCAAGGTGCGTTTTTAACTCCATCCAAAGATTGGCCTTAAAGGTGACCTTATGTCGATGAAACGTAAACGCCGAGTCAGCGAAGAATCGAGCATGTCGTTTTTAGATGTGGTTTGCTGTGGCTTTGGCGCCATTGTTTTACTGCTGATGATTACCAAAACCGTAGAGCCATCGGTGCTGGAAGAAACCGAAATTCAGCTCGACGGTATTGTTGCCGACTTGCAGGAAAAACTCTTCTCGATCCGAGGCGAAACCCAAGTATTAAATCGCGAACTCAATGCCAAGCACGAACAGCTCGACGCCGAAAACAAACGCATTGCGATCTTGCGTGGTCAACTCGACAACTTAAATCGCCAGTACGCGGCTCTAAACCAATCAAGTAACGTCGATAACACAATTAAAGGCGAGCTGGAATTAGCTCTGCAGTCGCTCACCGAAGAAATGCAACGTTTGCTGGGTTCTAATTATCAGAGTAAAAACAACTTAGTCGGTGGAATTCCCGTCGATAGTGAGTACATTATCTTTATCATTGACACCTCTGGCAGTATGTTCAACTACGGCTGGAGTCGGATGATGACCGAAATGGTGAACATCTTAGACATATACCCTAATGTGAAAGGCATCCAAGTGATGAATGACATGGGTGACTACATGTTTGATAGCTTTCGCGGCAAATGGATTCCTGATACACCGGCTAGGCGAGATATCATTTTGCAGCGCCTAAGAAGTTGGAATCCTTTCAGTAACTCAAGTCCGGTTGAGGGTATCGAACGCGCTATTCGTACTTATTATGATCCCGACAAGAAAATCAGTTTGTATGTGCTGGGTGACGAATTTACCGGAAACTCTATTAAACAAGTGGTAGACACGGTTGATCGACTCAACCGCAAAGGTGCCGACGGCGAACGGCTGGTGCGAATTCATGCGGTGGGATTCCCTGTGCAGTTTACTCGCCCGAAAAACCAGCAAACTACGGGAATTCGATTCGCCGCACTCATGCGCGAACTGACTCGTAAAAATGGTGGCACTTTTGTAGGCTTAAACGATCACCGCAATTGAGTAAGAGTTTGCCCAGCGATGTGTTATAGGTAGCCAAAACACAAGGCACCTAAACCAACGGATTTCGTCGCCCAAAGACAACAGCTCTGACAATAAACATAAATTCTCAACTACGGCTCAATTTATGAAACGGCTGAATGGACACCTCCGAGGAACCTTAACCAAGGCCCTACTTCTCGCATCAGCTTTTTTACTCTCAGCGTGTGAAAGCGCGTTGATTGTTAAAAGTGATTTCCCAAAACCTGTGGTACAACCCATCGATATCACTATGGGTGTGGTGTACACCGATGAACTTACTAAATACACCTATTCGGAATCTGAAGAATCGCGCTCTAAATGGAAGATTGGCATTGGTGAGGCGCACCAACATTTATTCGAGCAGGTTTTTGAAAAAATGTTTACACATTCAGAGAGCCTAACGTCGTTGGATGAAAATAATCCCGATTACGACTTGGTTCTACTGCCTTCGATCAACGAGTTTCAGTACTCTTCTCCCAAAGAGACGCGCAGCAAAATCTACGAAGTTTGGATTCGCTACAACATGCAGGTCTATTCCGGCAACGGGGAACTGGTAGCAGATTGGATCATGAGTGCTTACGGCAAAACACCTTCGGCGTTCTTAAAATCCCGAGAAGAAGCCATGAACCAAGCTATTATTGTGGCCTTAAGAGATTTAGGCGCCAGTCTTACTACCGGTTTTGCACGTGTACCTGAAGTTAAATCTTGGCTGGCAAACAAAGAAGACATTCGCAGCAACGAATTGCCACCAAATTCGCCCGAACCCAAAACAGACACCTTAGAAAAAACCGGTATTTAATAATCGTACAGCAATAATTATTTACCGATCACTGCATAGAAAACCCTTCACAAGAGGTAAGCACATGAAAATTGTGTATTTAATACTGAGCTTAAGCATTGTGTTTTTTAGTGGTTGCACAACACTTACCATCGATGAACACCGAGCCAATGAACAGCAAATAAAGATCAACAAAGACGAATCCGTAGTTGTTCTGGGTAGAAGACATTCCAGTGAGTACGAAACCGAACCGAAGCTTATTGAATGCGTTGGCAATGTTCTGTCGAGGGGTTCCGATGGCTTAAACGTCGTTCCGGAAGATGAATTCTTAGATGCCATGTACCCATGGTTTGAGCCTCGAACCGCGCCACTAAAGGTTAAAGATCTGTCGCGTTTTCTTGATGATTCCGCCATAGAAGAAGTAATGAAACGTCTTAACGTGACCTATATTATCTGGATCGATGGTAAAACCGAGGTCACCGACTCCAGTGGCTCCATTGGTTGTACAATCAGCGTTGGTGCCGCAGGCTGCTTTGGTTTTGGCACCTGGGATAAAGAATCCGACTACGAAGCTATTGTTTGGGATTACCGCAATCGAAGACGAGAAGGCCAACTGTCTGCCGACGCCTCGGGAACCTCCTACGTGCCCGCGGTAGTCATTCCCATACCAATTATTGCGCAGGTCCGCAAAAGTGCCTGTAACGGCATGGGAGAGCAGTTAAAAGGCTTTTTTGCCGCCCAAGACTCAACGCCTTAATACATTAACCTCTTAGTAAACTATCTGCTCATAGGACTTTGCACCCACATGCGTAAGCCCAATCAAAAACAATTGCTTAAAAAACTGTCTCTGTCTGCTATCGCCTGCTTTTCCCTTTTACAAGGCTGTGCCATCAATCCTGCAACCGGCCGAGTAGATACGGTTACCATGTCATCGGCACGGGAAGTCTCCTTGGGCAAAGAACTCTACGAGGAAATGCTCAAAACCCTACCTGTCTACCAAGATGAAAAACTCAATGCCTACATCAACGAAGTTGGGCAAAAAGTAGCGGCAGCCGGAGATCGCACCAAAATCGAATACCATTTCACCGTGGTAGACAGCCCAGACATCAACGCCTTTGCCCTGCCCGGCGGCTACATTTTTATTAATCGCGGCTTGATTGCCTATCTACAAAATGAAGCGCAATTAGCCGCGGTATTAGGCCACGAAATCGCACACGTGACCGCAAGACACGCCGTTCGCCAAGAGGCCGCGAGAGCTGGGCGAAATGTCGGAGCCGTGTTTGCCGGCGTACTGACAGGCAGCTCAACCGTCGCCTCGGCGGCGGCTCAATGGAGCGATGCCGCCATCGCTGGATACGGCAGAAATATGGAGCTAGAGGCCGATGGTTTTGGCGCCGAATACATTCGCAATGCCGGTTATTCCGCTGAAGCCATGATTGACGTTATTGGCGTATTGAAAGATCACGAACGATTCACTAAGCAACAAGCCAAAGACGCCGGTAAACAAACCACGTCTTACCACGGTGTATTTGCAAGTCACCCACGTAACGACAAACGTTTACAAGAGGCAGTAAAAGCCACGGGTGACAATCAAAAATCCGGCGAGCTCTATGTAGAACGATTTGAAGAGGCCACCGACGGCCTAATCTGGGGAGAAAATTTCGATCGCGCCGAACAGGCAGCCAGTAAGGAAGAAGCCAACAAAGAAAACCGATACACACATTCTCGACTTGGCTTCACTATGTTGTTTCCAGAAAGCTGGGAAATCGACAATGGAAAAACCGAAATTATTGGCGAGGCCACCGACAAATCGGCAAGTCTGACTCTTGGTCTTTCAAGGCTCAAACCAGATACCAATTACGAAGAGTTTCTCAGAAGCAAATTTAATGTCACTCTGTTAAAACAATCAGAACCATTGAATCAGTTTGGAATGCTCGGACATACAGGAATCAAATCGGATAAGAGCGGGGCCGAACAACGCATTGCCGTATTAAACCGAGGCGGCGTTGCCTATGTTTTTGAAGGCAAGGTCAACTCTGCAAAAGAAGGTATTAACTATGACCAATTGTTTATGTCTTCTATTCGCAGCTTTCAACCAGTGGCAAGAACATCACCCAACACCGCAAAACTAAAGCACTCAAAAACCATTAAATACGTTATTGCCAACGAAAATACAACCTTCGCGAGATTGGCCAATCAATTAAAACTCGGAAAATACGGCGAAGAATATTTAAGACTTATTAACAGCTACTATCCCAGAGGCGAACCCATTCCGGGAGAGAAAATAAAGATTATTCAATAAAACGGTTATATCTAAAATGTAGATTAATTATAGGAACCTCTGATTAACTCATCCTTGATTTAATCAGCGGGCAGAAATTGACAATGTGATTTCCAATTTCTTCACAATTTCAATTACTTACAGTTCTTGAAGTTGGCGACACATCCTTGTGTCGCGAGAAACTCTAGGTTAATCAGAGTTTCCTATAGAATTTTCAATAGCACATGGATGTGCAGTCACTTTCAATAACGACAGCTTATTGAAGTTATAATAAAATAACAAAAGATATTCGGCTTGCTTAATAGACCTACTCAAATCATCAAATATGATGCAAAGCAGCCAACAATAAACTCGCAATAACGCTCCAGGTAACGTTCTCACCCAGCTGGCTTACCATCGACACAACAAGCCACCAATACAACGCACTCTTAAGCCATCACCTATACTCGGTCGAAGTTTGCGACTCACGCTATCAAAATCACCGACTTAAAGCCCGACAAGAAATCGACCAGTAACCAACACAGTTACAGCAATGCACGTCGATCATAATCAGTGTAGAACCGCGAATTAAACCTCCGAAGATTGATAAAATACTGCACAGACTTAAAACAACTTAAACGATTAATATACAAAAGAGACTCCGTCTAAAGACAACTCAAATACAACAAAAATCACGGCACTTTGTCTTTCACATTTCCGGACAAAAATAGTAGGAAATTAACACAGCGATAAGCCGTGAATTAAAGAAGTTGCAATTAATTCGGATGTCTCCGCCGCATCAAAGCCCTATCGCCAAGTTCAATAACGATAAGCGCCGCAACTATAAAGAAACTGCAAATCACCTTTTCAAGTTCTGACCGATAAATAAATCAAGAACGTATCAATCAGCGATATGTTAATTTAATTTCCAACAAATTCATGCGGCATTTAAGCACATCCGCAAATCCATTAAAGCCGTACGTATTAAATGATTATTTATTTCATTAAGCCTCAATAATTCCGACGGTTCTTCATAATTTTTACCGGGAAATTTATAAATCACTGTCATAATTGAATAAACATTTTAGTCTTAGAAATACCTGTTTTTTTCAATGACTTAATTGCAAGTTATAAAAAATTAAACCGACCGGTTAACTAGAAAAATATGAACCCTAACTCTGACTAAACTAATAATTAATTGAAACAAACAGCAGATAGATTTTTATTAATTACACTCGAAAAATAATCTAATTGTCTAAAAAAGAGAGCTTTTTGCTAACGTTAATCTAACTTTGCGAATGATATTTTGTGATTACCGCTTTCTATCAATATGAATAGTCGCTACAATTCCAGACGGAGAGGTTTTTGTTTATACAAAGCGTTGTTTCTGTACCAACAAGTCAGTTATATAGCACTTCAAGAATCAAATACTGTTATAACCTTCTCTTCGCATTTTATTGTTAGTAAAGTTTTATTTAGCTCTTAATAACCGCGCGAATCACGAAAAATTGTTGCTCTATTTAATCTCAATTAAAAATGGTGTAATTGCAAATGCAAAAGGACTTGAAGAACCTGCCAAAATCAAAAACAGTATTCCCCACACTGGTAAACTTCGCGGTCATGCATCAATGCGAAAACGCCAACACCTTTATATTTTCAAGCTCGCCATTTGTTACCGGTAATTATCGAAATACTGAAACTGATTTTTAAATGTATTAATTGCAAAAGATTAATTAGCTATCCATTTTTACTAGCCGAAAATAAACTTTAAGAAACACCAAAGGCGTTTGGATAACAACAACCTAATGAGAAAGCTTCATTAAACAGAACCTTCATCAAACGGCATGAAAAGATCATTAAATAATGTTTGATGTAAACCAATTAGATGTATAAGTATTGATAAGATTACTATGAATAGCACTAAAACTAACAGTAAAACTCATCTCATAAACACTGCGTATCGTTTATTTCTTAGTAAAAGTTATAACAGCACAAGCACCAGTTTAATCTGTGATGAAGCCTCTATAAATAAAGGTACCTTCTATCATTTCTTTCCGTCTAAAGCTGCTTTATTAATTGCCTGCTTAGAGTTACACGCAGATATATTAGCCGGTCAAATGACGGAAATTTCTGGTCAAGATATTAGTGCCATAGAAAAAATTGAGAAATTAAAAGAAATTCCAAGAGAAATTGCAGCCTCCAGCATGTCGGAATCTGGAAAAGTCGAAGGCTGTCTTTTGGGTAATATCGCACTAGAGTTGTCGACAATTGATGATCAGATTCACACCGCGATTACCCACTGTGCGTATAAGGTTATTAAGGCGATACAACTAACGCTTGAGCACTATAAAACAGAAAACAATATTGCTATGGATACAGCCAGTGCTGCTGAAGTAATGTTTTCTATGATGCAGGGCGGAATTTTATTATCCAAATTAGAAAATAACCCTGAAAAAGTAGTTACCGTATTAAAGACACTTCCAGAAGCATTAAAAACCTATCAATAGATCTCAATTAATAATGTAAATTAATACTGGGATTATGAGTTTAACCGAAATTGATTCTGAAAATAGGTGAATAGAATTTTACAGATTGGCGAAAAAACTGAAGGGAAAATAGATTGCGTCATTTAATAAGCATCCGCTTGTATCTGTATATCAACATAAAGACATACGATACAAGCGTGACTGCTTCAAAATATTACTGAATACTTTGTGCTGGATAAGCGTTTACAGGCAGTGTAAGAGCTTCGTCCCATGGCAACCATGACAATGACTCTCGAACGCCTTGCAACAAATGATCATATCCGTAACCAAGGTAACCATATACACGCAAACCAAACATGTTTAACAACAAACTGGTTGTTTTTGCGTTTACGGCCTCTTCAGACTGGCCCGTTTGCAATGCTTCACTGAAAATAGTTTCTAGCTTTTTCAACTGTTCAGCAACAACAGAAGCTAGCGCTTCGTCACCACTGGATTTAAGCTCTAACTGACTTTTCACCAAAAAACAGCTACAGAATTCAGATTCAGTAGATTCCCGAATCATTCTCAAAAGTACACTGCAAATACCAACGTCAATAGACGGGGCGCTGGTTAACTCTTCTGAAACTCTCTCAAAAGAAATCTTAGAATAGTGTCTTACTGTCTCTTCAAATAAGCCTGCTTTACTACCAAAGGCATTGTATAAACTGCCTGGTTGTAAACCGGTTACCTGAAAAACGTCTTGCATAGAAGCAGCTTGATATCCGCGCTGCCAAAATAACTGTGTCGCAGCATGAACTACTTCAGTACGATCAAATTTTGCTTTAGCCATTAGTATTTCCTCAACTACCTAAATAAATTAGCTTTTATTATTTTGTGGATCTGGTTCGTCTATTATAGCGCGTTTGTTCAAAATGTAATTATACGCGCCAAAAAAAAACGAGTTAAATTACTCCTTCCCAGTCAGACAAGATTTTTACAGCGAAATCTATGTCCTATTCTAAGAACTTAAGCCAAGAGTATTATCATCAAGTGTGGCGCCCAATAAATCTAAAAGGCGGGAGTTTCCGTGTAATAAAGGTATCTTCTAAAATTTTAAAAAAAAGCAGTAAATTGGGTAGAAACTGCAAATTATCGGATAACCGCATACACAAACTCACATATACCACGAGTTTTAAGCTCGGCATGAAGAAAAATGCCGCATTACGAAGCAATCGATTTTGCTGAGGAGAGATAAAAAGGAGAAGCTTCAGAGGTTCATTCACCAAACAAAGTCAATGAACCGGACAAAAGCCTTGTTGGCACTGAAACCCGACTGCCTATGTCGTCCCGCTATACCGCACACCTCAACTTTTTTCAACTGTAAACTATTTTTAATGTTTATTCCAGCTAAGGCATAAAATAATTGTAAAAATTGTATTTAATATGAGGAATTTATAAAGCGGCGTTACTGAATGAAACAAAAAATAGCGGCAGGAGTGTCAACAATATTAATTCGAAAAGGAGTAATATAAACAAATATCTTGATGTAAAACCGGCTTAAATATTCGAAAATAACAGCGCTGCATAAAGTACTATTTAATAAAATTTCTTTTAAAAGCAAGCAATTATATTCACACTATATCAACTAATCTATTTTAGGTGGCAGCGTTACTACATCAAACCAAAAATTATCCAATGCAATCACTACGTTAACAAACTGATTTAAATCTAAAGGTTTTACAATGTAGCCGTTGGCGTGTAAATCGTAAGATTCTAAAATATCTCTCTCAGACTCAGAACTTGTGAGTACAATTACGGGAATACGTCTTAATACATCATCACCTTTAAGATTTTCCAAAACTTCGCGCCCGTCTACCTTAGGTAAGTTTAGGTCCAAGAGTATTAAATCTGGTTTGCTGTGTTGCTCATAACCGGGTCTAGAAAACAAAATATTTAATGCTTCTTCTCCATCTTTAGCAATGCTAATACTATTTACAATCTTGGCTTCGGCAAAAGCCTCTTGCGTTAAAATTACGTCACCGGGATTATCTTCAACCAACAAAATATCTACAGATCGATTATTTTTCATTTTTTAGACCAAATCTTTGTTAAATTAAGTTAACGTTGACTTAGCGAAGAGCCAGAAAAAACTTACAAAAACTTCCGATTAAGCCATCGTTAGTTTCATTAGACGAGAGAAATCAAAATAAAATTTCGATCGCTATGCTTTTTCAATAACTTGCTATCGTAAACACTGCCGAAAAATCGGAGCCTAGCAGTAACAATACTCCGATCAAAGCGTTTAGCGCTCAAGAACTCAGGGCCAACCAATCTATTCCCAAAAGACTCGCTAAACTTTAGGGAGAGTAAAAACGAATTTACATCCATCACCAGAGTTAGCTTCTACCCAGATTTCTCCTTCTAAAGACTCAATTATTTTTCGACAGATAGATAAACCCATGCCGACACCCGAGTATTCATTTTTCCCGTGTAGACGCTTAAAAGGCTCAAAAATTTTCTCGGAAAATTCGGGCTTAATACCAATACCATTATCAGTAACGGTAAATAACCAGTAATTACGTTTTGACTCGCAGGAAATAATTACTTCCGGCGGCACATCGTTACGTGAGTACTTAATGGCGTTGCCAATAATATTTTGAAAAACAGAACACAACCTAGCCGCACTGCCACGAACCTTCGGAAGTTTAGACCAACGAATGACTGCGTTTTTATCCGAGATGCCCGATTCAAGATTGGTCAGTACCTGAGATTTTAATCGATCCAAATCAACAATTTGGTAAGTTTCAGATTCATCACCAACACGAGCATATTCCAAAAGATCTTTAACCAAACATTGCATACGTGTCGCACCTTGGCAGGCATGATCAATATACATTTCAGCAGCTTCTGTCAGAACATCTCCAGTCTTAAATCGTTTTTTAAGTAACGACATAAAACCAGATACCATTCTAAGCGGCTCTTGTAAATCATGAGAAGCCATGTATGCAAATCGTTCTAGCTCTTCATTAGCTTTAATGAGTTCGTTAATGGATTTCTTGATAGAAGTGATATCTTCTAGAGCACCAGACATGCTAACAGGGTTTCCGAGCTCGTCACGCACACTATCGCCTTTCATTCGAAACCATAACGGATCAGAATTCTTCCTGTGACAAACACGAAATTCAACATTAAAGTTTTCTTCGTTCAGTAAATGCGACTCTATTTTTTCTTTTATTAACTCTCGATCATCGAGATAAAGTGTATTTAACCAATTATTTAATGTATCTAACGACTGTTTATCTTTATTTTTTATATATAAAAGATCGCGAGCTTTGGGCGACAAATAGAACTCACCGGATAGAAGGTTGTATCGCCAGATACCAATATTTGACGCTTCAACGGCGGTTTCGAATTTTTCTTCACTCAAGGCCAATTGAGACTGAATATCTCTTAATTGTGTAATATCTTTGCTCAAAGATAAAATGTAACTCGTATCGGATTTATCTTTGAATAATATCTTTTTCGTTAAATACGACTTTTCTATATTTTGATCAATGTTGTAACATTCTTCAAATTCACAGGGGTTACCGTTTAACACCAAGGAATCTGGATCAAAAATTATATCAGACAAGCCTTTTAACCTTTTACCTTGAACTTTTTCATCCATATTTGAGGTTGAATATAAAGTTTTGCGAACTGGTATCACAGCAGAATCCGATAAAACAGACTCAGTATAAGCCTTATTTGCTCGAACAATTTTTAACGATTCATCCTTCACTGTTAAAGGATCGGGAATGGAGTTTTGTATTAGATCCAAAAACTCCTCAGATTCCTCCAATTTATCGGTATATAATTTTCTTGAATGCTCACTGGATATCCACTGTGTCAACAGGCCCATAAAGCTTTTTTCACGACTTGACAGATCTGATGCCAATTTTTTAGTAGAATAAAATGACAAGGTTCCGTAAGGAAGACTGTTAATATAAAGTGTCGTACCAATATAGCCTTTTACTTTTACACTAGAAATTGCCGAGGGAATAATAAAATTAGAACTGTAATAAACACCGGGTTTACCAAAAATCGTGGAACAATAGGTTTCATCCAGAGAAAACACATCCCCGGGAGAAATATCTTCTAAGGCAAGCGAAGAAAAATAACGAATAATATAATCTTTGTCTCTAATTTCACTGACAACTGCAAATTGAAAATCGAAATACTCTAAACCTAACAGCAAGATTTTATCAATTTTCTCTTGAGATGAACCTTGCAAATCGAAGGAAGTGGAATAAAGCTGATTAATAATAAATTCTTCGTTTTTTTCCTTATTGATATCTTGAATAAGACCCACTATTTTTTGCTGTCCATCAGAATCACTTTCTAATCGATTACCGATATCTTTTATCCAAACCCACTTCCCTGCTGCACCTCTTATTCTATAACTGACATTAAATTTCTCAGTTTTATAGGAAACAAAATTATTCCAGTGATAATTCAAAAACTCCAAATCATCAGGATGAACCAAAGATCGAAAATCTTTTAAAGACAAACTAGCATCAAACGTCGAGTAGATAATATTTTTTATACGCTCGTCTATATAAAACTTGTCCGACGAAAGATCATATTCCCACAACACAATACCTGTCGCATCAACTACACGCTCAGTTCTTTTTTGTTTTTCAATATAACTATTTTGATACTTTAAGATTTCTATATTTTTGTCTTCGATAATATTTTCGTATTTTTTTTGCTCAATACACTGTAAAATACTGGCTTCTAAATTGGTGGAAATTATTTTAGATTTAGACACATAATCAGACGCACCACTTTTTATCGCTTTTACGGCAACTTCCTCGCTACCCATACCGGTTAAAAGAATGACGGGTAAAAAAGGTTTATCGGAAACTATGGTACTCAATAAGGTCAGTCCGGTTTCACCGGGGAGAGAATAGTCCAACAAAATGCAGTCAGGCGTATGCTCACTTAAGCAAAGCATTGCCTCTTTTGAACTCGCTGCTTTTAAAAAAAAATATTTGTATTTACTTTTTCTCGATAATGAGCGAGTAACATATTCAATATCATCTTCGCTATCATCAACGATCAATATAGTTAGTTGTTTACTAACGGGTAAATTATCGGCTACATTCGATGTACCGATTTTGACGGCTTCAAATTGATTTATGCTCACGATTTTCAGTGCGATGTTGAGTTAATCTGTTTCGGCAAGATAGCAATACCAAACCAATAGTCCTGTATCTTCTTAATGGCTTCGGTTAAACCTTCAAATGAAACGGGTTTTTGAATATATGTACTCGCTCCTAGCTGATAACAATGTTCAATGTCTTTCTCATCTGCCGAGGTTGTTAAAATGATAACGGGTATTGAACGTGTTTTTGGGTAAGATTTCAGCACCTTCAAAACTTCACGCCCATCAATCCCAGGCATATTTAAATCCAGCAATATGATATTAGGGTTTATTAATTTCGTGTGTTCTTCGTCTTCTTCAGGCAAAATGAGATCTAAAGCTTCTTTACCGTTCTTGCACCACTTTATAGGGTTCATAAATCGATTTTTTTTGAAACTTCGTAAAGTCGCTTCATAATCGTCTTGGTTGTCTTCTACGATTAAAATATACGATAACTCTGTCATAATTCTATGTCTTTAATATTAAAATAAAAGATCGTGCCCAGACCAACACTGGACTCTACCCATATTTTACCATTGTGTTTTTCGATAATTTTTTTCACGAAGGTCAAACCAACTCCATTACCGCGTTTAGAATCATCCTCTGAATTCAATCGTTTGAATATTCTAAATATATCGTTATAAAACTTTTCTTCAATTCCTATTCCGTTGTCTTTTACGTAAAGAGTGACACCTTCAATTCCTCTAGAAGGCGCCGATGGATCATGACCAATTTCTATTATCTTTTCTTTCTTATCGTTATATTTGACAGCGTTAACAATAAGATTCAAGAAAACTTCTCTGATCTTTATTGAATCGCAACGTATTCTTGGTAATTCGCCAACAATGATAACCTTTGCATTTTCTTGCTCTAAGAACTCCCGTAGATCATCGGCAACATTGGTAATTATCTTATTGATATTAATTTTAGAGAGAGAATAACTTTGTCGACCTAGTCGCGAAAAGTACAATAAATCATCAATCAATTTTTCTAAGCGTGTACAGAGCTGTTGGATTCTCGTTATACGACGCTTACCATCATCGCCTAATTTATCTTCAAAATCCTCAAATAGAAAACTGGCATTGTTCGCTAAACCACGTATGGGCTCTTTAAGATCATGGGACGCGATATAGGCAAAATCGTCTAGTTCTTGGTTACTTCTTTTCAACTGATTAATATAGTTATTAATGATTCTCTGGCTACTTACTCGCTCTGTAATATCACGAATTGTACCTACATACTCGGTTTTTCCGTTAACTTCCATCTCGTTAACACCAAGCTCTATAGGAAAACATTCTCCATTTTTTCGCTTAGCCGATACCTCTCTTCCAACACCAATAATATTTCGCTTACCGGTTTTGTGATAATTCGACAAATACCCATCGTGAGCTTCATGGTATGGCGAAGGCATAAGAGTTTTGATATTTAACCCGATGATCTCTTCGGCTTTATAAAGAAATATTTTTTCGGCTGCTGGGTTAAAACTTTTAACTACTCCGTATTTATCGATGGTAATCACACCATCTAGAACCGTATTGAGCACGGTATCTAATTCTTTACGCTCTGCATCTATGATGTCTTGTTGACGTTTTTGGTAGCTAATATCTTTGAATATCCCTATAACATTTAATTCTTTACCTCGTTGAAAGTGATTGATACCCAGTTGCACGAAAACAGCTTTTTGTTCTTTTGTTTCAACTAATAGTTCGTATTGACGCCCTATCAACGATTCGTTAGTTTGATCTCCACCGACAATCGAATCGATGTATTGTGTAAAGAATTCGATATCACCAATCAGTTCACTAATATTTTTTTCTATTAAATCAGATCCTTCATAGCCAAATAAAATATTTAATGCTTTATTGACAGCTAATATTTTTCCCGTATTACTAACAATAATAATTCCGTCAGGAATGGCGTCCATTAGCGAACTGGTGGTTAGATCAGAAAACACATCCCCCGTGATGTATTCCATAGAATGCACTCTAAGATGGTATATAAAGGTGGTTTCACATAATTTAGAAATTTCTGCTACCCTAACAGTAGACTAGCAGCATCGGTTTAGCCAAAGTTCAAATGTAAAGTTGAGACGTTTTTTTAATTCATTCAATCGAAATAGAATATGGCATCCACAGACTCCCCCCCAGAATCGGAAGGTTCTGTTTCTAAATTATTTGTTGATAAGTTAATCTACGGAATCACTCACGATTTAGGCGCATCTGCTCGCCAAATGCATCAATTTTCTCAACTTATTGCTAAACAACAAGCCTTACGTGAATTACCTCAGATTGCTGTATGGCTAGATTATTTAGCAATTTCCAGTAAAGATTTTCAAGAAAAGATATTAGCCCTATCTAACTTGAGAGGTATTTCTAAGTCTGAAAATAATAGAATTTATACCAATCTTAAAGATTTAATTAATAGTCATATTAATGATTTCTCAGCCTTATCCAACGACGCTAATATCGATTTTATAAATCACGATATATTTGCAACCGTAAATGTCGAGCATTGGAATTATCTTGTGACGGCATTACTCCAAAATGCTCTAACATTTAGGAAAATTGAAGAGCCTAAAATAGAAACAAAAATAAAGATTCGACTAACCTTAGATGGTTCCATTCTCATTTTTACAATTGAAGACAACGGAATTGGTGTCAGACAAAATAACCACGAAGACCTGTGTAGACCTTTTAAACGTCTATGTGCAAATAACGAATATCCGGGTTTAGGTGTTGGTTTAACAATTTGTTGGTATATCGCAGAACTTAATAATGGACATATCGGATTTGAAAATTCTGATATGGGCGGTTTAAAAGTTGTCTATCAACAACCCACAAGCATCGAGTAACAACTTTAGAAAAATATAATTTATGTCAACAGCAATTGAGAATCGAACCGTGGAGAGCACTATCGTTGAAAGCCAGAATATTTTTCTTATGGCCGAAGATAATCCCTTAGATGCCGAAATTTTTTCAGAAATGTTAAAAAATTCCTTCGGTAACCGGTACTCCATTTTTTGTGTTGATCGATTTAAAAAAATTCTTCAAGCATTAGAAACCAATTCTTTTAACGCTCTAATTCTTGATATGAATTTACCTGATAGCTCTGGCGTTAATAACGTAGTTGAAATTGGCGAGAAGTTTCCAAATCTACCCATCATTGTTTTAACCGGTGACGACGATATACAAAAAGCCATAGATGCTTTGCAAAACGGTGCTCAAGATTATTTATCAAAGAATCACGTTACCCCAGAAACTCTAGAACGGAGTCTTAGATACGCTAGTGAGCGAAAGCAGATCGAGCAAAAACTTAAGTTCGCTTTACAAGATGCCGCATTTAAAAATATTCAATTAGAAGCGCAAGCAAAGCACGATTCGTTAACAGGCTTGGCCAACCGCACTTACTTTGCCGATGTCGCCTCCCGAGTTATTCACCGAGCCAGACGCTATAAATGTTTAGCAAGTCTAATGTATTTCGATTTAAACGGTTTTAAAAAAATTAATGATAATTACGGCCATGTAGCAGGTGATGAGTTATTAAAACAGGTTTCTAATCGTTTAATGTGCATTGTCAGAGACACTGAGTTCTTGGCACGCATGGGCGGCGATGAGTTTGTAATCATTACTGACCTATTAAAAGATAAAACCGAAATTTATCCGCTGTTAAAACGCATTCAACAGCAGTTCGATACACCATTTAAAATTGGCCCTCACGAAATTAGCGTGAGCACATCCATTGGTATTGCGTTTTACCCTGAAGCTGACTCTCTGGATTTACTCATTAAACACGCCGATTGTGCGATGTATGAGGCAAAATCAGAGCCTGAAAAATCCATTTGTTTTTATTCTGGTAAATTAGCGGCACAGTATGCAAGAACCCAGAAAATTGAATCCAGTTTTACTAAGGCCATTGAAAAAAACGAATTAGTAGCATTTTTTCAACCTATTATCTCGGTTAGCGATCCGGATTTGGTTTATGTTGAAGCTCTGGCCCGCTGGCATTCCTCCGAGCTCGGTAATATTAGCCCTTCGGAATTTATTCCCATTGCTGAATCGACGCCTACAATTAATAATATAACTCAGATTATTTCGCAAAAAAGCAGTCTATTGAGCCAAGGTTTAAGAATCATGGGCTTACCATTGCAAAAAATTGCGATTAACGTGGATGCATACCAATTAAGTGACCCTCATTTTTCAAGAAGGCTTCTGAATCAAATTGAGATTTCTCACCTTGAACCCAATCAAATTTGTTTAGAACTTACCGAGCGTCAAGTTGTACAAAATATTAATCAATGCAAGACACAAATTGAGCTTTTACGCAGGGAAGGAATAACTTTAGCGTTAGATGATTTTGGCACCGGTTATTCCTCTATTACTTATCTTTTGGATTTACCATTTGATGTGTTAAAAATAGATCGAATTCTTATTGCCGATATTGATAAAAACACCAGAAACCAGGCCTTAGTTGCCGGTATTGTAGAAATGGCGCATCGGTTAGATATGAAAGTTGTGGCGGAAGGGATTGAGAGTAACTGCGAAAAAGATGCCGCTATTAACCTTGGTTGCGATTTTCTCCAAGGATTTTTCTATTCAGGCCCAATGCCTCTAGAAGAGGCTCTATTGTTTTTTCAGTTAAAAAAATAAGGTTGCGATTGTGTTTAATAACCTCTGAGTTATTCAGAGGTTATGCCTGTCATGTAGATTGTTAATGACTGAAAAAAAACTCTTAAGGCTGCATTCACATCTTCTGGAATAACAGATTCGTCAGGATGATGACTGAGTCCTCTCGGACTTCTTAAAAATAACATCGCCATCGGACAAATCTCTGCCATTGCCATGGCATCATGCCCTGCACCAGACGGTAAATAACGAATGGGCAAGCGACTCATGAAAACCGTATCAATGGCTTGGGCAAACACTTCTTGAAAACTCTGTTCACACATCACGGCCGCGGCACGATGAGTATGACTCCAGCTTAATTCTAAGTTTCTTCGTCCGGCGATGACTTCACTGGTGTCGTTGATGGT
Organism: Sessilibacter sp. MAH1; assembly: GCF_054658315.1. Lineage (NCBI taxonomy): Bacteria > Pseudomonadati > Pseudomonadota > Gammaproteobacteria > Cellvibrionales > Cellvibrionaceae > Sessilibacter > Sessilibacter sp. MAH1. The sequence continues at coordinate 222,740 of NZ_BAAGIC010000004.1, forward strand.
TTCAATCACTTGATCACGCAACTGATCATTTTGCGAACGTACATCCAGCGATAGTAGTGTTTGGCCTGAAATGACATTAACTGCACCGGGTTTGGTAAACATCTGCCCAACGGTCGCAACTAAATCACCACCAACGGTGTTAGCGATTTTTTCAATGGCGAGGGTTATTTCTGCGGCACCGCATAAGCTGTCGCGACGTAAATTCATGGGCGTAGTACCGGCGTGACCGGCCTGACCTTTTAGCTGAATGCTCGCGCGTCTTGCACCGGCAATACCCGTAACAATACCAACGGGTAAGTCTTCGGCCTCTAATACCGGGCCTTGCTCAATGTGTAATTCCCAAAATCCTAACACTTTCTCGGAATTTAATTTGGCATTCGCGCATTGCTCTGGATCTAAACCAAAGTTTTTAAGCGCTTGCGCCATGGAAATACCGTCTTCATCGGTAACAGATAACCAATCGTCTTGCCATAAACCCGCCAGCGCTTTTGAGCCGATCAATGTGGTGCCAAATCGAGTGCCTTCTTCGTCGCAAAAACCGACGATTTCGATCGCATGATCAAAGCGAATATGTTTTTCGTTTAATTCGCTAACAAGTTCAATCGCCGATAAAACACCGAGAATACCGTCGTAGCGTCCCGCGTAAGGAACCGTATCAAGGTGGGAACCTAATATTAACGCCGGTGCTTTTGGCAAGTTACCTTCGTATCGCCCCCAAACATTACCGACTTGATCTTGCCATGTGCTCATGCCCGCGGCATTCATCCAGTCGGCCACTTGTTGATTAGCGAGTTGGTGTTCTGGCGTTAAATACGCGCGAAGAATTCCATCTTTTAAGGCAGAAAATCCCGCTAAGAGGTCACAACGTTCCAGTAATCGTTTACATGCAGACTGACTGTCGAAGTCGCTCAATAATTGTTGCGACATAAATTCTTTACCCATAAACCACAAGCGCAGCGTCAATGCCAGCACCGAGCGTTAATTGATGACCAGATATTCGTAAACAATTTTCAAGAGCAGCAAGAGTAGTCAGTACAGTGTCTTTGCGCGCGTTATACCCCATGGTGCCAATGCGCCAGATTTTGCCAGCAAGTGGACCAAATGAGGTGCCGATTTCGATGCAAAAATCCAACAGCATTTGTTTGCGAATGGCTTCACCGTCAACACCCGGTGGAATTACCACGCCAACCACATTCGACATTTTATGATTTAAATCACCGAATAATTCGAGATTCATGGCGGCTAAACCTTTGTACATGGCTTGGCCGTGCAATTCGTGACGGGCAATGCAGTTATCCAATCCTTCTTGCAAAACAATACGCGCGCATTCACGAGCACCGTAGAGCATGGTGGTTGCTTCGGTATGGTGGTTTAAACGCTCTTCGCCCCAGTAATCTAATATCATCGGTAAATCAAAATAATTCGAGCGAATGCGATCACCGCTGCCTTCAATATGATGAGATGCTTTAATTCCCGATTCTACGTGGTGGCGTTTACGAATGTGTTCGACGAATTTTTCGCTAAGGGTAATTGGGCCGCTGCCAGACGGGCCACCCAGACATTTTTGTAAACCACAAGAAACAGCGTCAATTTGCCAATCGTCGGTTAATAATGTGTTGCCAACAATCGACGCGGTTGCATCGCAATATAAAAGCACACCGTGGTCGTGACAGATTTTTCCAATCTCTTCGAGTGGCTGCAACATGGTGGTCGAGGTATCGCCCTGCACCAACGCTAAAAGCGTAGGTTTAATGCTTTTTATGGCAATTTCTATTTCGTTGGGTGTAAATACTTCGCCCCATGCTTTTTCGATGACATAAACGTCAGCACCGCAGCGCTCGGCAATTTCTTTTAATAAATGCCCAAAACGGCCAAAGACTGGAATTAATACCTTATCACCCGGCGTAATGGCAGATACCAAACAGGCTTCGATGGCAGCGCGTGAGGTGCCATCAATTAATAAAGTCCATCGGTTTTGTGTAACGAAAATATCGCGATACAGCGACATGGTTTCGTTCATGTACGCGGTCATGGCAGGATCATACTGGCCCACAAGCTGCGCCGACATGGCTCTTAATACGCGCGGGTCGGCGTTAATTGGTCCCGGCCCCATTAATAATCGAGCGGGAGGATTTATTTGGTCGTGTTTTTTACTATCGAACATCGTAATTACCTTTCAACTCACGCTTAAAACAGCGTTAAAGCCACTTGAATTAACATGCGCACGCCGGTGATTGCCAACACAATCGCGAAGATTTTTTTCAAAAGAGCGCCGTCTAGTTTAGAACCCAATTTCGCGCCAACTGGTGCAAACAAAACGGTCAAAGGCACAATGGCAACTAAGCCCGGCAGGTTTACCAAACCAAAGGTGTATTGCGGCGCGTTTTCGGGTGTTTGGCCTTGTAAAAGCATCATTAAGGCACCGGGCAACGCAATTAAAAATCCGAAAGCAGCCGCTGTACCAACCGCACGATGGGCAGCAACATTAAATGCCGTTAAGGTAGGTACACCAAGAGTACCGCCACCAATACCGACCATCACCGAGAAAAACCCAATCAAAGAGGCAATAACACTCTGGCCCGGTTTTCCCGGAAGACTTTCGGCCAAGGGTTTTGCTTTGGCCCGAAACAACATGTTAAGCGAAACTAAAACCGCCATGACACCAAATAAAATACTGAAAATATGGCCATTAACAATGGTGACCAGATAACTGCCACAAAGCACGCCTAATATCATGAACGGCGCCCAGCGTTTAAGCAGATCCCAATCGACATTACCTTTGGTGTTGTGCGCACGAATGGACGAGATAGAAGTAGGAATAATGGTCGCCAAAGATGTACCGGTTGCAACCACCATGGCTGTTGCCGGATCAATACCCAAGCCTTGGAAAACAAAGTAAAGCACCGGCACAATTACAATTCCGCCGCCAACACCTAACAGGCCGGCTAGAATTCCCGCAAAAATACCTGTAAAAATTAACGCGATAAAAACCGGTAGTAATTCAGAAAACTGTTCCACAGAAAACTCGTTTTAAAAAATGGATAAATTAACATTTGGGCCGGTGTTCTTTCAAAAAAACACAAAAGTGTATTTTTCTAAAAGAACACCGAACGATACTAAAGGAAACTCTGATTAACCCAGTGTTTCCAGCGACACAGAGATGTGCCGCCAATTTCAAGAACTGTACGTGATTGAAATTGTGAAGAAATTGAAAATGGCATTTTCAATTTCTTCACAATTTCTGTTCTCGATTAAATCAGAGATGAGTTAATCGGAGGTTCCTAAAGATGCTGATAAAAACTTTTGACGCTGAACATTTGGCTATCGAATCAACGCTTAAAAATCAACTCGATAGCGCAGGTAAAAATGAATAATTAAACATTCGCCCAAAGACCAGCACCGTCACTGCGCGGATCGGTGGCGACTTGTAAATCGCCGTTTTCCGATAAAATAATACCGCCAGCATGACCCATCATTTCGATTTGACTTGGTACTTCAGCAACTTCGTGGCCTAACTTAGTTAAATCTCCGGCAATTTCGTCGGCCAGGTTTTTTTCTAATTTAAGGTTGTTACTAACATCACCCCAAGTACGTCCAAGCAACCAACGATCTTTAGCGATAGCATCTTCAAGTGATAAACCATCATAGATATGACGAGTAAATAAGGCCGCTTGAGTTTGTGGCTGACCTTCGCCACCCATGGTGCCGTAGCTGAAACGTCGGCCATCGTCGAGTAACGCAAATGCAGGATTTAACGTATGTAACGGTTTTGCGTTTGGTGTTAAGTGATTGTGATGATCTTTATTTAAATTAAAACTCAAACCGCGGTTATTCCACACCAAACCTAAATCAGGAATGACCAAACCACTGCCAAATTCCCAATAAATACTTTGAATAAACGACACCATGGTACCGTCTTGGTCGAGCGCACCCATCCAAATGGTATCGCCATGTTCGGCAGGTCGTGGCCATTCTAATGCACGGTTACTGTCAATGGATTTAGCCAACACATCTAATGAGCTGGAATCTAAAAATTCTTGTGCCGATTTTTTCATGCGTGCACGATCACACACAAAACTATCGCGAATTAAAAACGCTTGCTTAGTACATTCAACAATATGATGCACACGCTCGGCTTCGCTCCAACCTTCTTTATACACTCGGTCGTACAGCGCCAAAATAATTAACGACGCTAAACCTTGCGTGGGTGCGACCATATTAAATAAATGGCCTTTCGAGGTTTTGGTGGTTAAAGGGGTAAGCGCCTCGGCTTTAAATGCCGCTAGGTCTTGGCGAGTAATTGGGCTGTCTTGTTTTTCTAATTCTTTAGCAATGGTATTGGCAATATCACCTTGGTAAAAATCCATCAAACCAAGATCAGCAACCGTTAAGTGATCGATCATGTCGGCGAGATTTTTATTCACCAAGGTTTTACCCGCGGTTAGGGTTTTACCATTGTCTAAATAAAGCTCGTTAAACGCTTTAAAACCGTTTAACTCGTCAAAGGTTTTTTCCGATGCAGCTTGGAGGCTTTCGGTAATTTTAATGCCGTTTGCAGCCAAGTCTTTGGCCGGGCCTAATAAACGCGAGAGCGGTAAAGATTTTTTGCCGCCAAAAATATCGCGTACCAAATGCCAACCGGCGATGGTGCCTGCTTGGGTGATTGCCGCCAAACCACCACGGTTTGGAATACTGTCTAACGATTTTTGCGCTAATAATTCTTGATAACGGCCAATGGTTGCTAGGCTACCGGAGCTGCCACAGGCATCAATGGCAACGGGTTTATCACCGGGCTTTTGCACAATCCAAAAACCATCGCCACCGAGACTGTTCATGTGTGGATAAACAACGGCAATGGCAGCTGCGGCTGCAACCATTGCATCGACGGCGCTGCCGCCTTCTTTTAACACCGATAATCCAACTTCCGCTGCTTGTGCATGTGGAGCGGTAAACGCAACCTTAGCCATAATCTAATCCAATAATTCTGGTAATCTTTTTATTAAACGTTGCCAATATTTTTAAAAAATACGCCGTGTTTATTTGGTGTATTTTTGTGCTTCTGTAATGTTGATATTATTTAAACGCTGATGTAAGAGGCGATGCCTCTAGGTGTTTTATCAACGCCAACAAATCTTTATCGCCACCTTGTTTGGCCATTACCGACAATCCCCAAGCACAGTTATCGCTTTGTAGATACGGCAAGCTTACCTGCACAGATTTAGATAAACCGGCGATGGCCGTTAAACCCATTAACTGATTGCGGTATTCGTTCATGGCTTCTGCCGGAGTATCGAGCAAAGGTGCAGCGCCCGGTGCGGTTGGTAGAATCACGCAGGTGTTATCGAGCAAAAATTCTTGTTGAGCGTATTCTAAAAACGCTAGAGCTTGTTGTTCGGCGGCTTCTTTTTGTTCAATCGTGATGGTTTGGCACCACAACAAACGCTCGGTAATGTCGGCGGCAAATTCCGGCTGATAGGTTTCAATCCATTCGCCGTGCTCGCGCCAAATTTCAAAACCTTGCAGTACTCGGAATGCGGCGCTGGCCTTTGCCGTAATCTCAGTTGGCAAAGGTTTTACGTCTATGCGTTCAAACACATTGGCTGCTTTTAGCTCGGTGGTTAATGCAGGTACAAGCTCCAACCAAGCCGTTAGGTTCTCCGGTAACAGAACAACACAATTGCTCAAGGTGCTAATTGTTGACTGCTTCGGCAACAATACATCTGCCACCCTTGCAAGGGTGTCAAAGTCGCGCGTAAGCCAACCGACCGTATCAAACCGTGGCGACAAACCCACCAAGTGCTCAACGCTGATGACCCCGTGCGACGGACGAATTCCATACAAACCATTGTAGCTAGCCGGAACTCGCACCGAGCCACCGGTATCGGTACCCAAGCCAATATCTACCGCCGAATTAGCCGTAGTAATTGCCGAACCTGAGCTTGAACCACCAGGAACACGACGCGCATCCAGAGCGTTAGCAGGCGTTCCGTAGTGAACATTTACACCGTTTAGACTGTAGGCGATTTCATCGGTGAGCGTTTTTGCTCGAAGCTGAGCGCCAGCCTCTATTAATGCTTTTACAACCGGAGAAGTGGCCTTAGGAATTGGATGCGTGGCCAACCAGTCTGGGTTGCCCGCCGAAGTCGGCAGACCGGCAATATGAAACAAATCTTTTACACCCAAACGCAAACCCGATAAGGCTCCGGCAGCCGGTACGCAATCCGGTACGGTGATACCTTGGCAGTCAAATAGGACTTCAGGGAGATTTTGAGTCATAGTGAGTTACGCAAATTTCTTCAAGCAAAACGCTGTTACATCGTATCAATTGACGCCAAGCTTGCCATAACCTGACCACTTGATCAATTTTTTAATCGAGACGATCCGTTCAAAACTTTCTCGCTAAGAGAATAGATGTTAAAGACAATAAAGTTGGATTTAGCTCGGTATCAAGGCCCAAGAACGAGCCGCTTTAAACGACGAACAATGTGAACAGTTAAAGCAACAGAGCTTTTGGCTCTTAAAGAATTGTACTTCAAGAGTTGCACTTCAAGAGCCAAGAACATGACACTCTATTGAGCAACCGCGTCGATTTCGGCCAACCACTTTTGTTGCTCGGCTTCAGAGATAAAACTCGCCAAGAAACTGTTTTTTGCCAATGCAACAATGTGCTCTGCGCTCGGTGACAAAGCTTCATCAACGGCAATAAAGTTTTGATTCATGTAACCGCCAAAGTACGCGGGATCATCAGAGTTGATCATCACGCGAATGCCGCGATCAAGCAGCGTTAATAACGGGTGTTTCGCCATGTCGTCATAAACACACAAACGCACATTCGATAGCGGGCAGACGGTGAGCGCCATGTTCTCGTCGGTAACGCGCTGCATTAGGGTCTCGCTTTCGGTGATGCGAACACCGTGATCAATACGATCAATGTTTAGTAAATCTAATGCTTGTTCAATGTAATCTGCTGGGCCTTCTTCACCAGCGTGGGCAACCAAGCGCAAGCCCGCTTCTTTGGCTTTGGCAAATACATTGGTGAATAACTGTGGCGGGAAGTCTTTTTCCGATGAATCCAAACCAACACCCTGAATTAAATGCAACCAAGGTTGTGCTTGTTCCCAGGTTTGCAGCGCGTCAGCTTCAGGAAGATGACGCAAGAAACACATAATCAATTGACTGCTAATGCCCAGTTTTTCTTGGCCTGCTTTTAAGGCATCGTCGATACCTTGAATAACTTCGCCAAATTCAATACCACGACTGGTATGGCTTTGCGGATCAAAAAAGATTTCGCAGTGAACCACTCGATCTTCAGCGCAGTGTTCAAGATAAGCCCACGTTAAATCGTAGAAATCTTGGCGGGTTTGCAGTACGTCGGTTGCTTGGTAATACAGATCTAAAAACGATTGCAGATCGCTAAAATCATAAAGCGCCGCTAACTCTTCAGCATTCGCGTAAGGCAGTTCGATATTGTTGCGTTTGGCCAGCGCAAAAACCATTTCTGGCTCTAACGTACCCTCAATGTGCAAATGCAATTCGGCTTTGGGTAATTTTTTTATCAGTTCTAGATTGCTCACGTAAGACTCTCAATATTTAACAATTAGACCCTTTAATGAATTCACCGACGAATTCATTAAAGGACAGAAATAGCCAATGCAATTTCTTATTTTCTGTTTTTAGGTACTTTGATCTCAGTGGCGGTAATTGCAGCAGTGTTAATTTCAGTCACCGCTCACAGGATCATTGCTTTTTATTACTGTTCGGCCTTAACTTCGTATGGCAATTGGGTTTTGTAGCTGTCCCAATTTTTAACGATGTCATTAACCACGGTGCTACCCACCATGTAAGCGGTCTCTAAAGACAACGCCAAACCTTCGTAGCTTTCGCCTTCGCTGGTTAAGCTTTCGGCGGCGGTTTTGCCGGGTTCTGGAATGGTAAAGTTACTGGCACTGCGCAAGACCATTAAGCGGTCGTAATCGGCTTTACCGGCGCGATCTAAATAGAACAGCGATTGTGCGGTACCGGTATCTTCCATGGCAGAAGACACAAACTCACCCTCGCCATCGCTCCAGTATTTCACCCATTCATTGGCCCAATCGTTAAGAATTTCACCGTGCCAGAAAGTCATAGCCGCAAGGTTATCGCCTTTTAATACAAACGGTGGTTTTTGCGCATTGGGATATTCGCTGAAGTGCTCACGAGTTTTGGCAACCGCAGGATCATCGGGTAATTCAAGATCTTTGGTCATCTCAAAAGCCCAATCGGTGAGATCACCATTAATTTTGAACACCTCGCCTTGGTTTGGTGGACGATTTTCGTCAAAAGGACCTTTAGAAAACAATGGGAAGAAGCCGGTTTTCCAATCCTCAGGAATTTCTCGCGCATCGATCTCGTGACCAAAATCGCCATCAACCAGATACTCAGCCCAAGCCGCCGAACCGATGGATGCATCCGCCGGATCAAAACCGGAAATTCCCGCAACTAACCAATAAGCCTTCGATAGATCAAAACGTGGGTCTAATCCTAATGCCATGATTGCAGAGGTAGATTTCATGGTACCCATACCGGTGACGATACCCAAAACACCGGTTTCTTCATTCATGTAGATGTCGTGAAATGACTGAGGAAAATCGTATTTAGTATTCAAGCCTTGGCGCTCCTTCCATAACTGGAATTCACCGGCGGTATCGCCCTGATCTTCGCCAATTTCAAACATTGTGACGACTACCACCTTAACTTCTTTGGGTGCAGCAACTTCAGCTTTCGCAGCCGGAGTTTCAGAAGCTTGTGTCGTTTTGGTTTCTGATCCACAAGCGGCGAGGATAGAAGTAGCAAGTACCGCCGTGGCAAACGGCAAACGATGTAAAAATTTCACGGATGGTTTCCTCAAATGTAAACGTTGGTTGCGCAATCGTTGGCGTTTTATTGTAACGGCTCTGAAAGAGAGATAAACCCAAAAGCAAAAAACCAACCAATTGGTCAGCATTTTCCCTTATGGAAACAATTTAACGCAATAACACAACAGAAACACTTTACACGAGTAACAATCACATTCACTCAGTTGTAAGCTGTTATGCAGATTCAACTTAGCTAACCGTTTTACATTCAACATTGATCAGCAAGAACCAATCATCATGACCGAAAACACTCGCGACCTGATCGGCTACGGCCAAAACCCACCGAACCCAAAGTGGCCCAATAACGCTCGCATCGCACTGCAATTTGTTATCAATTACGAAGAAGGTGGTGAAAACTGCATTCTTGATGGCGACCCGGCCTCGGAGAAATTTCTATCCGAAATCGTCGGCGCAGAAGCTTATGTAAATCAGCGCCACATGAGCATGGAATCGATCTACGAATACGGCTCGCGCGCTGGATTTTGGCGCCTACACCGCCTGTTTACCGAACGAAATCTACCGGTCACCGTATTCGGCGTGGCGCAAGCATTAGCAAAGCACCCTGAAGCGGTAGAAGCTATGCTGGAGGCCGATTGGGAAATTGCCAGCCACGGCTTGAAGTGGATTCACTATCAAGATATGGACATCAACAAAGAACGCGCAATGCTCGAACAAGCTGTTGAGATTCATACCAAGGTCACGGGCTCAAGACCACTGGGTTGGTATACCGGCCGCGACAGCCCTAACACGCGCCGTTTAGTCTCAGAATTTGGTGGATTTAAGTACCACGCAGATTCCTACGCCGACGACCTGCCCTACTGGTGCTACGACTTCGAACAGCCTTTGTTGACCGTACCCTACACGCTCGACAGTAATGATATGCGATTTGCAACACCACAAGGCTTTAACGCTGGTGATCAATTCTTTAATTACCTGAAAGACAGCTTCGATTTTTTATACGAAGAAGGTGAACGTGCGCCGAAAATGCTCAGTATTGGTTTGCATTGCCGCCTTGTGGGTCGTCCCGGTCGAGCCATGGCTTTAAAACGATTTTTAGATTACGTCATGTCTTTTAGTGACGTTTGGGTGTGTAGAAGAATTGATATCGCCGATCACTGGCACAGGCATTTTCCAGCAAAATAACGCTAAACACTCAACAGTGAATGATTCACAAAAGTATCGGAAACTCTGATTAACACAGCGTTTAGAAGTTGGTTGGGCTAAAAAGGATTATATTTGTGTTTTTAAACAGCGCGCACAAACAGTGGCTACTGGCAGGCTTAATGATGTTTGGTTCGGCCACACAAGCGGAAGAAATTAATTCAACCATGACAAAAACAGCCATTTCAACCGAAGCTCTCATCAAAGCGCTTAATTTAGAGCAGCATGTAGAAGGCGGTTATTACCGCCGAACCTACCAATCCGATCATCGCGACATGGTAAACACCGGCGGCGGTGAACGATTTTTGTTAACGTCTATTTACTACCTGTTAACGAACAAATCTCCTATTGGTCACTGGCACAAGAACCAGTCAGACATACTGCACTTTTTTCACTTGGGCGAACCTATTACCTATTATTTAATTCATCCCGATGGCTCGTTGGAAACCGTAGTAATGGGCAGTGACCCCACCAAAGGACAACAACTTCAATTATTGGTGAAAGGCGGCACATGGAAAGCATCACATTTACGACAAGGCGAATTTGGACTGATTAGTGAAGCGGTATCTCCGGGTTTTGATTTTGCCGATATGCAGCTGGGGTCACGACAAGTATTGCTTGAACAGTTTCCTCAACACCAAGAACTTATTCAACAATTTACGCGCGAAAAATAATGAGAAAATTCACGAAAAAATCTATGACATTTCAAACTGGATTGGTAAGAACAACTCTCTCAGCAGCCTGTATTGGACTTTTCTCTTTAGAGACTTTTGCCAACGATGTTGATCTTATTGTTGAGGGCGATTATGTTGTCACCATGCAAGATGACGACTCAATTATTGAGCAAGGCGCAATCGCAATTAAAGATGGTGTTATTGTAGAAGTCGGAAAAGCCAATAACATTCGCAAAAAATATCAAACCAGTAACATCATTCCCGGCCACGAAAAAGTTCTCATGCCCGGGCTCATTAACGGCCACAGCCACAGTGCAATGACGTTATTTCGCGGCATTGCCGATGATCTGGATTTAATGGATTGGTTAACCCAATACATTTTTCCCATCGAAAACAAATTTGTGACGCCTGAGTTTATTAAAACCGGGGCAGAACTCGCCTGTTATGAAATGATTCAATCGGGCACAACCACGTTTGTGGATATGTATTTTTATCCAGAAGTGATTGCCGATGTTATGGTAGATTGCGGATTAAGAGCCATCATTACCGCACCCATGATTGATACCCCAAGCCCAGGCTTTAAGGGTTGGAATGATTCATTTAGCGCTGGTGAAAAATACGTACGCCAGTGGCAAAATAAACACCCGCGAATTACTCCGGGATTTGGCCCTCACGCACCCTACACGGTGATTCCTGAGCACTTAAAACAGGTTGGCGAAGTTGCTAAAAAATTATCGGCGCCGATTTCAATTCATGTTGCCGAAACCAGCGGCGAAACCGATATTATTCAAAGTCAGTATCACAAAACGCCTGTAACTCACGTGCTATCACAGCTGCAAGATAATTGGATTATTGCTGCACACATGGTTCATCCACTGGAATCAGAATACCCAAGTATGGCAGCCGCTAATCTTGGCGCCATTCATAATCCCACCTCTAACGCAAAACTAGCATCGGGATTATCACCCGTACCAGAAATGCTGAACGCAGGAATTCGCGTTGGTTTGGGTACCGATGGTGCTGCCAGCAATAACAACTTAGACATGTTTGAAGAGATAAGAACCGCGGCTCTTATTCACAAGCTTGAAAGCGGCGATCCTAAAAAGCTACCAGCAGTGGATGCTTTAAAATTGGCGACAAAGTACGGCGCAGCCGCAATTGGGTTCGAGAGTAGCATTGGTCAACTAAAAACGGGTTATTCAGCAGACTTAATTCAGTTGGATTTAAGCGAGGCTCGAATTCACCCAATTTACGACATTATTTCACATCTCGTCTATGTAATTGATTCCGATCAAGTGGTAACAACCATCGTAGACGGCAAGGTACTGATGTTAAATAAAGACGTAAAAACGTTAGATGGCCGAAAAATTAAAGAAGAGGCTCAACACAAGGCGAAAGAAATACAACAATACTTGCGAAAACACTAATTTATAGAAAATACCAAGAGCCTCAAAGTCAAACAACCAACGCTTTGTACCACCTCAGTGATGATTTTTAATCACTTCTTGTTGAGGCTCTTTTTTCAATTCGGTACGAATGTGCTGAATCATGTATTTGCTTGCATAAACAACTACAGCACATGTAGCCACTACAACGATAATTCCAGATAAAATAACTGTGTCGAAATACATGATTTAGCTCCTTAGCGATGTAATTTCATTTTTATTGTATAGCTACAAAGTAAAGCAAATTCACCTTTAGCAATTGCCTTAAATCAAGTAAATGTTTGACGAATTATTTTTCTACAAAAATCATTTAATTAAAATCAAATAACCCATTGCTCACGCATAAAATTTCAAACAAAACCTAATAAAAACCACGACCTTTATATAAGAGCAGAGATTTGGTTAACAACTACAAAGTCAGAAAAATTAATCGTTTCTTTATCAGCTCTTTTATTAATTAAAGGAACCTCTGATTAACTCATCCTTGATTTAATCAGAGGGCAGAAATTGAAAATGTGATTTCCAATTTCTTCACAATTTCAATCAGTTACAGTTCTTGAAATTGGCGACACATCCTTGTGTCGCGAGAAACTCTAAGTTAATCAGAGTTTCCTAAACATCGATCAGGTATTCAAATTAAGAAATCTCTTATGTGAGACGCTACTCAAAAACTCGATAATTACCTCTTAAGAAACCTCTGATGTACTCTTCTATAAACTAATCAGAAATTCCTTCATATTGATATCAAAATGAATACCGTCTTATCACATTATTTTTCTCCACGAATAACCGAACACTAGCGATTAGCACCGTTAATAATCCCTCACGCAATCACCAAAAAAGTCTTGTTAGGCCTATTTTTATAACCGCCAGTTGATTCAAATCAATCTATACAATTCCTTGATGATTAGAGTTGGCGGCCGGTTGATACAGGCCAAATAATTTTTTTCGTTTTGTTTTTAAGTAAGCAAAACCAAACATCGGCGGTATCGATAGTAGTTACTGATATTTGGTGAGAAAAAGATAAACATAACATGAGAGAAAATGGTTTTATGCCTGCGTTCACTCCTCCCAAAGCAGACCTGCTTGCTAGACTCAGCACGTGCCCAACGTTACAGGTGCCTTATCCGCCCATTGAAACGTTTAAAGAATTGGAATTTCAGGCGGAAGATCTTGAAAAGCACTTAAGAGCTTCTCAGTCTTTCGCCATCCATCTACACATTCCTTTTTGCAAAGAGCTTTGCAATTATTGTAATTGCAATATTGTGGTCACTCGACAATACGGTTTGGCGGCGCAATATGCCGACTATTTAAAACAAGAAATCCAGTGGTACGGTCAAATCATCAAGGGAATGAGCCAAAAACGACTACCGCCGAAGCAAATTTATTTTGGCGGCGGCACTCCGACCTTTCTGTTAGCCGATGATTTACGACGAGTTACTTACGAAATTGAAAACTCCTTTGGCGTATCACACGCTGTAGATCGAGATTATTGCATTGAAACCGATCCAAGAACGGTAGATACAGAGCTCGTCAGTCTTGTTAAAAGCTTGGGATTTAACCGCATTCATTTTGGTGTTGAAGATTTTAGTACACAGGTTCAGCAGGTTATTAATCGAAAATACACCTTCGAAAAACTGAAACAATCAACCTTAGATGTTCGCTCGCAAGGCATCCAATCCGTCAGTTTCGACGTTACCTTTGGATTACCACAACAGAGCTTGGGCTCATTTATGAGCAGCCTAAAACAACTGTTAAAACTGTCGCCCTCACGAGTTGTTCTGCGTAAATATCACCACAATCCCAAAATATTTACCTCACAATCGCTGATTGATATCGAATCAGTTCCCGAAGATAAAACCGTTATGGAAATGCGCACCTTTGCCATCAACCATCTTCAAAGTAGCGGTTATTGCGCAATTGGCCCCGATTGCTTCGTTAGCAACGATGACCCCTTGTGCGATGCAACCAAAAGTGGTCGTCTGCAATGGACTCAACATGGCTATGTTCCAGACGTTGCCGATACCGTCATTGGTTTTGGATTGTCGGCGATATCCAGCACGCCATCAGCCGTTTGGCAAAACCAATTGGGTTTACGTGACTATACCCGCCAAGTGAGAAGCTACGGACACTCGGTTTATCGCGGTACAGAACTGTCGGTCGATGATCAAATAAGAAAAGAAATCACTCAACGCTTACTGTGTAATTTAGAAGTAAATAAAGAAGAGTTTGAAAGCCGCTGGAAAACCAGTTTCGACCATTATTTTGCAAAAGAATTATCTAATTTAGAACAAGAGTTTGGGCAACAAATGGTAATCAGTAATCAGCAAAAACTAAGATTAACACCAAGCGGTCAATGGTTTGCCAATCAATTGGCTTCCTACTTCAGACGTGCGGGCTAATAAGCCCGCATTTCATACCGATGTTCCCTGCTATATAGTCTATTGTTATTGCAGTAAAAATAAACAAATTGAATTTTTGAGCTGTTGATCGAATAAAAAATTTATTGATTATTACCAAGGAAGCTAAGTTTTGCGCAAAGAAGGCGTATTTGTAAATTCTCACGCCTCGAAGCTATCGACCTATCTCCCTCAATAACGTATATTGCTGATATAGCAACCTTAAACTATGCACTCAGATCAAAAGTCCTGTAGAATTTCAACAAGATAAGCCCGGTAGGAAAGTTACCTATGACTGTTACCTCATATGTACGATGCAGTAACTGCGCTGTAAGTAAGTTTTGTCTGCCTCACACCCTGTCCAACGATGATATTGGCCAACTAGAAGGTGTGGTGCAACAAAAGCGTGTACTCCATGCGGGTGAGACCCTTTATCATACCGGTGATCATTTCGAAGGGTTGTTCGCCATTAGCTCAGGCAGCTTCAAATCGGTGGTAATTGCAACCAATGGCGATAGCCAAATCACCGAGTTTTCATTCCCTGGTGAAATTTTAGGCTTTGATGCCTATCACGGTAAAACTCACAACAGCTTTGCAGAAGCGCTAGAAACCAGCAGCGTTTGCTTTTTGCCGCAAGCACAACTCGACAATTTGTCACAAAAAGTTCCTGCGCTTCAGCAGCAACTGTACAACCTATTCTCCGCCGAGATTCAAAGCAATAACGAATTCCTATTGATGATGGGCAAGCGCTCCGCAGAAGATCGCCTAGCAGCGCTGTTAATCAACATTTCTAGTCGTTACTCACAACGCGGATATTCTGCAACGCACTTCCGTCTTTCTATGTCGCGTACAGATATCGCCAACTACCTTGGCCTTACTATTGAAACCGTAAGCCGACTTATTCGCAGGTTCCAAAAAGAAAGCCTTATTGAAGTTGCCCAGCGTGACATCACCATTATTGACCTTGTAGGATTAAGTGAGCTAGCTGGCACACATTGCTCCTACGACCAAAAAGTGGCGAGTGCTGAATAACACAAATTTATACTTCGCTTTTAATTGTGGTGAGTATTTAAAGCGGTTTGTCTACACGTATTGCCACATTAGATTACCTTCTACCGATCTCGGTCGGTAGAAAAAATCCTCTTAGTTGCGCAACACTTTCTAATCCCGAAGCATTTTCTCATCAAAAAGCACCTTCAATAAATTCTTATTCGTACCGATTTATTAGGTAGAACAATTCCACGTTAAAATAACTTGGAATTACTTTTAAAGAATCATTGAACCTTCTAAAAATACCGAATTCCTTGGCCAACAATGTTCGCAAAACATATCAAAAAACTTTTTTTATTTAATATAAAAATCTGAACAGCCTTACAAATTTTCAATTATAAATATAGAAAAACAAGAATGTAGAATCAGTTGTAATCTTAGATAACTTTGCCGTAAGTAACTATTCACAAACTTAATTAAAATCAACTACATTACAAACAGCGATCAAATTAACAAAATTCCGCCAAACAACTCACAAAAAATTACCCATTCGATTTAATCAACCGACTAAAACACTTAACACCATCAATTAAGCCTGTACTTAACAATCTATTCGTATACAGCAATTAGGGCATTGAGTTAAATCAATCTTAAAAATTAGATATTTGATGGGAAACAAACTATCAATCAACGGTCATTGCGAACAGTGCCGAAAGTCTTTGGTAAATGCCTTACAGCTTCATCCTCATTTCAGTAATTGCGGCCCGTTCAGTTTGTTGCTTAGCTTTGCACTAGTCCCGCTCGGGTTCTCACCCTATCTCACCGCGCTAGTCTTGGCGGATATGTTCAGGCATAAAAAAGCCCCACATCGTGGAGCTTTTTAGATTTGGATTTAATTGTCGGTCGGGATTAATCAAAACAATCTACGGATTGTTTTGACCCTTTGGGCTGCGCCGCCTTTGGCGTCTTGTCGCAAATACTTTGTATTTGCTCGAACCGCTCGGGTTCTCACCCTCTCTCACCGCGCTAGTATTGGCGGATATGTTCAGGCATAAAAAAACCCTAACATTGTAGGGTTTTTCAACATTCGATGGCGGTGAGGGAGGGATTCGAACCCTCGATGCCTTTCGACATACACACTTTCCAGGCGTGCTCCTTCGGCCACTCGGACACCTCACCTTCAAAATTGGCAGCTTGGAATAAGCGGAAGCGCTAATTTTGGGAGGGCGAACTATACGCAAACACTAAGTTAGAATCAATGCTTATTCTTTCTGTATTGATTTACGCACTGTAAAGATAACAGGCAACATGGATACATCTCTGTTCTTTGACAATACTTAGTAACGTGGCTTCTTATATTCAAATATCGACCCCCTAACCAAAAGTTGAAAAAGACATGCAGATATCCAAATGGATCGTGATTGGCACCTTGGAAATTTACGCTGTACTGATTCTGCTGTCGGTGTTTTTGCTCTTTAATATCAAAGGTCTGAGAAAGCTTGTTCAAAAGTTGAAGCTAACGATTCAAGGACTTACCGACGAGCTGAATGAGATCAAGGAAAACCCTACTCATAGCTCAAATGACAAGCAGTTGTACCAAAAACAGGTAGGCCAGCAGTTACAAATTAGTCTTGGGCATCTCGCTAAGATTTCTAGCGCGCCTTCAGTTGAAGATGCGTTGAAATCATCCGATCAGCCAGAGGCGCAAGCAGTTGCGTTTCGAGCACAAATTCTGCAAACAGAAATGGATGCCATCGAAGATAATCGTACCAACTGGAGAAAACTTTATTCAAGCCTGAATACTATTGTTCGAATGTTTGAACAAGAGCCCAAGTCAACAGAGCAAGCAGCCTCTCGTGCAAGCGGCATAAAGAGTTTAACGCAAGAAATTGATTCTATTTTGAAAGGCTCTGAAGACAAAACCCACGGTGAAATCTGTTCAGAACTTATGCAGTACAAAGATCTGTTGAAGCAGCTGGAGCGCAATTCTGACTCTGCTCAATCTGAGCATTTTCAAGACACGCTAAAGAATTGGAAGCAATCTGCCAATTTGTTTAAAAAATCGCTTCAGAAGCAATCAGCAGAAGTGTCTTCGAGTGATCAAAAACAGCAGTATCAACAACATTTAGCGTCGTTCGATGCTTTTATGAATGAATCACATGTGCATATTAATGCCCTCGAAAATGAAGTGATTCGCCTAGAAAAAGAGCTTAATACCAGTAAAAGCCAGCGGAAAACGCAGCCAGATAACAAAACTACACAGCAACTTATGAACGAAAATGTTGCACTAAAAAAACGCCTAAAACAGCAGCAGGCGGAAATTGATCAATTACTAGCTCAAATGCAACTCGATGACAGTTTATGATCAACTACCAAAGCCGTAATGACTAACAATAGACAGATGAATTCTTGAAGTTGTATATTCCACCACGTTATTTCAAACGCTATGTCTCGAAACCTAATAAAAAGAACAGAACAAAACTTTTTGTTTGATCCTTACTTTATTAAATGTGATTATGTTTGATCTTTCGCTCGTTAATTTATAATTCAACAAGTATTCGCAGTGCAACGTTCATGACGAGAGAAAAAATCCAGTACAGTGACTTTTGGGCAAGTCCGCAACGATATTTTTACTTCCGCTCGTTAATTGCGTTTTCAGTGGTTGGTTCTCTTGTTTCTTACAGAAGCTGGCCAGAATTTGATATCACTTCAATCGCCCTTTCTATTCTTACCCTGTGTTACTTGGCGCTTACGCGCTTTCTTTCTGAAAAAAAGCATTCCGATGAGCGAAAAGAAAAACTCGAACGCTATTTTGGTTGGGTAGATGCAGCTCTAATTGGCGCCTGTTTGTGCCTTGTTGATTTTCAAATTTTACCAACAGTCTTATTTGCCACCATTATTCAATTTAATGCAGCGTTGCAAGGTGGTAGCCGAAAATGGCTTGAAGATAACGCAGCCTTTTTTATTGGCGCTGGCACCGGCGGATTTTTGTACACACCCGTTTGGGTGCTTAGTTCCAGTGTTCAAATCAGCGCAACCACTCTTATTGGCGTTAGTGTTTACATTGTACTTTATGGTTTGTACTTAAATTCTAAGCTTCGCTCTGCCAGTAAACGAATCGCAGAGCTAACCGAAGTTACCGAAAAAGAAAAGGCCAAAGGCTTTTTACTATCTCGATACATTTCACCAGCGGTTTACAGCGCCATCAGTACCGATAACGAAAACCGCCTGCAGACCGAACGCAAACGCTTAACGGTGTTCTTTTCGGATATCCAAGGGTTTACGTCGCTTTCTGAAGAACTGGAAGCAGAAACGCTTTCAACACTGCTCAACTTATATTTGACCGAAATGACCAAAATCATTGCCCATTTTGGCGGCACGGTTGATAAGTTTATGGGTGATGGAATTATGGTGATTTTCGGTGATCATGAATCCAAAGGCGTAAAAACCGACTGCATTCGCTGTGTATCCATGGCGATTGCCATGAAAAAACGTATGCGTGTTTTACAGAATCATTGGTTTAGCCAAGGCATTAAGAAGAAATTGCAAATCCGTATGGGCATTAACACCGGCTACTGTACGGTAGGTACCTTTGGTACTCGCGCCCATCACCTCGATTACACCGCTCTCGGTACACACGTTAACTTGGCGAGTCGCTTGGAGTCTGCCGCCGATCCCGGCGAGATTTTGTTGTCGCATGAGTCTTGGGCTTTGGTTAAAGACACCATCATGTGTACCAACAAAGGCATGATCGAGGCCAAAGGCTTTAGCTATCCCATTGAGGTTTACGAGGTCGTGGACTTCCGTAAGAACCTCGGCGCACATCAAACCTATATGGAATCTAACGCCGAAGGTTTTTCCATGCATTTAGATCTAGAAAAAGTGCGTAACTTTGAGAAAGAAAAGGTTATTTACGATCTAGAAAAAGCGTTGCAAACCATTAAAGATCGAGTAATCCAATAAAGCCGTAGCGATTACGGCTTCACTTCAGTAAAACTCACGGGAAAGACTCAATCATTTAGAGCTTTACCCAAGACCTTCATACGCTAAAAAGCTACTGACGAATCAACTTCACGGTGTTAAGCGTAAGCTGCTCTAGGGGAATATTGGTTCGCAACGGATTAATATCCAAACCGCCACGGCGAGTGTAACGCGCATAAACCAATAATTGCTCGGGACCACATTGTGCGGAGATATCGTAGAAAATACGCTCAACACACTGCTCATGAAAATCCTGATGCTCACGCATTCCCACCACGTAACGCAGCAGATTCTCATGGGAAATGGCAACGCCTTTATAGTAGATCCACAAACTCGCCCAATCTGGCTGTCCAGTTACAGGACAGTTCGTTTTGAGCAAATCTGAATACACAACTTCGCTGATTCTTCCCTTGCGATTTAAATCTAAGGTCAAAATAGATTTATCGCTGGGGTTACCAGAGATTTGAATATCTTGCTGATCAAGGCAAACGGTTTTGTTTTGATGGTGTGCAGCGGTTAAGAACGAGGGAATATCAAATGGCGCCAAACTCCCAGAAGAAGCTTGAAAGTAGGTTTCGGCTTCTTTAAGGGTCATTAAACGCACATCAACGCTACCGCCCGTAACTAGACTCAGATCCGTCTGCATACATTCTCTGACGGTTCGAATACTTTCAAAACGAGTTTGGTTAAACGAATTCAAATACAACTTAAAGGACTTGGATTCAACAATTGATTCACAACTGAGAGGAAAACGAAATTCTGCAACCGCCACTTGAGGCAATCCCTTGGGGTTTAACCAAGAAATCTCCCAAGCCGTCCAAAGATCAAACCCCTGCAACTTAGCAACATTCATGTTTAGTGAGTGCGTACTGCGTGCGGTTTTACGAGCAATGGGAAACAACAGCGATTTATCGTACTTAGAAACGTACTTGGTCTCTTTACCCAATAAACTGCCATGTGCGTTATTTACTGTTTTTTTATCGCTCAACTTGAATCCAAACCTTCGAGTCAAAAATCAATTTAATAACCAGGTAACATAAATAATGTGACCTATATCAACACCTAAGAGCGTAAGCGTTTACCGTTATTGAGTAAATACATGGCGTAGATAAATAAGATAACAATAAACAGAACAACGCCGGTAAAGGCGAAGCTAATATCAATATCAGAAATGCCCAAAAAGCCATAGCGGAACGCATTCACCATGTACAAAATTGGGTTTAGTTGAGATACCGACTGCCAAAACTCCGACAACAAACTGATGGAATAGAATACACCACCCAGATACGTTAAAGGCGTTAGAACAAAGGTAGGAACAATACTGATATCGTCAAATGAATTGGCAAAAACAGCGTTAATTAGACCCGCCAGAGAGAACAATACCGAGGTTAAAAACACAATGGCGATGGTAACGGCTAAATTATGGACATGCAGATCAATAAAGAAAAACGATACCAGAGACACGATCAGGCCAATTAATAGACCTCTCGCCACGCCACCGAGAACAAACCCCAACAAAATAATGTAATTGGGCGTAGGAGAAACCAACAGCTCTTCGATACTGTTCTGGAATTTAGCGCTGTAAAAAGAACTAACCACGTTTGAATAACTGTTGGTGATCACCGACATCATAATCAAGCCGGGAACAACGAACGACATATAATCAAAGCCGTCCATCTCTCCAATCCGCGAACCGATCAGCGCCCCAAAAATCACAAAGTACAAAGACATAGTGATTACCGGCGGCAAAAGCGTTTGAATCCAAATTCGTGTAAAGCGACGCACTTCTTTAGTAAAGATGGTCGTTAAGGCAATCCACTGCTCAGAAAAATTCACGCACTTACTCCTGTTTGTTCAGCAGCTTTTTTCTTTTTATTGGCTTC
The DNA here is from genome assembly GCF_054658315.1 of Sessilibacter sp. MAH1. Lineage (NCBI taxonomy): Bacteria > Pseudomonadati > Pseudomonadota > Gammaproteobacteria > Cellvibrionales > Cellvibrionaceae > Sessilibacter > Sessilibacter sp. MAH1. Next base: position 244,167 of record NZ_BAAGIC010000004.1, read on the forward strand.
TACCAGTTTTACAAAAAGCTCTTCAAGACGATTAGCCTTGTTACGCATACTGATGACTTCTACAGATTGTTGACTAAGGGCCGTAAAAACATCGTTCATTGACTGGCCTTTTTCTAATTCAATCTCAAAAGATTGAGTATCAGTAACCTTCACGTCGTAATTCGCCAGCGTTAAATCGCCGACAGGCTTACTGGAATCAAAAATAAAGGTTTCTCGATTCAATTTTGAAAGCAATGCTTTAATGCTGGTATTTTCGACGATGGAGCCTTGATCAATAATCGCAATGTTGCGACATAAGCTTTCGGCTTCTTCAAGATAATGGGTCGTCAAAATAATGGTGGTGCCTTGTTTATTAATTTGGCGAAGGAACGTCCACATTGAACGACGTAATTCAATATCAACGCCCGCGGTTGGTTCATCAAGAATCAACAGCTTGGGTTGATGCACGAGCGCTCGGGCAATCATTAAACGACGTTTCATACCGCCGGATAAGAAACGTGCTTGGGTAGAACGCTTATCCCAAAGACCGAGCTGTTTAAGATGAGTCTCGGCGACCTCACCGGCCTCCTTACGATTAATTCCGTAATAACCAGCCTGGTTAACGACAATATCGAAAACCTTCTCAAAGTGATTAAAGTTAAACTCTTGCGGTACAACACCTAAAGACTTTTTGGCAAGCGCCATATCTTTATCAATGTCATAACCCAAAATAGAGACATCACCCTGAGTCTTTTTAACCAAGGAGCTAATAACACCGATGGTTGTCGATTTACCGGCCCCATTAGGACCTAACAATGCAAAGAAATCGCCCTGCTCCACTTCTAGGTCAATACCTTTCAGCGCAGTGAAACCATTAGCGTAAGTCTTTTGCAAATTTCTGATTGAAATTGCAGCAGTCATAAAAACTCTTCTCTGAAATTTGCTGAAAATGAGAGCGCAGAAATTAAATGTGTCGGGGTTTTATACGATGATTAGTAAAAACCAGCGTTAAGCTCGAATTTACCGAATGTTTGAAGTTTAAAGAAACCATTTAGTTATTGCAGTGAAAAAACCCATAACCTCAAGATATATGATTGTAGGGTATGAACACTAGCTTAGATAACGCATGGTTTTGATTGCCAGAATTTTTAAAGGTATGGAAACAAACTTCAATTACAACAACACTGTGGTTGATGTGCTTAGACAATAACAAATATACGAGTTTCGTAAAATTATCTTTTTATGATGATATCTATCGAATCACTCGATCATTCATCGAATGATCAAACAAAAACAGATGTAGAAAGGAGAACTGGAGCGGGAAACGAGACTCGAACTCGCGACCCCAACCTTGGCAAGGTTGTGCTCTACCAACTGAGCTATTCCCGCAATGGCGTCCCCTAGGGGAGTCGAACCCCTGTTACCGCCGTGAAAGGGCGGTGTCCTAGGCCTCTAGACGAAGGGGACATAATTCGCAAAAACGAAATGTCACTTTTGACGACATCAAAGCGGAAGCTTTAAGCGTCTATACTCACAAAAATAAATACCAAGCCACTTAAATTTCAGCAGCTTAAATCCGTATAGACGGGATTTACCTCTGAGAATACATAAATCAGGATTATCTGATTTACAAAATAAACTCTATTGAGAGCTTATTTGGAGCGGGAAACGAGACTCGAACTCGCGACCCCAACCTTGGCAAGGTTGTGCTCTACCAACTGAGCTATTCCCGCATGGCGTCCCCTAGGGGAGTCGAACCCCTGTTACCGCCGTGAAAGGGCGGTGTCCTAGGCCTCTAGACGAAGGGGACTTAGGACCTTGAACAAAAACTTGTTTAAAAACCGTACCTTAGCGAACTATGTAAGGTTGTAAACATGTCCTCGTTCAGAAGTGGGGCGAATTCTATGGACAGCTAAGGCGACTGTCAACACCTTTAAAACATTTTTGTTGCAAAACTCTTTGCGAATATAAGAAACGTATTAAAAGTAACCGACTATACTCAATAAATGAACGAAAATGCCGACTACAGGTGAGTCTATGTTCGCCAATACCAGCGCAACCGTCAAACCTATTTTTTACAGCCCAACGGGATTTTAACCAGAATGACATCCGTTTATATCGCAGCTGGAATAATCATCGTGCTAATTATGGTGCTGTGTTACGCATTTATGGTTCAAACCGTAGCGAAGAAACGCGAGCAACAACTGCGGATGATTCAAGTTCTTGAACAAAGAATTAAAAACTTTTGTATTTTGACAAAAGCATTCCCACCTGGGTTTTTATCAAAAGAACTCGAATTGCTCATTTATCAGCAACTGATTGACGCGACTAATCAACTAATCGAACTAGCACCCAAAGAAAAAAAATACAGTGAAGAACTAGAAGTCTACACCCGTGAGCAATCGGAGCTGCAACGTAAACCACCACAACATAAAAGGGTGAAGCTTTCGTCACCCAAACAAGCCAAAGAAGTTAAGGTGTATTTGAACGAGTTGAATAAGTTTATTCATCGTTTAAACCAGCGAAACAAGTTATCGAACAATGAGTTCAATACCTACACCGCCCAGATTAAGCAACTCGTGTTACATATTGCTGTGGATAACTATGTCAGCCACGCTCGCGCGGCTGAAACAGCCAATAAACCCAGAATGGCGCTGCATTACTTCACACTTGCTAAAAATTTGATGCTGAAAGAATCCACCGATAAGAATCAGAAGTTTCAGCTTGATCAAATTAACAACCAAATCGAGCGCTTAGAAGAACTCACCGCCGTGCCAGATATCCCGGAGGAGGATTCGACAGCGCAGGGCGGCGATTGGGATCAATTTAAGTCAGAAGATGACGGCTGGAAGAAAAAAGCCATCTATGACTGAGTTAGAAAGTCTCGGCTAGCACCGTATAGGAAATGATCCGACTGAGCTCGCACAAGGGCCGGCCAGTTTCTTCACGCCATTGGTTAAACGCCAGTTGCACTGCATTTAGGTCACGCTTAGAAGACGGAACCTTATCGACAATATTTTCGGCTTTTAAAACAGCAACGACATCGTTGGTAAGTAAAAACGTATCTTTGCCGACCATTCTTAAGAATCGACTGCCAGACATGCCGCCTAGCTGAGCACCAATTTTTTTCAGCTCAAGCCACAAACCAACAATATTGTCTTCGGGCCATTGAGCGAGAAACTGACCGAAACTGCCATATTGGCGTGAAATATCGATGATCATTGCCGCATTTAAACGAATCGACTTCATCTTACCCAAATGTCGAATCAACTCTTGATTCGACATAAGATCGTCGATGTCCGAATCGCTGAGCATGGCGCATTCCATAGGATCAAACTGACGCAGTGCTTTTTCAAAGGCGGGCCAGCGATCGTTGACCATACTGTGCTTTAATCCCGCTTGAAAGACACGACGAGACATGTTCGATAGATAAAACGCGTTACTCTGAGAGGAAAGAGTCTTAGCGCTGGCAGGTTTCGGCAGCGAAGCCTCAATCTTCGCCAAACTACCCTTGTGCAGCACCGCTGTCTCTAAAATGTCGGAAAAGGCTCTCACCAACACCCCCAGTCACATCTGTTTGAAACCCAAGAGCTTTGAATTTGCACGCTACTCTTCACGACCTTCCACCAACTCAAGCGAAGCCGAATTAACACAATAGCGCAAACCTGTAGGTTCTGGCCCATCGGGAAATACGTGGCCCAAATGGCTTTGGCATTTGCCACAGAGTATTTCAACTCTACGCATACCAAAGCTGGTATCAAACTCTTCAGCGATTACATCTTTGGAAATTGGCGCATAAAAACTCGGCCAACCGCTGCCGGAATCGTATTTGGTTTGCGAGTCGAAAAGCGGTTCGTTACAACACTTGCAGTGGTAGATACCATCGGTTTTGGTATCCCAATATTTACCGCTAAAAGCTGGCTCTGTGCCGCACTGGCGGCAAATACGATATTCTTCTGCCGATAATTTATCTTTCCAGGCAGCTTCTGCTTCTTCATTTTTTGGGGTTTTCTCTGCCATAATCTCGCGCCTTTTCTGTTCTTATTGGAATTGATACTAAATATTCTTGCCTTCGATTAAGCATCGAAGCATTTGTTCAGCAAGCAGTAACTATCAGAACGGTTTAGCCAATTAATTCACAGTATCTTATTTAGTTATCTGTGAAAAAGCTTGAGCAAAACATTTGTTCAACGTGATTTGTATTATGTTCTTAGCGAAATACGTCGCCTTAAATTTAACCTTGTTTGCACAGCCGCGCCTATGAAACCGATCGAGAAGTCCCATAAATTACACGGTGTATGTTACGACATTCGAGGCCCAGTACTCGACCACGCCAATCGCATGGAAGAAGAAGGCCACAAAATTTTAAAGCTCAACATTGGTAACCCTGCGCCATTTGGCTTTGACGCACCGGACGAAATCATCCATGACGTCATCAGTAATTTAAGAGACGCCCAAGGTTATACCCACTCAAAAGGGTTATTTGCAGCGCGTAAAGCCATCATGCACGAATGCCAAACACTGAAAATACCCGGTGTTGAAGTCGGCGATATCATTCTGGGCAATGGCGTCAGTGAATTGATCATGATTGCCATGCAAGCGCTCGTGAACAACGGCGACGAAGTACTGGTGCCTGCTCCTGATTATCCTATCTGGACCGCAGCCGTGAGCCTCGCCGGTGGTAAAGCACGGCACTACCTCTGTGATGAGCAATCCGATTGGTATCCCGACCTCGACGATATTCGCTCAAAAATCACTCCAACCACCAAAGCAATTGTGGTTATCAACCCCAACAACCCAACCGGAGCGGTTTATTCTAAAGAGCTGCTCAATGAGATTGTTGAGATTGCTCGGACCAATAATTTGATCATCTTTGCCGATGAAATTTACAGCAAAATTTTGTACGACGGAGCCGAGTTTGTTCCCATGGGCAGCATTGCAACCGACGTGCTGTGCATCAGCTTCAATGGTCTCTCTAAATCTTATCGCTTGGCTGGTTTTAGATCGGGCTGGATGGTGATATCCGGCGCCAAAAAGGCCGCAAAAAGCTACATAGAAGGCCTTGAGATGCTCTCGTCCATGCGTCTGTGCGCGAACGTTCCGGCTATGCTCGCGGTACAGACCGCACTCGGTGGCTACCAAAGCATTAATGAGTTGGTTATTAACGGCGGGCGTCTGTACGAGCAAAAAACACTGGCTCACCGCAAGGTTAACGACATTCCGGGCGTTAGTTGTGTAGAACCCAAAGGCGCAATCTATCTGTTCCCTAAATTAAACCTTGATGTTCACAAGATCGCGTCCGACCGACAGTTTGTTTTGGACTTTTTGCTGGAAGAAAAGATTTTGTTGGTGGAAGGCAGCGCATTCAATTGGCCAAATAAAGACCACTTTAGAATCGTGTTTTTACCGCGCTTGGACGAACTTGATCATGCACTTGACCGTTTAGCCGTTTTTCTGGATCGTTATCAAAAATAACTCCAGAAGTTGACCATCTAAGGCTAATCTAGCGCTATGGCCGATATACATATTGCAGATTTTTACAAAGATTGCGCGTCGATATTTGTGACCTTGTATCGCAACTTTCCGCGCAAAATCCAACTCTACGTCGACGACATTGCCGGGGCGGACGAACCCGACGAGTTTGGGTTACCAAGCCCTAGGCATTCGTCATGCTTCGCAACGATGGTATGGCTTGCGGAGTCTGGATACATTCAATATCAAACCAATATTCGCCAAGAGGCGCTCGATCTGGCGCAACTCACGCACCTAGGCTTTATGTTGCTGTCGAGCCCAAGAACCATACCTATATCGGCAGCACTCAGCAGCCCAACCGACCTTGACCTAGACGGCCCTCAGTCATCCGCTAACCACATTCATAATCTGCGACAACAGTTGCGTACCGGTTCTTCTAATGCGATCGAACGAGCCGTTACCGAAGTTTTCGCTCAATCCTATCGCTACAGAGGCTAATGGCTAAGTAGGGTCACTATCGATAGATTGATCATTAACGAATCGATAGTGATACAGCTTTAGTGCCTGATTTGGGTCTTTTTCTGGAAAATACGGATTCGCAGGAAGGCGCTCAACGAGTTCAGCCTGTGGCAAGATTTCTGAAAATAAATCGGTCAAAAAAGACGCATCAAGCTCCGGTGAGTTTAAACACGCAAGCACCTCACATTGTTCGGAGGCTAATTCGGGAATTCGACGAATCAATTTGCGGTAATCTCTTTGTGCAACAAAGCTGCCTTTTTGGAAAGACGGCGGATCGAAGATAATAACGTCGAACGGGCCGCGTTTTCGAATACGCCCCCACGACTTAAGAATATCTTCCTGCATAAACTCAACATTGTAGGTGTCTTGGTTATTTAAATGATGATTGGCTCGACCTCGATTCAGAGATTGCCGACTCATATCCACGTTAACAACTTTTGCCGCACCTACTCCGACTCCTACCACCGAAAAAGCACACGTAAAAGCGAATAAATTGAGTATGCGTTTCGATTTTCCGTGTTCTTCAAGCCAATGACGACCAGGCTCTATATCCAGAAAAAAGCCTACATTCTGCTGGCGACCAACACTTAACTCGAAACGCTGCTGATCGCGAACTGCATAAAAATCGGCATCGGCATCGCCACGAACGCATTGCCAAGCTTGCTCAGTTAAATAGCGTCGATGATAAAAAACCGTGTCTATCGAAAGCTCATCGGCCAGAACATTGATTTCATCTATAGAAGGCAAGTCAAAATCTAAAGGCTTGTATGCTGAGATAATCAACAACCTTGGATGCCAATCGATGGTCAGGTGTTCAAATCCAGCGTAGGTACCACCGCGGCCGTGGAAGATCCGCACAGATTGCCGTTTCTCCCAAGTATTCAGTTGATTAAATCTCTGTACGATGAGGTCAAGTATCGGAGACAAGCGCTTTTCCCTAAAAATTGACAATTGTACAACGAAAGGGGCATTTTTTAATCGCGTAAGATGTGCGATGGTTAGTTAATACAACCCGACATCAATTGGAAAGGTTGTTTTTTATGCAAAAATATAAGAAGAATAGGCAGTGCTCTGAAAACAACGTTGCAAATTTGGGTAAATAATTCAAACACAAGCGACTGCGAAGATTTACCAGAGGGATATTTATAGACCGTCGGAACACATAGCTAGAAGAAAGTTAATAAAACTAAACGATGGCCACGCACGAATAAATCGTCACTGTACAATAAAAGTGCAAGCTTTCTCTGGCAATATCACCGGATACCAAATAGAGGGATCGAGCAAAATGATTGTATTTATCAACAATAACGCGTTAAAAAACACCGCGCTCAAAATGCTCCATTCAAAACAAAAACGGGATGTTCAAAAACCTTTTGGGTATTTAATCAACTCTCAGGGCGAATCCGTAGGAATTACCGATCAAGTTGTTTTAAATTGTATTAATCAATTTGAAGCGGAAGGCCACTACCCTAATCGCTGGGCAATGATAAAAAATAAACTGCCTAAAAAGCCGTTCTTAAAACTCTTAACGTTTTCTTAAAGAATATAAATAAACGTCTCGACGGTTAGATAAAGCAAACAAAAATTGGATTGCTCATGCATAAATGGCAAGCCTTACCTTGCTTTTGCTCTTATTATGGATCAGTGCAAATCCATAAAACCAAGATTAAGCAGTAACTCCTTCATCTCACCATTAACTTGAGCCGGAATGAAATAATTTCCAAACTCACGTCTCACTGCGTATTTTTTGCGCATCGCATCAAATTCAATACCCGGTTGTGCCGAGTTATGCATCAATAAACGAAAGTGCTTATCATCTGCTAAAACATCATAACTTTGCCGAATGTACGCAAACGCATCTTCTTTTATGCGATTGCCCGACCAATGCAAAACAGGCACATTGAGCGCCGGCAACAGAGAATACAGATCAATCGTTTTGTGTTGTGCTTCAGCATTTAAGCGCGCCAAATGCTCGCACAGCGCCTGATAAACTTGGTAAGTACCTTTCACCTTGCCATCATAGCTGTAACCCGCAATGTGCGGTGTCGCAATTGTGACTAAATCCATTAACGGTAAATCAATATCCGGCTCCGATTCCCAAACATCCAACACCACGGTTAAATCGTTTTGATCTTCAAGGCGTTGTCGCAAGGCGGAATTATTAATTACCCCTCCTCGCCCGGCGTTAATTAACACAGTGCCAGGTGCCAGCGCAGAAATTTCGCGCTCACCAATCATATGAAATGTGGGATGGTCACCATTAAAAGTTAACGGTGTATGTAAACAAATAATGTCGCAGGCCAGAGCTTCGTTAAGTTCAACCAAATCTAAACACTGATGCTCGCTTAAAAAAGGGTCATACACACAACACTTAACGTTTAATCGAGTTAACGCCGACAGCAATTTGGAGCCAACATTACCACAGCCAACAATTGCCACAGTTTTTTCTCGTAAATATTTGCCGTGAAGTGATAGCGCAGATAACGCCGAGAGAACATATTCGACGACAGAGGTTGCGTTACAACCCGGTGCGCTCGCCCATTGGATGTGAGTATTTTGAAAATAATCGAGATCTAAATGATCAATACCTATGGTGCAGGTGCCGACAAAACTGACCAAGGAATTGCGCAACAATGATTCATTCACACGTGTAACCGAACGCACAATTAATGCATCAACATCTAATAAATCTTGTGCGCTAATGGTTCTACCCGGTTTTAATACGAGTTCGCCAAGAGAACCAAACACCTCTCTTGCCATTGGAATATTTTCGTCAGCTAATATTTTCACAGCGCGCCACTGATTCCCCAAATAATGCACTATCGACGCTAAATTATGCGCCGACAACAGTGATCAACATGTCACGGATTCTATCACTGAAATTACTGAATAGAATGGGAAAAAATACCGATAAGAATCTCTGATTAACGCCACCATGATTTAATCAGGACACAAAAATTGAAAAGGCGATTTCCAATTTCTTCACAATTTCAATCACTTACTGTTGCTGACATTAGCGAAACATCCATGTACGGCACGAACCTTTGGGTTATGCAGAGCGGTTTGTAAATAAACAAAGTAATGTCTAAAAACCGTTATAAAATAGGCTTAAAAACCGCCTTTTAAAAAAAGAAACTTCTGTAAAAAAATAATCCAAACCACTAGGTCAATAATCAAATTGTTAATACGACGGTTTGGTCAAGTCCGCACAAAATGGTCTTATACAAAACAAACTTACACGAGAAGCGTCTCGAAAGAATAACAGTCTACCAATGCAAAATCGGCTTGATGATAATAGCCAGACAACGCCTTGGAAAAAATATCAGCCCGCTTGGGCAAGCCTTCAGATAAATACCGTTGTGTTTGATCGACGATATTTCGGCGAAAAACTTCGCTAGCGCCAATGCCAGCACTCAGATTGTCTGCGCTGATTCGAAACTTAAAACCACACGCCTGACTAAAAATCCATTCCAAAGACTGCGGTTTTATTTCCACCCGTTCAAACTCAGTTTGTTGCAGCTGAGTTCTACCGTCTGGATTGTACCAATAACCAAAATCGACCAATTTTCTACGTTCGCTACCAGCCACACACCAATGTGCAATTTCGTGCAAAGCACTGGCAAAATAATCCTGAGTAAAAATAATTCGGTTGTGGGTAAATTGCTCGCTGCGAGGTAAGTAAATTGGCTCTTCACCACCGGCGACTAAAACAGTATTGAAGGAATCTTGAAAACACTCGTTGAATATCTGTACGAGGTCGGTGGCATGGTGACCCTCTACATAGGTGTTTGCAACTGTCGAATTTTCAATGGTAAAGGAGTTTGAATGCATGGATAACATAATATCTTTGATACAAATATGCCTTTCTGGCGTAAATACTGAGTCGCTGTTTATTTAGGTAGCAGCAACTGGTACGAACATTTTACTGGGGATAATTAGCGCAAACACGGTGTCTCTGAACTAGAGCACAAACACAAAATTCAGTTTTTTTCGTGCAAAGTGTTGTGCTTTTTAAAAACACCATATACCTTATGTAGTGGTGGTGCCAAAATTTCCATCCTGCCTAACGTCTCTTCAGACCAATAGGCCATTGCATGGAGGTGTATTATGAAGACCTCGAATAAGGGCCGCAACATGGATAATGTGGTCGATCTCTTTAGCGGGAAAAGTTTTTCCCAACTTCACGACGACCGTTTCATTCGGCTTGCTCCAGAATTAGACGGCTTAGAAATCTTATACTCCAATGAAACCAGCGGTGACATGCTCTACAGCTTGCAAATCCTTGCTTGGGGATTGCGTGCTAATGGAGAAGTTGTCGCATTAGTGCCTTGGCTTAATGATATCGTGCCCTGTAACGAAATCTGCGATCCGCTCAACGGCACCTGGGAAGGATATTACGACCCAGGTATAGATGAGGTGTTTTACGACGCTCCCATCCATAAAATCGTTGAACTGGAAACCGCTGCCGAGTACTACGAACTGGAATGTGACGAACCTGATACCGTCGTTCAAGAGATACCAGATACGATTGGCACCCACGCTGTGCTCTCTGACAATGGTTTTCAGAGTCTGACACTGACCCAAGTTATTAGCTGGCAGTTATTGCACGACGGAACTATTCTGGCGATGCTTGCAGACGAAGATAAGGTCATTAATACCCCAATTTTGCCGGGTGACGACTGCCTTTATCCTGCTCAAGCAAGCGATAACTTCCGATATTTCTTCCAACATCAAATTGCTAACAAGATTAAGTCACAAGATCCTGAAGCAATGGCGGCAATATCGCTTCTAGTTGAACAACAATGAAACACTAAAAAGAACGAATTTAGTAGATTCTGCTAAATTCGTTCTCGTTTCTTTGTTGGCCATTATCCGCTAATCGCGCAGATGTTAGCGTCGGCGTAATGTTGGAGAAAACTTCTTGAGTGATAAGACTGCCGAATCTCTCGATTCTGATCTCAAAGTACCTTTTCAAAAACTACAGCGATTACATTTTCAAAAGATGCAGATCTAAAATCTACGTCAATGCACCGTCCCTGCACTATTACTGTGTTCCTGCACTGTTCCTTTAACGGCTATTAATTTTTCCGTATCCAGTAACAAAACAAATTCTCTTCTTGCTCAGATTTCAACAACTCATGACCTAAAAAATGACAAAAATTGGGAATATCTCTCTGCGTTGATGGATCGGTAGCAACAACCTTAATCACTTCGTTAACAGCTGCATCACGAATCCGTTGGTGCAGCATCATTACAGGCTCGGGACACAACAATCCAACGGTATCTAATTGGTGGTCGTAATGACCTGATTCATCCACTTTGTCACTCATTAGCTGACACTCAAACATTTTAAAAATCGTAACGTTTATCCTATCTTAAAAAAACTTTCATTATCAAGCCGCGAAAACCATAGAAACTTTGTCGTTTCATTGCTTTTTTTCATTATAAAGAAACGGAAAACATTCTCAGTGCTAGACTCATTATATATTTCAAAACTCTATAGAAACTTCTGACTGGTTAATCCTTGATGTAATCAGAAGCGAGAAATTAACAAAGCGTTTTTCAGCGATTCATAATTTCAATAACTTTTTTATTGAAATTAACGATGTATAGGTCGCACGCAACTCTGGAAAACGGAGCTTCCTATAATAATTTCTATCCCGATATAACTCGGTAGCGCATGGCGAGTTTTTGTATTACAGGTAGTTGTATATGTTTAAATTAGCTAGCTATTTAACAAACGGTCCAATATTAACCCGAATTAATATTGATCGCTTAAATGCAACAAAAGACCTTTTAAATACCAACGCAATTAAAACGGCCTTCAAGCTGCAACAATATTTAGAAAAAAATACCCACGATTCCCTTTTTGTCGAACAAAGAGACCTAACCCTAGAAATAGACATAGAGACAATTATAGAGGTTATCGCCGAGCTTACTCTGGTTGGTGAACGACTGTTATCAACACCTGATGCCAACACTCAGCGCCAGAAAATCAAAGAAATCATCGAATACTGGGTTGATACGCTGGAGTTGATTTTAGAAAGAATTGAAATCAAACTGCCACAAATACACTGAAAACCTAAGACAAATAACGCTTGCATACACCTTGCATTATTTAATGACGTCACACAAATAACTCAAAAAGTACTTTTGACAAAACATTTACATCAACAAAAATTCTTTGATTGTTTTTGCAGCCTCTAAACAGTGTTCGTCGAACTGAACTCGACTTGATTTTTTAGTCGTGAAATCGTGATCACCATCTTCCAACCAACTGATAATCACATTTGAATTTAAAGCGTAATTTTGAACCTCGTCATATCGGCCAAACGGATCACGAGTACCTTGCAAAATGAGAATCGAATTATGTACAGAATTAAGCAGGTCAATTCTTAATTTTTCAGGCTTGCCAACCGGATGAAAAGGATACCCTAAACAGATTACCTTTAAATCTTCATGATTAGCAGATAAATTCACAGCGACTCGTGCACCTAAAGACTTGCCAGTAAGGTGCCAGTTAATTTCTGAATGTAATTCTCTGGCGAGATTAAGTGCAGATTGAAAACTTTCAATTAATACGGGCATGGTATTTGGCGGCCTTTTAATACCTGTTTCTCGAATCAATTGACGGTAGGGGAATTCAAATCGAGCAACTGCAATTCCCAAGTCAACCAAACTTGCTGAAATAGAATTCATAAACCAATGATCCATACCAATGCCCGAGCCGTGCGCAAAAACTACTCCCAATAAAGCGTTATCGGGTTTATCAACATTGATTAAAAAAGAATTCATAATTACCGGCAAATTATCTGTGGGCAAAAGATTTAACTTAACAATCTAACTTCACCTCAACTTAATAATAGGAAACTCTGATTAGCTTAGAGTTTCTAGCAACACAGAATACGTCGCCAAATTGAAGAACGGTGAGCGATTGAAATTGTGTAAAAATTGAAAATCACATTGTCAATTTCTGTCCTCTGATTAAATCATGGATGTGTTAATCAGAGATTCTAATAAGTTTTATTCTAGATCTTCAGAAAGATCATCGGCAGAAACAATACTGGTGGATTCCGAATACGTATCGTAAACAACAAAGGCTTTTTTGTTTTTTAATTGCGCAATAACTTGCTCTACCTTATCGTTCAATTCAGTGGTGTAATCACCATAATCGGTGCCTTCACGGGTTACAAACTCTTCCACCAAATTAATCAATATATCTTTAGGTAACTTGTCAAAAGGGATGATCATAAATAAGCTCTGGTGTATGCATTGGTAGCCGGAAGAATGCTACACTTTGGGCACAAAAACAATTTTCGTGATCGGTGATATCACTACAGGAACCTCTAGGTTAATTAGAGTCTCCTATATAAAGACACTAACAACGGGATAATAGGCCATGCATGATCATGCCGTAATGACGGTTCTAACCGACGATAAACCGGGAATCGTAGAATTTATTGCCAATATCATTGAGAGAAATAATGGCAACTGGACAGAAAGCCAATTGCAACATCTGCACGGTAAATTTGCCGGAATATTGAGCATCACCTTGGAGTCTAACCTGCGTGCGCAGTTAGAATCGGATCTGCAAGCGCTTACCGCCAAAGGTATTCACTATCAATTGAGTTGGTCATCACCTACTCTACCAAGTACCGGAAAAACCGCAAAGCTCAGCGTATTAGGTCCCGACCGAACCGGAATTATCAAAGAAATCGCGCAAGCGCTTGCACAACGTTCCATTAATTTACTGAATTTGGAAAGCCGATGCACCAGCGCACCGTGGACAGGTGAGGCCCTATTTGAAGCGAATGCAGAAATATCGGTCCCGAAATCAACCGATATGGAAGAACTTGTCAATAAACTCAGCGTCATTACCGATGAGCTCGGACTGGAACTGACTTTAGAAGATTGAGTATTTTGCTGTTAGATATTACCTGACACCATCGGGTATCTCGTAATATCTACAAAGACTTTTTTGTACTGTTACTCTTTACTTAAACAGCAGCTATTCTTTCCCTAAATAGCAACAGCATTTGTATACTCAGTTGCATCTGTAAAAATAATAATCACAACCCTGCTCATAGCTCGATAAATTCGCGCACAAGTCATGCCCCTTCCGTAAAAACATTTAATGTAAAATGAGTTTAGGAAGGGAAATACACAACTAAAAAATCGAATTCGCATTACACATCTTATGCATCACAAGCATTATACACCACGCATTTTATGGCGGTGCGCAAGCAATACAGAGCGTCGCGTAAGGTAGCGCGGCTAATCGCCTTGGATCAATTGATTTACCGCATCTCTGGCAAAAACCGTAAGTACCTTCATCAATTCGCTCAAGTGCTAAATTGATTTTACGAATTTCATCCACAGACTCAGAATAAATACGCTCAAGTACCTCGTCATTTTCTCGCTCTTGAGCTTGCTCTTCAGAGTCAGCCGATTTCAACGTAGATAAATCAGCTTCAATTTTTGAAACTCGTTTATCCAGTTGTAACAGTTTTTTTTCTAGGATCAGTCGGGTTTCTTTGAACCTCATAAATCACCTGTATTTTGCGCTGTGTTTTTATTATTTTGAGGTATTAATAATTGCCACTAATTCGTCTTTTAGAGCTAACCTTTTTACCTTCAAGGATTCTTCATGCGCTGTGGTAGAAGGTTCAACCTCATTTTCAATATTTTCGATGGTTTTAGTCAGATCGTGATACTCATCAAACAACCTTTTAAAGTGATTGTCGTGCATTTTAAGTTGATGAATTTGATCCTTGTATTCGGGTAATTCGTGGACTAAATCATGATGTTCAACAGACACGGTACTACTCCTGGATATATTTGATTATTGTAATTTTTAAGTGTCGGTATTTCGCTACCGCACGACCAAAGAGTAACCGACAGATCTACTTAAAAACTTGATGCACGTCAGGAAAGCTTAGACAAATTATTCGCCGCAAACTAAAAATAAACGCCGTCGATTAAATTTACGCACGTCGAAGGTAACCTCTGTGGTCATTTACTATTCGACGCTTACAATCCAACAGATAAGATTGCGTTTTCTCGCTGGCAGCAACCAACGCAATCAGCTTTGATCTGGAATAAATGGGTTTATTCAAATCAGAAAGCACCATATTGTGAATCTTCTCACCAATAGCCAAAGCGTCTAAGGGGCGACCTTCAGCCCAAAAAACATCGCCCAGCTTAAAGTACACATCTATTGTCGTTGTGATCCACAAATCATCGCCGTGCCAGTGATGAAAGTACTTCTCCAATTCTTGGCAAAGATTAATCAATAACACTTCGGCATCTTCCCAAGATTCTGCCAAAAGCAGTTCATTCACAGATTTTAGTTGCTGGTAATATTCTCTCATGATTATTTTGCTCTTATGTTGTTATTAAGTTTACGAGAAAGCGAAAAGGTTACTTTTTACTTTCAAAGAACACGAAATAATAACTATTATCAACAACAACTTTCGAGCCAAATATTTACAACGTGATTTACTTTCTACTTACACAGTTTTTTTGATACATAAAGTCTGAATTACTGAGATAACCTCAATAAAACTCAACTTATTCCAAATTTCTTTATTAGATAACCGCCAGACCATAACCACAATTTTGTTACGATTATTGCAAAGACAAAAAACATTGTTGGATTACGGACATACAATTTGATGGCGCTACAGCGCAGAGCATTGAAACTCACAGCTAATTAGTTGATTTTTATCAACATTATCTAAGCCCTCTTATTAAATTGAATACCATCAAACTCGGCCACAGTTTTGCCTAAAGGCAAAAACCTAACAACGAAAATACCGCATTTATGGGGTAGATACCGTCGTAGAAGTGATGAAACATTATTAGGAGAGAATGATCATGTCTGTAGCACAAATTGCCGCTTTCTCAGAAAACGCTCGTTCTGATGAAGGGCTTGCAGAGAAGCTAAAAAATTGTCAAAAAATGAAAGAAATGTTCGCACTAGCGAATGAATACGGCTATCAATTCGACGAAGACTCTTTGTATCCGCCAAACGAGCCACAATTTACCGAAGAGCAGCTCTCAGAGCGCCTTGCGAAGGCATTATTACGAGCCTAAGGCAAAGGGCCGGAACTTCTGGTTAACACAGTTAGAGCGACCCTCTGCTGTCATACTCTTATTACCGGACAGCTATTACTGGACTGATATTTGGGCTGGTATAACTGGAGTTGTTGCTGCAAGACCCGTTGAAATTAATTGCGGTTTTCAAGCACAAAAGCCAAGGTAAACTCCTTGGCTTTTTTAGAAAAATGGATATTTATAGAGAAATGGATATTTATAGAGAAATAAATATTCACTGAGGCTTAGAGCGCCGTATCTACAGCCGCCAACACATCTTCAGCAGGTAAACGCACTTTAAAGTTTGGATCGACAAACGAATAGGTCACTTCACCGTCTTTATTGATAACAAACACAGCAGGCACTGGCAGTGCATTGTGCTTTCTAAGCGACGAGCCGCTCGTCGATGGTTTTAGCTTCAATAAAGTCATACCAAAGCCCGACGAATTAAACGCAATTCCCAAAGCACTAGACGCTTCCATATCGGCATCGGAATAAATTTTGTAATCTAGGCCGTCAATCTCTTCTTGAGTTTGCTCTTTCAAACCGGAATACAGAATTTCAGGGCGATCACCACTTAGGAACATAACATTCACGCCCTTTTCGCGGATCTCCGGTAAAACTTTGCGTAAATCTTGTAACTGTACATTACAGTATGGGCACCAACCGCCACGATAAACAACGATGAGTGTCGGTGAGTCGAGTTCGTTTGGATCAAATATAACCTGTTCACCGTCGGTATCTTTCACCGTGAATTTTGGTGCCTTATCACCCACTTGCAGTGGTTTAATCGATTCAGCATTATCAGCAATCGTCAAATGTGTCTCCTTGGCGTAAGCAATGTTAAAAAAGCTCGAAAACAAAGCCGTCAGAAATATTGCCAGAGTGACGGCAATACCCGCTGACTTAACAGAGTTATGAACTGTTCCCATAATGATCTTCCTTTCCAATTTATGGTCATTATTTCTGGACGATTTCGACAAGCTTTACCATTGACGACTTATCGGCGCTTTGCTGAACAAACTAGACCTGTAATTCCTTTAATCCAGAGCATCAAAACGAACGTACCTGCGAATCCTTATCCTATTCGCGACACATTAAGCGCTTTTTTATGCAAAAATCAAAGTTGATAGAAACATCAGATACTGAACAAAGGTAAGCTCGAAATCAAATCACAAACTGGTCATTTTTTCGTGATTATTCCGTTAGCGCTAACAAAGCGCTAAAACTTCAGGCACTTTATACCTGTTCTTAATTCATGCTTTGATCAAATTAAAAAAAACGTAACACTAAATGTTGATGAATCAATTAAATACACAGGCGAACACAAAGATTATCAATATTAGAATTTACCGAAAACGAAATTAACCTAATCTTTACATCCCATCCTTTAAAGATGTGAAATAACGTGTAAAAAAGAGAAGTATCAACATTTTATTTAGGGTTTTACGGCTAATTAACTGTGCGAGCCTGTGTTTAACTCCGCAGTGATTTAATCAGAGTTTCTTATGAACAACACGTACTATTTTTGAAGGATTAAACCCCATTTATCGACATAATTTTCGAGTATTTTATTCGTATAACGTACATTTTTATGACCGTCCATTGTTATGATCACTAACTCCTCGCCTCTTTTAATTGCCTCTAAGGTTTCAAAAACCATTGATGACAACACTCAAAAAAATCAACGTGCTCAGATTCTAAATGCCATTGATTTTGAAGCCCATCCAAACGAAACCATTGCCATACTAGGCCGCAGCGGTAGTGGCAAAAGCACTCTGTTGAATATTTTGGCCGGTATTGTTGATGCCGACGAAGGAGAGGTTCATTTTTACGGCCATAAACTCCATGAACTGAATAACAAACAAAAAACGCTCGTTCGACGAAATCATTTAGGTTATGTATTTCAGTTCTTCAATTTGGTACCAACACTTACCGTGGAAGAAAATATTTTTCTACCGCTTGAATTGTTAGGTAAAAAAGAAACAAACCGACTACAAGTTGAACAATACATTTCCGAACTGGGACTGAGCTCGTTACGAAAACGTTTTCCCAATCAATTATCCGGAGGTGAACAACAACGTGTCGCCATTCTTCGAGCGATATCCCATCAACCGCAAATCATCCTAGCCGACGAGCCAACTGGCAGCCTTGATGTCGATACCGGTAATCAAGTAGCCGATTTACTATTCAACTCAGTCAACGAAACCTCTACCTTGATTGTTGTTACCCACAGCGAAGAAATTGCAGCTCGCGCCAACAGTATTTACGAATTGTCACGCGGAAAACTTCATAAACGTATCGCTAACTCACTCTAAATTATATGGCTCTTTTAATACGCGCGCAGTTCAGGTTTTTATGGCAAAACCGCTTACAAACTTTTTTGGCGATACTTGGAATTTTGCTGGGTGTATGCGTTGTTATCGCAGTAGAGCTTACCAACTCCAGCGCTAATCAAAGTTTTATTAACGCCTTTCGTGCAACAAACGCTAACGTCAGCCATCGAATTGTTGGACCATCTACCGGTGTTGCACCCAAGGACTATGTTTATTTACGAAAAAACATTTTTCCACACATTCCCGAAATCAAAACCGCGCCGATAATTGAAGGCGATGGTAAATTTGTAGGAACAGAGCTCGACCACAAAAAACTCCCAATAACACACACCAATGAGAATGTAATCTCTTATAAAGTGCGTATTTTTGGCGTTGATCCAATAGCAGAAACATTTATTGATCGCTTGAATTTTACTTCAAACGAGCAAAGCTCTGAAGGTTCGAGAGCAAGTGAAAACGACGCGAATCAAGATATTGACGTGTCTATAAACATCAATCAACTGATGCTACAAGAGAACTCGGTTTTTATCAGTTTGAGTTTTGCGCAAAAATACCACCTTAAATTAAACGATCGCCTATTTCTGCAAAGCTCATCAGATCCCCTAACCGTTGTGGGAATATTTCCAGATACAGATGGTTATTTAGATAACTTTATTATTTGTGATATTGATACCGCCCAAAAGCTCACCAATCGAAATACTTTCTCAAGGATAGACATCAATATTGCTCAACACCTTTGGCATAAATATGAACCTATTATTCAGCAACAACTACCACCGGGTTATTATCTACAGCGCACAACCTCACTGGAACAGCAATCACTAAAATTAACACAATCATTCCAACTTAATTTACAAGCCATGAGCTTACTAAGTTTACTGGTTGGAATTTTTCTGGTGTATAGCACCGTCAATTATTTCGTCGAAAAGCAACTGCCATTGTTTAAACGTTTGCACGCTATTGGCGTACTTCCGCGCGAAATATTGCAGTTAATTTTATTTGAAGTCGCGCTAATCTCGATAGTTGCATCCAGCGCCGGGGCATTTTTAGCCATCAAACTGGCCGGTTTTTTAGTCTCACTGTCTAACCAAACCATCAACGATTTATATTATTCCACTACTGCCGCACAATTATTTTTATTTAAAACACCTATTTTCAAGGGTTTTATATTAGGAATTGGCGCATCACTTGCGGCAGTGGTTATGCCGGCCGTTAAAATTTACAACAGCATTAACGGAATAAACACCAAACAATCGCCAGTAACCAAAGTATCGATTATAAACCCAATATTCACATCACAGGCCTTTGGAATAATTTCATCGGTGATACTTATCGTTGCGGGAGTCGTATTCGCACAACTGGAATCGACCGGTATCTACGGTGGGTTTTTCTCTGTATTCGTTGTACTGCTGGGTCTAGCGTTTTTAACACCTACCTGTGTTGGCTTTTTATTATTTTTTATTCAACGGCTAAAACCGGTATTTCGCAACTCCTATAAACTTTTGTTTTCTATGGCCGTTGGCGATACTCAGAGAAATTTAGCGAAAACCTCGGTAGCTGCGATGGCTTTAATGATTGCCATTGCCAGCGCCAATGGTATGAGCATCATGATTGGCAGTTTTAGAGAAGCCGTTGGCGATTGGTTAAGTGAACGAGTAAGTGCAGATATTTATGTACGTGGTTTTGACGAGGCACACAATGAAGAAACCTTTATTAACAACGAAATAATTACTGCAATTAAAAACAACCCCACCGTTCATAATCTCTCTATATTCAGCGATTTTAATGCCGAAGCAGCAACCCACGACAACCTTTTCACGGTCGTTAATATAACTGGTGCAATTTTACCCGAGCCTGCACTTCAAGGTTACCAATTTATCGATGATAATAATGACCTAAGTCGCCAAACAGCTTGGGAAAGATTTAAAAACGACGAGGTATTTATCAGCGAAACGCTTTCTAACAAGTTTTCGTTGCGCGTAAACGATACCATTACCGTAAAAACCAGCATTGGCCTTAAGAGATTTACCGTTGCCAGTATTTATACCGATTACGGCAATCAAACTGGTCGAATGTTAATTAACTGGAATTTATTACAAAAATATTGGCCAGAACAACAACCTCAGTCGCTGGGGCTGTTTGTGAATACCGACAAACATTTATCCAAAGACCAAGCGCTAGAAAATTTAAAAAGCCAATTACAAGAACGCTATAAAAACGAACCTTTACAAATTGTGATAGGCAGTGAAATTATTGATACTGCATTCAATGTTTTCGATCGTACTTTTTTAATTACCCACGCATTAAAAATATTTGTCTTAATTGTGGCATTAATTTCTATCTTTAGTGCTTTATCGTCATTAATGTTAGAGCGCAAAAGCGAACTAATTACCCTAAGAACGCTTGGATTTACCAGCTCTCAAGTACTGTGCTTGCTCTTAATTCAAGCCGGTGTGCTGGGGTTGTGCGTTGGTATTATCGCCGCACCGGTAGGTGAGCTACTTTCTTGGATGCTAATTGAGATTATTCACTGGCGCTCGTTTGGTTGGAGTATGCCGTTGGTTCCGCAAATTTCGGTTTTGGTTGAAAATACTTTCTTTGCTGTATTAACCGCGTTGGTTGCAGCCTTGTATCCGGCGCTTCGTGTGATGAACACGGTTAATAACAACCAATTTAATCAAGAGTAATGTATGAAATACCTTACGCTGTTATTGCTTTTACATTATTTCACCGCAGGACTGTGTCTCGCTCAAGAAAATAATGCTATCGATTACCGCAATTTAATTCGCAATTCAGAAAATCAAGACTTTGCCAAAGTAACAGCACCCAGAGAATTTGTGTTTCCGCACGATCATGGCGAACATCCCGATTATAAAATTGAATGGTGGTATCTCACCGGGCATTTACACAACATTAATGACGCCTCACAAAAATGGGGTTATCAAATTACCTTCTTTCGATTCGCATTATCACCCGATGTAACACCAGAAGATCAGCACAAAGATTGGCAATCTAATCAAGTTTACGCGGCACATTTTGCGCTGACAGATATCAATAACAACAAACATTTTCAGTTTGAACGTTTTAGTCGTCCTGCTCTAGGTTTGGCTGGCGTTACAAATCAACCCTTAACCGTGTGGCAAGATAATTGGGTATTAAGCTCAGAGAACTCAAAGGATTTATTTCCCGCAAAACTCTACGCCCAAGATACCGATGCTGATTACGGCACCGTAGCCATCGATTTTAATTTAATCAATTCCAAACCCATTGTTTTGCAAGGTGACCGTGGTTTTAGCAAAAAAAGTAATACTCAAGGTAACGCCTCTTATTACTATTCATACACGCGAATAGCTACAGACGGCAGCATCACAATTGGCGATAACCGTTTTCAAGTCAGTGGCGACAGCTGGCTAGATCGCGAATGGGGCAGCTCCAGCTTGGATACCAATCAAGTTGGTTGGGACTGGTTTGCATTGCAGCTCGAAAACAATCAAGAATTAATGTATTACCGGCTCAGAAGTGATAACGAAATACACAATCGTCAACACGAATCCAGCCAGGGTCTTTGGGTATTTAACGACGGAACCAGCCAAAGGCTTTTCCCACAAGACGTTAATGTTGCACCGCTGGAATTTTGGCAAAGCAATACTGGACAGAAATTTCCCATCAAATGGCAAATTAAAATACCGTCGCTAAACGTAGATATAACTGTTGATGCCGAAATTAAAGATCAGTTATGGAAGAAAAGATTAAAATATTGGGAAGGAGCAATGATCGTAACCGGCAGCCATAAGGGCCGTGGTTACCTTGAGCTTTCGGGCTATTAAAAACTGTGGGAACCTGTGATTAACTCATTCATGATTTAATCACAGGGCAGAAATTGACAATGCGATTTCCGATTTCTTCACAATTTCAATTACTTATAATTTTAATTACTTACAATTCTTGAAATTAACGACACATCCTTGTGTCGTGAGAAACTCTAGGTTAATCAGAGTTTTTTTAATCAGAATTTCCTAGGCTTTTTTCTCAACTTTTAAAAAACGATCGAACTTGCTGTAGCAATTATTCAACCATACTTTTACGCGTTGACGCTCTGCTGTAGACATCGCTTTTGCGTTATTAGCAGCCGCCCAAAAACTGAAATTATAGAAATCAATTTTTTGCGCTAACTGTGATTGTAATTTTGGAAGGGTCACAAAAATTGCGTTAATGCTTTGCGCTCTTTCAAAAATTGCAGACTTATCGAATAAATCGAAATTAGCACCACGCCCCATATTCTTAACAATGACCATTTGCATGGGTAAATCTTGATATTTCTTAATAAAGCGATCCAGTAAACGAGCGGAATCGGCGCCGTCGTCCATTACATGCCAGAAATACGCTTTTGCATCAATCGCTTCAAGAATGGCAAATAAATCGCTCTCGTCAATCCAGTCTTCTAAACTGTCTGCGGTTTGTGCAGCAAGATCAACGATAATTTCGGCGCGGCCATTTTCTTCAGCGGCGACTAGAATTTCGTCCATGCTCTCAAAGTCGTCAATAACAACTGGAGAAGTGAATTCTGCGTAAAATCGTGAAAATGTACTGTGTGATTGATCTGAATCGAAACCAATAAAAGGCTGCTCGGCGTCGATAAAGTACTGCGCTAACGTTCTCGCTGTAAAGGATTTACCAACACCACCTTTCTCACCACTGATAAAATGAACTCTAGCCACGACTTCTCTCCTAAAATGAATACACAGCAAATTATGTAATTTATTCCAGTTGAAAATTTCATATTTATGAATTTCTCAACAGAACGCAAAAAAATCTGATTTCTTGCGGAGGCGGCATTTTAATGCCGTAGCTGTGACTGGCAAATGAATTTTCGCGATAACGTCTAATAATTCATAACGAATGACCGATACACAAGTTAGTTATTAACGACGTATTCGACTCCTGCAGATATTCAAACACGACCTTTTTAACGACATAGACAAGTTTTTCTTGAATCAATGGTTAGGTTCATAAAAGTATTCGAATCTTTTCGTTAGATTACCTCGCAATTTTTATCTCAACCTCCTCGGGAGTTAACATGAAACACAGAGTCTTGTTTGGGCTACTCGTTGCTGGCCTTGCGCCGCTGGCTAGTGCACAAATTGAAAATGCAAATTTTGAAAATTTTTCTGGCAACACGCCAACCGGTTGGACTACCGATACGGGCATTGCCACTAGCCGATCAACTATTGCTCAAGCAGGCAGCAGCTCTGTCGCTGTCCAAGTGAATACCACCAGCCAAGCAAGCACAGACCTTACACAATTGGTTCCGGTTGTTGCCGGCCAAACCTATAATTTCAGTGCTTACGTTCGTCACACCGAAGGCGGTATGCGAGCCCGTATGGTGGTTGACGGCTTCAGAAACTACTCATCACCAACGCTTTTAAACCAATGGCAACAAATTAGTTATACCTACACCGCCGCATCTACCGGTAGCATTGAAGTAGGCTTGCGTTTTTACGACGTAGCGGGTTTTGATGGCTCTGAAATCGTATACGTAGATAACTTTGCACCAGCATCAACCAGTGGTGGCGGTGGCGGCGGTTCAAGCAGCTGTGCTGACAATCCTGTAACCGTAAGTATTCTTACCGACAACTTCGGCAGTGAAACAACCTGGACTTTACGTCGTGGTACTACCACCGTTGCCAGCGGCGGCAACTACGGTAACAACGCGCAAATTTCTGAAGACTACTGCGTAACCGACGGCAGCTACACCTTCCAAATCAATGATTCCTTCGGCGACGGCATCTGTTGTGGTTTCGGCAATGGCAATTACTCTGTCAGCTCAAGCGGCACCGTAGTAGCGAGTGGCGGTCAATTTGCCAGTACCGAAAGCACAACCTTTAGCCTTCCAGTTTCCGGCGGCTCAGGTGGCGGCACCACCCCTCCTCCATCCGATAACGGCGCGCCATCGGGTTATTACGCAAGTGCCACAGGCTTAAGTGGCTTCACGCTTAAATCAGAGCTACACCGCATCATTAATAATCACGCAGCGCAAGGTTATAGTGCGGTTTGGACTTTCTATCTAAATAACGAAATCGACCGTTTCTACGAAAACGATGGCAGCATCTTAGATATTTATTCTGAACGCCCAACCAGCGGTGACGCTTACAACTACTCACCTGGCACTGATCAATGCGGTACCTTCAGTGGCGAAGGCAACTGTTATAACCGTGAACACTCCTTCCCACGCAGCTGGTTTGGCGGCGCGGTTGAGCCAATGAACTCCGATATTCACCACATTTTTGCTACCGATGGCTCGGTTAACGGTCGTCGCAGCAGCTTCCCTTATGGTGAAGTTGGTTCTGCAACCTTTACTTCAACCAACGGCTCACGTCTTGGCAGTGCACGTACCGGTCTTGGCTATAGCGGCACCGTGTTCGAACCTATCGATGAGTTTAAAGGCGATTTAGCACGTGCTTATTTCTACATGGCAACACGTTACGAAGACAGAATCGCAGGATGGCAAAGTAACAGCACCTCCGCTGACGACGTGCTAAACGGCACTAGCACTCAAGCATTCGAGCCTTGGGTTGTTAACATGCTGCGCAGCTGGCATTTAGCTGATCCAGTGAGCCAAAAAGAAATTGATCGTAACAATGCTGCGTTTATCCACCAGGGCAACCGCAACCCATTCGTTGATCATCCAGAATATGTAACCCAAATTTGGGGCAACTAACCGTTTAAAAACGTTTAATAATAAAACGATTATCAATATCTAAGGCCATCTTTTAAAGATGGCCTTTTTTTATATCAAAAATACTTAGAATTAATTTTTAAGAACCTTCAAATAACTCATCCATGATTTAATCAGATTTTCCTTTACACAATATCCCAAAAGCTTTTATAGGAAACCCCGATAGATCCAGCGCCTCTTCAATGTTTAATTCGTTTAAAATATTTTGCCGCGTTTAACCAAACACCTAATTCCCAGTAAACGACATATAACCTTTTATCAAAATACCTCTTGAGGTTAAAACGTATTCTAGAAATATATTATGCCCATATACATTAATAAAATTCCTGTATTTAGTTTTTAAAGTAATTAAAACCGTGCAAAAATAACAATTCTGTAACTTAAATTTGAACCACGTCAAAAAAATAGACTTCGCCGCACTAATAATTAAAATCGTCTAATATATCTCTCTGCTTACATAGCAATTTACTCATTACATATTTATCAGCAACACCGTCACTGCCACTAGAGCAATGCAAGCCAGTACCGCATTACGTTAGGTTTTATAACAATATCGCCAACCGGACTTAGGCTATAAAAATGACCTTTAATGGAACAAAGCACACTCAATTGATTGGCAAGGTAGTAAAAAGACAACAATCACCCAAAGCCATAGAATCACTGCTATCCAATATTACACAGTCTTTTATACTCCGCGAAAATCAAGGCATATCAGAAAAAAGCGTCTGTTTTTTTGTTTCAAAAAAAACATTTTATGAACCGGAATTGGAACTCTTAGCAAATTCAAACGCTGACCAAACCATAGAATATGTGCAGATTTCATCAATACCGTTAACACCTTTGGGTAAAGTTGATATTGCTAAATTAAAATTCTTGTACAGCTCAAATCAACTGATTTCAACCAAAACGCTCAACACCAACAATCAAGATAAATATTCTTTCTATTTTTTAGGTGAAGCGCAAGCAACAGCCAACTATATTCATCTGAATCAGTTACAACCGCCAACAAATTCAAGGCAAAACAACTCAGACTCATTGATTGACCAAGATTTAAGAGATACAACTGAAAGTCAACAAGAACCACCGTTAGATTTTTTAGAAAACAATTTACCTTCATCGGAGACACACACCCAACCCTGTGCAACACAAGACCAAGGGCCTTTTACTTTAATAGAATTATTGGCATTAAGAGCCGAGCAAATTCAATCTCCTGAATTAATATTTCTCGACGAATTAGGTCAAATAGACAACACCTACTCGTGCAAAGCGTTATTATTACAAGTAAAAATACTGGCTAAACATCTACAACTAACACACAATGATAATCCTTATCTTATAATTCACACACGCGATCTAAGTCATTCACTTATAGCATTTTGGTCTGCTATTTATTCTGGATTAATTCCCGTTATTACCAATGCCTGGCAAAACTCAGAACCCAGCGAAAATGATTGGGAAAAATTTGATTATGTTCGCCGACAACTTGGCGACCCCATTATTATTTCTGATCAATTATCCATAAAGACGTTAACCAAACTCTATAACGAAAAATCTAAACAACTGAATATCATTGATAATACCTTAGCAACTCGTACCTTAGATATTGTTAGCACTCTAGAGAATTCAACAAATAACCTAATCGCACTTAGAAAAATCACTCAACCCAAACCAGACGACGTTGCATTTTTGTGTTTAACCTCAGGCAGCACAGGTATGCCGAAATTTGTAGAGTTAACACACAAGAATATTTTGGCAAGAAGTAAAGGCGCTGCGCATTTATGGGAAAATCAACCCAGCGATAAAACCTTGAACTGGCTACCCTTCGACCACATTGGCAGCATTTCTGACTGGCATATCAGAGGTTTGGTATGTGGTTGTACTACAGTTTATGCACCCACAGAATTGGTACTTAATAATCCGTTAAATTGGTTAGACACCATTGATCGCCTACGCATTACGCACACATGGGCGACGGATTCCGCCTATAAAATGATTATTAATGCACTTAAATCTAATCGCGATTCACGATTTTGGGATTTATCCTGCGTTAATACGTTATTAAACGCCGCAGAACCCATTGCAGAATCCACCGCCAAAGAACTTATTTCGCAATTGAGCGACTACCAACTACCTAAAAATTGCCTAATGCCCGCCTTCGGCATGGCCGAGCTCGGATCGGGCGTGACCTATTCTAGGCCAAAAGAAAACACCTTTAAAAAACAAATTACCGTAGAACGAGCAAGCACTAATAAATCACTACTTAAGATTGTACAAATCGGCACACCGGGAAGCGTGGCTTATACAAGTCTTGGCCCAACCATACCCGGTATGGGGGTTCGCGCAATTGATAAAGATGGCAATGTTTTACCCGAGCTATCTATTGGTGAAATTCAATTTAAAGGTTCTTCGCTATCCAACGGTTATTTTAATAACCAAGTTGCAAACCAAGGCTTATTTTCTGAAGATGGCTGGTTAAATACCGGAGACAAAGGTTTTATTTATAACAAGGAATTATTTTTAACTGGCAGAAGTAAAGACACCTTAATTATAAACGGCAAAAATTATAATCCCATTGATTTTGAAGTTATTGTCGATAATTTAGCGAGTGTCGCTGCAGGTTACACAGCCGCAATACAAGCCAAAAAGCCTGGTCAAACTAGCGAAAGCCTGATTGTATTTTTTTGTCCAAACAACTCAACTCTAGCTAACAATGATTTAAAAACCATTATTGACGATATAGAAAAAGCGTTCTCCAAACACCATCAGTTAAAGCCTGATTATATTCTGCCGGTTGCTAAAGACGATATTCCCAAAACCAGCATCCAAAAAATTCAGCGCTCGAAATTAGTTCATCAGGTTGAGGATGGTAACTTTGAAGAACTCTGCGAAAAAATTGATGTACTTACCGAAAATAACCGAACCGTAAGAGAATGCTTTACCGAACTCAGTTGGGTGAACGATATTGGCGAAGCCGATCTAAAAATTGAACGCCACAATACAATTTTACTGATCAGAGAAATAACTAGCGAAATTGAAGCTCTAATAAAGGCTGTATTACAAACATCTCGATCGCTACTTGTTATCAGCGAAGCTTCTTTATTATCATCCTTAAACTTGGTAGAGGCAGATAGCAATCTAGTACTCGTGAGTCTTCATCAAGAAAATTTTTGTGATCAACTCAGTGAATGGCTTGATAATAACAGCTTTACACAAAACGTATTTTTAGATCTTTCACTAACTGCTAAAGCGTGCAATCTTGATGAAGACATAGAAGCGATTATTGCTGATCACAACACGGTTCTTAATCAAGTAAATCAGAGCCAAGTTTTTGCCAAATACATTTGTCAATATTTGCTCATCGGTAGATCAGACCATATTGATGAAATTACCTTTTGGTCGTTATCCAGTTACTACTTAACTGGCATTCGTAGCCTACTCAACCAAATTGATCTTGAGTCAACAACCGGTGCAGAAACTCCAGAGAAATTTTATAAATCGATTTATTTTAAAGACATCGATAATAATTGTGAGAACTACTGGTTAGATACCCTACTCTTTGAGTTAAGCCATTGTGGCAGTGCCGATGAAGTACGTTATGATCAATTATCATCCTTTAAAACAACAGATACTAGCAACAAACTGGCACGACAAACTAAAAAGCTCTCCGCTGTTAATTTATGGAATCAAAAAAATACATCATTACCGCTACAACAAAATACTTGGGTTTTGGTAACCGGCGGTTTAGGTGCCATAGGTTTTGAGGTTTGCAAATGGTTACAAAACCACAACATTAATTTATTGGTTACCGGCTCTAAAACCAAATCCGAAATTCATTCTAGAGAAAATATCGACATTAGAGACCGTTATCAACATCTGGAAAATAATGGTAATTTTATTTATCAACCCCATAAGATCTCAAAGGCTAAAACATTTTTGTCTGCCATTGACCGTTGGCAACAAGAATTAGGTGCAAGCATATCGGGTGTTTTTCACCTTGCTGGTACCGCCACTGCGGATGACGATATACATATATCGAACGCAGATTTTAAAAAAATATGGCTAGCCAAAGTCGAGGGAACAAAAGCCATTTGTGAATTGCAACAGCACGATCCAAATTTAGTGGCCGTGTTATTTTCATCAATAATGGCCGACAGCAGATTATTTGGCTCACCCGCCTATTGTGCAGCCAATCGTTATCTTCAAGAACTGGCATTACAACAACAAATCAATGCGTATAAAACCTATGCAATCGCCTGGTCTGCCTGGAAAAACCTAGGATTATCGCACAATACATCATCGGCGCTACTACAAAAGCTCGGTGTAGAAGCGCTTACCAGTGATTCTGGTATCGCTGTTTTAGAAGCGTATTTGCGACAACAACCTCAAAACATTCTGGTAGGCGTTGATTCTAATGCGGCCAATTTTAGAGCGCAAAATAGCGAACAAAACCACAGTATTCATCGTTTATTGTGTGTTCACCCTCGCGAGGCCTCTAACGCACTAGGCGATTTTGAAAGGGTAAAAACGCCCATTAAAACCCAAATAAATGGCGGCCTATCTGTTGATACTCTCAATATCGAGAGCCTACCACACATGGTTACCGCCCAGTACAGCGGCGTAAACTACAAGCAGTTACGCGATTTATTTGTTGTTGAACAAAGCGAAGCTGTAAAACCAACAAACGAGATACAACATAAACTGCACGAAATTTGGCAACGTATTTTAAATCACTCGGATTTTGGCGTATCCGATAATTTTTATTTGGTTGGTGGCTCCTCTATGCTGTCAGCAGCAGTTGTTACCGCCATAAAGCAGCACTGGAAAATCGAAATCAATAAACACGATGCCATTAATGCTACGACCATTCTGCAACAAGAAGCCCTAATCACAGAAAAAACGAGTCCTTCGATATATTTAGATACAGCGCCAGTCTCGAAATCTCAACAATTACACGAACGCAAAGACGAGGTTATTTGCCTACAAAATAACACCAACAATACACCTTTCTTTTGTTTATGCGGCATTGGTATTTATGCCGAACTCGCCCAGGCACTGCAAAACGTAGCACCGGTATACGCGATTTATCTGTATATGGAAGATCGAGCACTCGAAAAAGACGAGTTGTTAGATGTAAACATTATGGCAAAAGCCTACGTTGAGTCTATAAAAAAAGTGCAAAGTACCGGGCCTTATCGCCTTTTAGGTTTGTCTTTTGGCGGTGTTTTAGCGTATGAAGTTGCCAACCTGTTGATCTCGCAGGGAGACGATGTAGAACTGGTTGGTGTACTGGATTTTATTCTGCCCGAAAACCTAGCCGCCCCCAATTTCTTCAACGACCTTAAATTTCACTTAAAAGATAAATCTAAACGTGTTTTCAGAAATGCATTACGCCTTGTGCAACATGTTAACAAAAGCTTTCAACTAAAACCCGACACCGTAGAAGTTCATTATCGCCGAGCTTTTGAACACCATAAAAGTTACCTAAAACCTTGGCAATATCCCGACAAACTTGTTGTTTTCAGAGCCAAAGACGAACCTCACCATAAAGGTAAAAGCGCTCAAATTTGCGGAGGCTGGAACCAACTGAATACCGTTAGCAAGAATATTGAATCCTATTTAATCGACGGTGACCACTTGGGAATTCTTCGCGATTCTGGCCCAAAACAAATTGCCAGTCTTATCGAAGACAAATTAGCGCGTTTGAAATAGATGTTTACTTTTTCGTCTTTAATAAATTAACTCAAATACTGTAGGAACCTCTGTTGAATTCACGGTAATTTAACTAGAGGTTCCTATAAATTTTATTTCTAACACTTTTTTCACTATCTTTTAGATGCTCATTTAAATATTCACATAAATACATTTTAATAAATAATCGATTAATTTACATACCTGCCTGCACCAAACCGAATAAGCCCGATTAATCAATAAACAACAAGTTAAAATATTGTAAAAAATCCAATTAAAAAAGAATTTACAGTATTAATTTATTCTCTGGTAAATAAAATCCCCATCCGAACTCATCACCACGAATAATAATTTTTTTATTATTCGCGCTTAACATTCAGGATGAAACGTATGAAAGGGAAGACAGTTCTTATTGTTGGTGGCACCTCAGACATTGGTTTTGCTCTTGCAAAAAAAGTATCCGACGCCGGCGCTAGAGTTATTGTCTCATCAAGATCAAAACATAAAGAGTCTTATAACTTCGATTATATTCCCGTCGATTTAACTGTTGACAGCGACGTTGCCGATTTAGTAGGCATCGCCGGTAATATTGATCACTTAGCCATTACCATTAAATCACCATTAGTCGTCGAAAACTTTTTAGAAATTAATAACAATGATGTGCGTAATGCCTTTGAAACTAAATTTTGGGGCCAATACAATTTAGTCAAAAAAATCCACAAGAATATTAATACCGGCGGCAGCATCACCATGACTTCGGGTTCGTTAGGTATAAAACCCCACAAAGGATTCTCGACCATGAGCGCGGTTGCTGGTGCCGTAGATTCTTTATGTCGATCGTTAGCGCTTGAGCTGGCACCACTGCGCGTAAACTCAGTAAGCCCAGGTTTTAAAACCCTCGAAGAATTAAAAGACAAAATTCCATTAGGACTAGGCACCAGCCAACAAATGGCTAACTCTTATTTTTATTTAATGAATGACGACTACGTAACGGGAACCAACTTAATTACCGACGGTGGCGCACTGCTGGTTTAAGAACGGCTAGTTTAAGAACGGCTAGCTTAAGAACGCTCGGCTCAAGAACGATTAGTTAAAGAACATCTAATTAGCCGAGGAATAGATTAAGCGCTATTTTTCTTATTATTTAAATATTCAATTAACCGTTTTTACTTTAGAAAACGCACCTTTTAGCGCAAAAAATAACAACAACTGCGCAACAATAAAAATGTAGTATTTTAAATAAGTACCAGTCACCAATACCGCCATTGAGTTCGCATAATTATCAGACAAACTTAAAGTAATGTA
Organism: Sessilibacter sp. MAH1; assembly: GCF_054658315.1. Lineage (NCBI taxonomy): Bacteria > Pseudomonadati > Pseudomonadota > Gammaproteobacteria > Cellvibrionales > Cellvibrionaceae > Sessilibacter > Sessilibacter sp. MAH1. The sequence continues at coordinate 276,297 of NZ_BAAGIC010000004.1, forward strand.
CTGAACTATTAGAAAAGTCGCTAAAACTATAGCAAGTGTCACATCCACGGACAGTCGCGACACCCAAGTCGCGACCAAGGTTAATGGCAACACTGCCACAAAATACCCACAATAACGGATCGCCGTTATTACCCAATCGCCGTACAAATACCAGCCATTAATTGTGCTGGTCACCAACATCTTAGGTACAAAGGTTCGAAAGATTTCGTTGACCAACCAAGATAGCGGTATGGCTAGTACAACAATCCACAATAGTTTTTTAATAAACACGGCGGTGGTTTGAGTTGTCTGTGAGGTTTTTTCTGATTGAGTAAGTTCGTTTTGCAATGGAAAACCCGTTATAGGTGCGCGAATTTTAGTGGCTTTAGATTAATTAAAGGTGATTTAATCGACAGTAGAAATTAAAAATGCGACTTTCAATTTTTTCACAATTTTAATTGCATACCGCTCCTAAATTGGCGACACATCCTTGTGCCGCGGTAACTCTAGATCAGTTAGAGCTGCTTTTATTTGTTAACGACGCTTGGTCGGCGGTCTATTAGGGCCACGACCCGCAGAACCACCGGTTGGTTTTCTGCGCGAACCGGCACTGGCACTGGGTTTATTTCTTCCGGCAAGACCTTGTTGGCGTTTATCGCCGCGCGCAGGTCTTGGTTTTATGCCTTTACGAACGCGATATTCTTCGTTTTCGCCGGGAACCAGTTTTTTATCGCCCACACCAATAAGATCTTCTCGACCCATTTCACGCAAGGCTTCGCGCAATTTCGCCCAATTGGCCGGGTCGTGATAACGCAAAAACGCCTTTTGCACGCGACGCTCTTCGGTGTTTTTGGGGCTGTATATTTTTTCTGACTTATAGGTAATGCGTTTTAACGGATTACGACCGGAATAGTACATCGCTGTGGCCAGCGACATAGGCGACGGATAAAACGTTTGTACCTGATCGACTTCGAAACCGTGGGTTTTTAACCAAACCGCAAGGTTCATCATGTCTTCGTCTTCGCAACCGGGATGTGCGGCAATAAAGTACGGAATTAAATATTGTTTTTTACCCGCTTCTTTTGAGTATTTATAAAACATTTTCTCAAAACGAGCATAGGTTCCCATGCCGGGCTTCATCATTTTGCTCAGCGTATTTTGTTCGCTGTGCTCGGGCGCAATTTTTAAATAGCCACCCACATGATGCGTCACCAATTCTTTAACGTATTCTGGGTCTTCCACAGCAAGGTCGTAACGCAGGCCCGAAGCAATCGCGATTGTATGCACACCTTCAACCGCACGCGCCTTGCGATAAAGCTGCGTGGTTTCGGAGTGATCGGTTTTTAAATTCGGACAAATTTCTGGGTAAACACAGCTCAGCTTACGGCAGTTGGCTTGAATATTTGGATCTTTGCAGTTGAGCTTGTACATGTTTGATGTGGGCCCACCCAAATCCGAAATCGCACCGGTAAATCCGGGAACCTTATCGCGAATTTCTTCAATTTCTCGCAAAATCGATTCGTGCGAACGGCTTTGAATAATTCGGCCTTCGTGTTCGGTGATGGAACAAAAAGTACAACCACCAAAACAACCCCGCATAATATTGACCGAAGTTTTGATCATATCGTACGCAGGAATCCGCTTGCCCGCGTATTTAGGATGCGGAATGCGCGCATAAGGCAAACCAAACACTGCGTCCATTTCGTCGGTTTCTAATGGGATTGGCGGCGGGTTTACCCAAATTTCTTTATTGCCGTGTTTTTGAATCAACGCACGGGCGTTATGAGGGTTTGATTCTTGATGCAGCACTCGCGAAGCGTGGGCGTACAACACCGAATCTTTAGAGACCTTTTCAAAGCTGGGTAAACGAATACAGGTTTGATCGGGATTCAACTCTTGCTCGTAGCGGCGCAAAGGCATGGGCACAATACGCACCACATCACTGCGTTCGGCAGGTGTTTCTTCGGTGTTTTCACCAACATTTTTGCTGTCAATAACATTACCATCGGCATCAACTTTTTGTTGCTGATGCACGGTTTCATAAGGGCTTGGAATCTGGTCTATTTTTCCCGGCCAATCGATACGCGAAGAATCCAGCTCAGAGTAACCACCCGGCGTGTGATCAATCAACACCGTGGTACCGCGTAAATCTCTGATAGAGGAAATAGGCTCGCCATCGGCTAAGCGGTGGCTCAATTCAACAATGGCGCGCTCGGCGTTACCGTACAGAAGAATATCGGCGGTAGAATCCACCAAAACCGAGCGGCGCACACTGTTGCTCCAATAATCGTACTGGGCAATACGACGTAGGCTTGCCTCAATACCACCAATCACGATGGGCACGTCTTTCCAGCAGGCTTTACAGCGCTGGCTGTACACAATTACCGCGCGATCTGGGCGCTTACCGGCCTCACCTAATGGCGTGTAGGCATCGTCGCTGCGCAAACGCAAATCAGCGGTGTAGGCGTTAATCAGCGAATCCATATTTCCGGCGGTAACACCAAAATACAAATTCGGCTTACCTAAAGCCATAAAATCATCGTTAGAACGCCAATCGGGCTGGCTGATAATACCCACGCGAAAGCCCTGCGCCTCTAACAAGCGCCCCATAACCGCCATACCAAATGACGGATGATCAACATAGGCATCGCCAGTGACGATAATAATATCGCAGCTGTCCCAGCCGAGTTGTTCCATTTCTTGTCGCGAGGTTGGTAAAAACGGCGCGGCTCCAAAGCATTCCGCCCAATACTTGGGGTAAGAGAACAAATGGGGCGCAGTTTTAGGGGCAGATTTCATAGTCGATAACACACTAGCCAGATAAACGGCGTATTCTCACAAATTATTGTAGAAAGTCATAGACAAATTCCGAGAAAACCGTACGAATAATGACCCTTGTGCAATCATGGAAATACACTTTCAAACCATTGTTAACCCACATTGCAAACCCGTTATATTCGCAAACGCTTATTTCATTGAGCGCAAGTTTTCCCAAGCCGTTAAACTTCTTATTATCAAAAAATAGCGCAAAACAAAGAGACCTTCATGAAAATAGGCATCGACCTAGGCGGCACTAAAATTGAAGTTTTAGTTATCGATGACAACGGCCAAGAACACTATCGCCAACGTATTGCCACACCCAAAGGCAACTACATAAACACCATTTCGGCCATCGCCAACGTATGTGCAAACGCCGAAGCGGCTGTGGGTATAACCTGCACCGTGGGTGTATCTATGCCGGGGTCTTTTTCACCCAAAACCGGATACGTACGCAACGCCAACTCAACGTGGTTAAATGACCAAGCCTTTGATCACGATTTACAAACGGCATTAAAACGCGAAATTCGCTTTGCTAACGACGCCAATTGTTTGGCCGTATCAGAAGCAACCGATGGCGCAGGCGCCGGTTACCAAACCGTATTTGCCATTATTTTAGGTACCGGCGTTGGCGGCGGTTTAGCAATAAATGCAAAAGTTGTTAATGGCAGAAATTTTTTGGCCGGTGAATGGGGCCACGTAACACTGCCGTACATGAATGCAGAAGAATTCCCCGGTGCCGAATGTTTTTGTGGCCAACGCGGCTGCATAGAAACCTATTTATCGGGCTCGGGATTTCAACACCAACATTTTTTAGCAACCGGCCAACAACTCACCGGCGAAGCCATAATAAACCAAGCAAATTCCGGTGAGCCTTCTGCACAACAATCGTTTAATCACTACAAAATAAGGCTCGCAAAATCACTCGCTATGCTTGCTAACATAATCGACCCCGATATTTTTGTATTGGGTGGCGGCATGTCGAACATTAATGCTTTGTACGAAGATTTAAATCAACACATAGAACCTTGGGTACTTGGCAAAGAATTTATAACGCCTGTAAAAAAAGCCCAACACGGCGATTCATCTGGCGTAAGAGGCGCAGCATGGCTTTGGAATGATTAAAAAATTATTCATGAGCACAAAATAAAAAACCCGAGCATATATCCCAACATGAAAAAAGTTTAAACGAATAAAATCAGAAAACTGCATTGTTGGTTCGTATTGGATCTTATTTATAATAATTCCAATTGCAATTTCATCAATCGCAATAAATTATTATGAATTCCCTGTATGGACCTTAATATTGATAGGTTTTTCGATACTTTCAATTGGTGAACGTGGCATTAGAATATGGGCAAGATTGTTTGAGAATGATAAGTAAATTACAGAAGCGCTTGACGCTTTAGCAATTAATTCTGATATTAAGCTCAGGAGTTTAAATGCCAATAGTAAATGAGAAAAGCCTTGCTATTTGTATACAAGCATTACAGAAAGCCATTAAGTTTAACGACTTTTTGAGTCAATCCGACACTGTAGATAGTGATGACTACGAAGAAAGTTCGTATATGTATGAATTGGAACTAAATCGACTTTGTGACTTATATAAATCAGAAGAGATAAAGGGAAATGTTTCCATTCCATTAGCGTCACTACTAACACCACCTTTTGACGAAATAAATGCTAATAAGTAAAATCACAAGTCGCAGCTAAGCTGCGCTTGTTTTAAAAAATCTTAGCTCCAAAGACAAAACGTGGGTTATTAAAATAGGTACTAAACTTAATATTAAGAAGAGAAGTCTTTCTCTTAAAACTAAAGAAAAAATCACCAAACCCTGTAACACATATTTTTTGCCAGAATAGACAGAGCCAAAAATCAGATAATTAATGACGATAAATTTTCTAACCACCCTTAAATATCCCCTGCCTCAGTTCGAGTCAAGAAATATCATAGAACTTTTCAAACTCCCCACTCAGAAAGACAAAAAATACTTAACCGACCCGTCAAAGCAACCTCCTTTCCTCACAGTGAAAATTGGTCAATTAAACAGCTAGAAAACGTCAAATCTTTAAGATAAACATCACATCTTTCAAGAAGGAAAAATGAATTTTGTGCCAAACTAGAAGAATTATTGACGAGAAATAGCTTTCAAGATAGTTTTCGGAAAAAGCCGCTCGAAATATAAATACTAATGAAGATATGTTGCTGCATATACTTAAGAGACTTCCATTAGATTATCACCCACCTAACCAGTGTTAATCATATCTAACTACAAAAGGAACTAAATGGATCATCCAGACGATTTTTTAGAAATTATCTTTCATGAAGTCAATGGACTGGGAGATGATTTAGCTCTCTGCGCAGGATTTGAACGTGGGAATTGGAGAAATGACCAGTTAGCAGATCATATGATGGAATGGCTGCCGGAGTTCGCATTGGATTATTCAGAATTAAGCGAAATCGGACATGCAAACGCTTTAAGGATGACAAAAAAAGCAGCAAAAATAGTTTATCAAACAGAAAAGTATGGATTGAGAGGGGAATTTGGTGAACTACTGCTGCACATAGCTATTCGTCAAGTGTATGAAACCCTGCCAGCTGTTAGCAAAATTTATTACAAGAGTGCAGTTAATGAAACAGTAAAGGGATTTGATGCTGTACACGTTGTAAGAAAGGATGACGATCTTGAGCTGTGGATTGGAGAAACAAAGTTCTATGAAAATATAACAAAGGCTATTTATGATGTTTCTAAAGAGATAATCGATCATCTAGAGACCGATTACTTGAGATCAGAGTTTATTCTCATAAAAAATAAAGTTGATCCTTCTTGGCCAGAAGCAAACAAACTTAATAAGTTGTTACATGAAAACACATCGCTGGATTCTGTATTTAAAAAGGTCTGTATTCCTATACTACTTACCTATGACAGCGATGCAGTCGGGACTAGTATATGCAACGATGAGGAATACAAAGAAAAAATTGAAGACGAGATCATAGGTTCATATACTCGTTTAAGAGCAAAGATTAGAACCGAGTATAAAAACAGATTCGATCAAGAGTTTCCACTTGTAGTTCATGTGATTTTCGTACCTCTAAAAGAAAAGAAACTCTTAATAGCAGCTCTCGATGTCCGGCTTAAGGCGTTACAAATATGAGCAATATCGTTGAAATTCGTGAAAAGCTAAAATCAGATAGATGGGCAAGAGACGATCCTTTCACTGTTCTTTCAGATATAGCTAGTATTTGCTCTTCCAGTATCCACCTAGCTCGTGACCTCGTAATCCGCGCTCTTGAATACCAATATTTACTCAGTCAATCCTATAGAAATATATTAAATGATTTGACGATGCAAGTAGGACTCTATCCATATGTTTCGGATCTTGAGGATCTTTCTTTAAGAAACGCACTTATGCACGCTGCCCATCGAGCTGACGGGTCAATGGGTGACTATGTTTTACATAGATCACAAGCGCGTGTTTTGAACTGGCTTATGTCTGGTGCTTCAGTAATTTTAAGTGCGCCTACATCATTTGGTAAAAGCCTTTTAATTGACATAATTATATCAGCACGAAATTTTAATAATGTTGTTTTAATAGTTCCAACCTTGGCGCTTGTAGAAGAAACTAGAAGAAGAATGTCGAGATTTGTCGATGATTACTCGATTGTCACTTCTAGTAACCAAAAAGTATCTGAAAAGAATATATTCGTTCTCACGCAAGAACGATATATTTCTATAGAGCAAGAAATTCCCGAAATTGATTTTTTTGTGATTGATGAATTTTACAAGCTTTCAATATCAAATGATGGAGGCAGATCGACTCTTTTAAATCAAGCTTTCCTACGACTCTCCAATACAGGCGCGCAATTCTATTTATTAGGCCCTTCAATCAAGTCAATACCAGCTGTCGTCCAAGAGAAACTAAACTGCAAGTTTTTGGTAGAAGACTTTCAAACTGTGGCTATTGAGCTTCATTTTCTTAAGAAAAAACCAAACAAGAATGAAGCTTTAGCTAAACTTTTAGATGAAATTGACGGCCAGACGATGGTTTACTGCCAATCCCCTGCTAGCACGAGAAAATTAATTAAATCTTATCTTGATATACGGGATCTGGAAGAAACTCAAGAAAATGAACTGCTGGAGGCTGCAAAGTGGACTTCTGATAATTATCATGATGAATGGTTAGTATCTGTGGCCCTTCGACATGGAATTGGAATACATCACGGACGTCTTCCACGTGCTCTTGGACGCTTCATGATCCGCGCCTTTGAAGAAGGAAAGATAAAAATATTGCTCTGTACATCTACGCTGATTGAAGGGATAAATACATCTGCAAAAAATGTAGTGATCTACGACAGTAAGCTTAATAGAAAGTCATTAGATTTTTTCACCTTCAGTAATATCAAAGGACGAACTGGCCGAATGTTTCGTCATTTCAAGGGTAATATATTTGTTTTTGAAGCTCCTCCTGAAGAAGAACTTCCTTTTGTTGATATACCTGCCATCAATCCAGACGAGAATACACCTAGTAGTATTCTAATTAATCTTCCAGAGAAAGATGTTCCATCGTCCTTACGAGGAAAGGTCGACACATTGTTAAATCAAAAATCTCTTCCAGTTGACCTTCTAAAACAACACTCAGGCATCGAGCCAGAATATCTATTGGGCGCAGCAAACACATTAATGCTTTTAGAGGTTAGAGACTTAGAAAGGTTTTCGTGGACGTCAAGACCTCAATACGATGATATTAAACTTACTTCCAACCTCATTTGGACAGAGCTAGGCGGAGCGGCAACGGCTAGACAGAACTCTATGCGAAGTGCAAGCATGATGACTTTATGGATATGGCGGCTCTACTCGTCGGGTAACGTGCCACGATTTAGACGGGAAATGATATTAAGTCAGATAGAGCGAAATACTTCGCCCGATGATGCTGTGGAAAATGTCCTCGCCTTTTTGAGAGGCTGGGCCTCATTCAATTATCCTAAGTATCTTGTAGCACTGAACGATGTTGTAAATCATGTTTTGCAATTGAAAGGCTTGCGCCCATGTAGTTATTTGCCATTTGCTATGATAATTGAGCACCTATTTCAACCATCATCATTCTCTGCACTTGAAGAATATGGTCTGCCAACAGAAATTTCTGAAAAGCTTTTAAACGGAAAAGTTTTTAACAAAGACGATTCATTGGATGTTGTTGTGAATAATTTGCGTAACCATGAATTAGATAGTTTTGGGGATAACGTTTTTGAAAAGAGAGTTATTGAAGACTTTCAACGGGGTATCGGCGCGAAAATCAGCTAACAAAGCATCATCGTCGGGCGATAATTCTAGCATGGCCTAGTCTAAATGCACTACAGAGCAAAGTGCTATGAATATCTAAGCCAGAGTATTCTAAGTAATTTACGGAGTAACAATGAAAGCGACCAACTTAACGTACAGTAAATCACAAGCTATTGACTTCTTAAATACAAATAAACGGAAAAAAGTTGTCTACATGTATAAATTTGATGTCGATGTTGTTTTTAGAAAGGGACAGCATGAAGACCAACAAATAGGTAAAGTCCGTTATAAAGAAGACGCAAGGCCACAAAAATCATATAACAAGCGAACGAAAAGAGAGGAATCAAAGAGAAACGACGTAGTTACTTATAAGATGCCAGGACAAGAAGACCTATATGTCTTATCAAAATCCGGAGGAGTATCATTGTTTGATGGGATAAGCAGCAAAGTATCATTAAGCAAAAAGGATTGCTGGTGGGTAATTACTCAAAATGCAAGACTTGCAGAAGGTTTAGTTATCGCAAAGGATATTTTTAAAGATCTTGAAGGAAATACTCATTACGCAATTGAACCTGATAGAGATATGCTTCTTTCTGACTTCATTGAAAAATTGGAAGAACTCAAGAAATATATGAAAAAGCTGGGGCAATAAATGACATATAACTACAAAGATTTAACCTATATAAGAGCTGCTCTGGAATCATACGAAGCTTCACTTTTAGCGATAAAAGAGGAGGAGTGTGAAGATGACGAGTTTTCTGAGATTCAAGACGATATTTTGTATCTTTCAAGGCTTCTTGCTTTAACCAATAGCAATATTAAAGATTGGGAAGAGTCAGGGCCTAGTTTAAATTCGGTAAAAGATAATCCATCGCCCGACAACAACTCGGTTGATTAGAGTATTAAAACTTAGGTAATTTATGTTTGAAAATTCATGGCAGCGTTGTTGGCAGGCAATTGGTGCAATAGGCTCGGGTAGTGAGTTGAGGCAAAAGCTGATAGATGCTTATAACGAGCCACAAAGACAATATCATACCGGCCAGCATTTGGCTGAATGTCTTTCTCTGTTTGATGAGTATATTGATTGTGCAATTGAGCCGGGTGAGGTTGAAATGGCGTTGTGGTTTCACGATGCGGTGTACGATGTAAAAGCCTCTGATAACGAAGAGCAAAGTGCAATTTGGGCGGTAAACGAGTTAAAACAGTACGGCGTTGCAAGTGAGAAAGTAAGCCGTATTAATGCACTTATTCTGGCAACCAAACACACGGCACTACCGGAAGGTGACGATCAAAAATTACTGATCGATATTGATCTTGCTATTTTGGGTGCAAGCGAAAGTCGATTTGATGAATACGAACAACAGGTTAGAAAAGAATATTCTTTTGTGCCGGGTTTTATTTTTCGAAAAAAGCGCAAACAAATACTGAAGCAATTTCTAGCTCGCGATTCAATATATTCCACCCCAGTACTTCGAGCGAGATTTGAAGATCAAGCTCGCGACAACATTAAACGCTCAATGTCTAAATAATTGTAGAATTGCTCAATAGCAATTAATGTAATTTATGAGCAGTAGAACCAAATAAAGAACTTATACAAACAGGAAAATATTTAGATCAACTAAAACATTGGCCAGTGTCTGGCCGTCACATTATGGCGTAGTTTGATGACGAAACGGTTATTGTTTACCAAGCTTATCGCGCCGAAATTACTCTTTATGCCATAGACCATCAGAAGTTTGGTGGCGAATTTAGCTTCAACCGAATAAGTGGATAAAACCCTAATTTTTTATGGAGGAGCGAAGAATGCAATCCATGCATTAGAAAAGAGCATTTCGGAAATTTTCGCACAACAGGTTGAACCTTATTAATTAACCTTGTCTTCAACTTGAAATCTTGTGCATATAAGCACGTTTTATCGAATATTATCTCTCACACTGAAAGCCCCGATTAATTTGAACTTTTAGTGTGAGAGTTGATAAGTCTTTTACAACAAACATCAATTAAAAATTATTTTACGTAGTATTGGCGATTCTTATTCGTGTGTTGCTTGCCAGTTTTTTATTGCGGTTAGGCTTTGTGAGATGTGCCCTTTGGGTGCTGAGTCGTGCAGTACGTGGATGATTTCACCACTCGGTGCGATAACGTATGAGACTCGATCGGCAATGTCGTCGCGACCTTTTATTAGCGAATCGTAGGCGCGGGTTACGGTAGCGTCTGTGTCTGCGGCCACGGCGAATTTATTGCGACATTCAGAAACCGAGAATTCGTTTAGGGTTTTAATGTCGTCGGTAGAGACACCAATAATGGTGGTATTTAATTCGGCGAAGTCGTCTGAGGCTTCGGCAAAAGTGTGTGCTTCTACGGTGCAACCTGCGGTAAATGCTCGCGGATAAAAGTACACAACCACTGGCCCGGTTTTTAGGGCCTCTTGTAAATCGAATGAGAATTCTTGGCCTGCCTTAGAAGCTTGCAATGCAAATTGCGGAGCTATTTCACCTTCTGAAAGCGTTGCCTGCGCACTCGCCGCCATAAAATACAGTAGTGTTGAAAGTAAACTGCCCTTTTTTAAGGTGGTTACACATTTTTTACCGTAGATGTTACTCATACTCAGCTCTTTGGGTTTATGGTTTTTTAATGGAATGTAAGAGTTTTTATTAAAAGAACCGCTAATGTCTTTTCGGCTTCTGCAATAGATTATTAAAACTAACGACAACAATACGCACATGACGGAGGCTGAGATTAGCAGATTACGAAGACTTTTCTAGAGTAATTTAGAAGATACTGTTATTTGTACCTTCTAAATTAAGAGATTACACCAAGAGCTGTATTAAGAAACTACTCCACGAACTATGACGCTGGGAGGACTTTGAAAGATAAAACAGCTAATGGCAGAGATAAGGTCGGATGAAACTCTGATTAAGTCGTTTTTGAGTTAACCAGAGCTTGTTATTTACTGTGCTTTTAAGCAGTCGCCCAATGCACTGAATAGATCGCTGATTTCTTGTTCTGTGGCAATAAACGGCACGGCAAATTGTAGGGTATCGCCACCGTTTCGAACGTAGAAACCTTTTTCCCACATTTTTAACACAATCTCAATGGGACGACGCGTTGGCTCACCGGGATAGGCTTCTAGAGTAAGCGCACCGGCCATACCGCAGTTACGAATATCCGTTACGGTTGGTAAACCTTTTAATTCGTGAATGCATCGTTCTAAAACCGGCGCCAAGCTGCGTGAACGCTCGATAAGACCTTCGCGTTCAATAAGATCTAAGGTTGCCAAACCCGCCGCACACGCCACGGGATGCGCAGAGTAGGTGTAACCGTGGGGCAGTTCTAGTTGATACTCTGGGCCACCGGTTTCCATAAAGGTGTCGTAGATTTCTTGCTTACAAACCACCCCGCCCATGGGTATAACGCCGTTGGTCATTTGTTTGGCGATGTTAATGATGTCGGGCTGTATATCGTAGGCTTCTGAACCTGTTTTGTAGCCTAAACGGCCAAAACCAGTGATAACTTCATCGAAAATTAACAATATGTTGTTATCTCGACAGATCTGTTCGATACGTTTTAGGTAGCCTTTTGGCGGCGGAATAACACCGGCAGAACCAGACATGGGTTCAATCATTACGGCGGCGATGTTACTGGCATCGTGCAGGTTAATTAAATCGAGCAGGTAGTTCGCGCACTCGGCACCGGTTTCGGGTTCGCCTTTAGAGAATTCATTACCGGGAATCATGGTGTGCGGCAGATGGTAGGTTTCTAAACCACTACCAAACCACGCTTTGTTACCGGGAATACCGCCAACGCTTGTGCCACCGTAGTTAACACCGTGGTAGCCTTTTACACGACCAATAATTTTGGTTTTACTTGCCAAGCCTTTTTTGCGCCAATAGGCGCGCACTATTTTTAATGCAGTGTCGGCGGCTTCACTACCCGACCCTGTAAAAAATACGCGATTAAGCCCCGCAGGCATAAATTGGGTAATTCGGTGTGCGTATTCAAACGCTTTAGGATGCCCAAATTGAAACGCTGGCGAATAATCCAGACGAGCAACTTGGTCGGCTACAGCTTGATTGATTTCTTTTCTGGAATGGCCCGCGCCGGTTGTCCATAAGCCAGAAAGTCCATCAAATACTTTGCGGCCATCAGCGCTGGTGTAGTAACACCCTTCTGCTGCAACAACGATACGTGGGTCTTTTTTGAAATGACGGTTGCCTGTAAAAGGCATCCAGTAAGAGTCTATTTGTTCTTGGGAAAGATTAACAACGTTGCCACTCATAAAATCCTCTAAATAGATGACAAATCATCTAAGGAGTCTACTGCAAGAATGGCGGTTTAAAAATACTTGAGCCGTTTTTTTTAAACGCAGCAAAAAACTGCCCCAATTCGGTTTGTTTTTTATCGCGAATAAAAAGCTGACGCTCTACTTTGACGCCTTTTAGATTCAAAATTATCCGATCGATTTTGCTCAATATTTCTCACACTTACCTTTAGTTTTAATACACAGTTATTTTGTTCGATTTGAGCTAATCGTGATTGGCTTCTTTCGGTGGTGCATTTTCTTTCGAAGGTACATTTTCTTTCGTTCGAAAAATATAACGCTCCATAAATTCATAGGTTTTACAGGCCGGTTCTAGTGTTCGCTGTAACCGATTTAATTCACTGTCGTGTACTGATAACGCATCTAGGAAAAACGCACCGCCTTGTGTATTAATATCAAGAGTGGCCTGTTGTTCTTTCGAACTGTATTTTTCCAGTTGTTCTGAAAGCTCGAAAGCTCTATTAATATGTACTGTCTCGAAGAATTCCGAAGCTCTTGCATTACATATTATTTCGCTGCCTAACACCAACAAATGATAAATGGACCTATGCCAAGATTCTGATAAATTCCCGCAAATATTTTCATCGCAATTGGTATTTAACGGCTCCACCGGTTGACTATTGGAGTATCGATTTACTTCTAAGCGCTGCCCACTTCTGGGTGGCACCCATGATTCCCCGCGACCTAAATGAATGGATGAAGGAACGTATCCCGAACTGTACATATACGTTGTACACGGAAAACACGAAGCCATTTTTGTGGTTTGTAAACCTGTAGCCATTTCATAGGGAGTACACCAAGGCCCTTGCTGTTCACAGTGGGTAATTGCGGTGCACATGCCATGCATATAACCAACTTTTACGTCACGAGGAGTATTTTGCGGCATGGGGCCCATTCCTTTGGCGGGATTGGGATCTAAGTTAATTTGCTCGTTGCCAGTTGGAGCAATCAATCCCCAATATTCGTCGTGTTTTCCCGGCCAAGGGCGTTCTGTTTTATTAACTTCAACGCGCATGGTTGGATACAAATTATTATCCGCTTTTTCTGGATTATCGACTAAACCGGTGTAGGCACCACGTCCACTATAAACAGAGTCTTTATTTCGCTCGGCATTATTTAACATTGCCGCTTTACTGTAGGTTAATGGGCTTTCACGTTCAGTGGGATTTTGTCGATGTCCACCACTTCTACCAGTAATTAATTCGCCTTCGGCACCCTTGGGTGATTGTCCATCTTTTAACCAATCGCCACTACCCTCGCAATACCGATCAAGCGCGGCAGACATGGCACTTAATACGGTTTCAAACTTGTGCCAATCTTGGATAATCTTATCTTCTTTTTCAGGTGAACCTACATCGCTTGCGTTGGGATGTTCTATATCGAACTGACAGTGTTGTTGTTGATAAAATCGAGTCATCGAAAAGCCGAGAATTACCGCAGAAACAATAACGTCCGATTCTATTTGTACTTCTTTATCGTATAAGTTGGGGGAATCGTCATTATACTGTTTACCGAAAATAGTTACCTTAGTCATAATTTATTCCGTGAAACTCATTAATACTTAAAATTACTTTTTAGAAACCAATTCTCCGGGCTATAGGTGCAAGCTAGGTTACATCTACAAGCTTTTTAATGGCCTCGTATTGCCGGCTGAGTGATGTACGAATGAGATAATCGTCGATAAGGGATGCAGCCACTTTACGTTGCCGACCAATATCTTCGAGGGCGGCAACTTGTTTTTTAAGATTATTGGGCGCCTGTGCAGCTGAAATTTGCACGTCATCGCCGGTTGTTAATGTAATAAAACTATCGGCCTTATCTTTATTAAACACAATAAATATGCATTCGTAAAAATAGCGGCCCAGTTTTTCTACTTGATAATTACGAAAACTAAGAGTCAAAGAGGTATTATCAAATTTTTGTTCGAACAGTGAGCGAAAATTTGCCGTTACCAGTTTTAAATCGATTAAATTTTTTACACGAAAAATCGCAGCTTTATCCACACCCGAAAAACCAACACTGCGAATTTGCAAAACATTATTTTCGGCAACAAAATCTAACAACGTTAAATCATCACTGGCAATGCCAATTGCACCACGAAGTATTTCTGAGTTAAGAAAAGCCTGATTTAAAAGCGCCAATACCGGTCCGTTCACAAATTCACGATAATTGTTTCTTGCCTGCTCAACTCGCTGTGCATTAATGGTATTAGCATCGTCAAAACCAGAGCTACTTTCAAAGGCTTGTTCTGCAACGTAAGCCATCATTTTTTTGACCAGTAAATACGGGCTGTCTGGATCACTATCGTCGTCAAGCTCTGCAATCATATTTTGCCAAGCATTGGTACCGAGAATGTAGTCGTTTATCAGTTTAGCTATAACGCCATCACCAACCTGATAATTTTGATCGATGATGTCATCTTTTGAATCAACACCTACGCGTTTTAACACTAATGAAATGATTTTCGGTCGCGACTGTGGAAAAGCATCCCAAATACCAACAAAGCGTTTAATTCTTTTTGGAAACTTATCTTTATGATTAGAAGAACCATCAGCAATTTCACACATCATTTCGACGACTTCTGAAAGATGATAAAAGAAATTCGGGAGAGGTAATGTTACGGAGGTTAATAGTTGTTGCTTGTCGGTAACTGAAACTTTAACGTGTTCTACTTGAATGTGTTGATTCTCTAACGCCGACCATACCTCAATGGCTTCAATGGTGTTTGACCGCGGAATAGTAACGTCGATAAGCTCCATTAATATAGGCTTTTTTAAAGCGTCGCTTTGATTTGGTACGGAAATACTCGTTTTAACTTCTGCATGCCACGTGTAACCTAGTCGCCACAAGACAAAGGGTTTGATTGCGTCATTAAATGTTATGCCCGATATCCACTGACGTTTAATATTGGCAGAGGCAGGTAAGCTTTGATTGTTGTTTATCCATAAACCTGTTTTATCGTGATCGAATATTTTTCTAAAGCTTTGTGGCGAATCTAAACTTAAAGAATAATTATTTTTTAAGCTATTTGTGCTGTTATTCCAATCATCCACTATTTGTTCGACAAAGTCGTGAGGAAACGAGTTGGCTTTATATTCTGGTAGTTGCTCTTGTTGGACAATATATATGGCTGTAGATTGAAAAATCTCCTGCACCAAATCTTCAACAGTTGCGTAGATTTTATTCTGAATATTTTCCGGCAACCAAGGATCAATCACTATCTGTGTGTCCCAGTCGGAGGTTCCTCCGCCATCTTGGGTTGCTTTATCGCCTGTTGGATCTAAAACACAATCAAAAGCGTTTCCGCCTTTTCCATAAAACAGCACATAGTTTCTGCCGGGAACTAAGCCTTCTTTTTCAATCAGTTCAGCATTGAGTTTTTTCATCTCAACGTTAATTTTTTGTAAAGCATTCAGAACACACATTCTAATATGGGCACCTAAACCATCGCGGAAATTCCTATCGTTAATTTCTGCGGTTAGCCATCCGGAAATTACACGTCGGTTATGCCTCTGGGTTTCGGTTTCCATTGCCAAGCCTATGATTAATAAATTCGACGAGATAAAACTGGTGATCTGAAGAATCACCCTACCTAGGAAGGATTGGTGTTAGTGTTTATGAAATGGTTGAAAAAAACTTGGTAATAACCACGGTGGTTTGGGTGAATTTTACGATTGCGGTCGCGCTATTTTGAAAACTAATAAAAAATCTATTTTATAGAGAACGAAGTTCTGTTCCAAAAAAAATAAGAATAAATAGCAATAATAGTCAAAAATTTGAGCGTTTAAGACGAATTACCAACAACGACGATTAGGTCTCAAATCGGTAATTAATTTCAGTAATTTGAAACTAAATTTAATCCTGAAATATTTAACAGGTAATGAAATTAGCTCGCTATTAATTTGGCTATTTCACGTTAAAAGTCGAAATTTATGAAGATACTTGACCATTACTTGCAAACACTGGTCAAAATTATTCTTTAAAAATCTGGGCTGTATACTAATTCTCTAAAATTTCAACTTCATACACCTCAATTTTTGTATTTAGCTGGCTTACTAACAGGACTGTTAAACTTAAGAATTAAGGCATAGGATGAGGAAGTTATTCGGTTCAACGTTTCACTAGATAATCAATTTAAGCGTTTACCGAAGCTGGATTTATTGTTTCTGAAAGACTCTTGGCCTATTTGAGAAGATGTTTTTTGATCACAGAACATCGCAGGTATTTAAGACTCAAACAAGTTGGGCCAATAAATTGTCGCACCGGTTGGCATACTGACTGTGAGCGAGGTTTATTTTTCAGAATTGTTTTGCTGATACTAATAATTAGCAAAAACTACACAGATTGACATTATGAAGATGACCGCACGAAACATTGCTTCTATTTTTTTGGGTTTATTAATTTTTGGGCTATCCGCGATATCTATGGCACAACCTGCTCAACGCGTGATTATTATGTTTGATACGCCGCTTAGCGATACAGAAAGTGAAACTATGCTTTCTGAAATTTCTGATTTAAAGCCGTGTGATACGAGTTTCGAAAAAGCCGAACACAGCTCGGCAAGTCGCTGGGTTTTAATTATGAAACCCACTTTAAGTGAAGCTGCGCTGAATAAATTTATAGAGTCTGTAAAAACGTTAGACAATATTCGCTGGGTTGAAGAAGACAAATTTATGCATCTTCAAAAACCCGGTAAATCATTAAATTAATTCTTTGATTTCTTCCGCTCATGCTTCTTTGAATGAGGCAGGATTTTCTCGTGCTTTGAATAGGGCGGAGTTAGCTGTTGGCCAACGGCAATCTTAATTTACATTCGACAATGTTAGACCATGTTATGAGGACAGTTATGTTACCCGTCATTAAAAAATCATGGCAAAAGTCATCTAAGCGCCTTGCATTTGCAATCAGCGCCGTGGCTTTGTCTGCTGCATCAAGCCTAAGCTTCGCAGCTATGCCTGAATTCGAACAAGCTTTTGCTACTCCTGCTCAATCACAATCTGTTACTAACCGCATTATTGTTAAGTACAAAGACTCGTCTGAGCTTGCCAGTGCAGAAACCATGAGCACTGTTCAAGTCAACCGTATGGGTCGCGCCACAGGCACTACCTTTGAGCATATGCGTCGTTTATCGACCGGTGGCCAATTGTTAAAAATGGACGGTTTCAAATCGCAAAAAGAAATCGATTCAATCATCAGCGAAATCATGACCGATCCAAATGTTGAATACGCTGAACCAGACTTACTAATGCATCCTTTGGCAACGCCAAATGATCCTCGTTACAACGAACAATGGCACTACTTTGAGTCTACCGGTGGTCTAAACCTACCAGCGGCTTGGGATGTAACTACCGGTACTGGCGCTGTGGTTGGTGTTATCGATACGGGTTACCGCCCTCACGCCGACCTTGCTCCTAACATTCTTCCAGGTTATGACATGATTTCTGACGCGACTACCGCCCAAGACGGTAATGGTCGTGACAGTGATGCTCGCGACCAAGGCGACTGGGAACCAGCGGGTGCTTGTGGTGCCGGTAGCCCAGCCAGCAACAGTTCTTGGCACGGTACTCACGTAGCAGGTACGGTTGCGGCAGTTGGTAACAACGGCGTTGGTGTTTCTGGTGTTGCTTATACCGCCAAGGTTGTGCCTATTCGTGTACTAGGCCGTTGTGGTGGTTTCACCTCCGATATCGCTGACGGTATCATCTGGGGTGCAGGTGGTACCGTTAGTGGTCTACCAGCCAACGCTAACCCGGCAAACGTACTTAACATGAGTCTAGGTGGCAGCGGTGCTTGTAGCGCAACCACTCAAGCTGCGATCAACACAGCTCGCTCTTTGGGTACTACTGTTGTTGTTGCTGCTGGTAACTCTAACGTTAACGTCTCTAACGCTAACCCTGCAAACTGTAACGGCGTTATTGCTGTAGCTGCAACTAACCGCAACGGTAGCAAAGCGTTCTACTCAAACTTCGGTAACCTAGTTGATGTGGCTGCTCCTGGTGGCGAGACCACTACAACCAGTAATGGTGTGCTTTCTACGCTAAACACTGGTACTACTACTCCTGGCTCTGATACCTATGCGTTTTACCAAGGTACCAGTATGGCAACGCCTCACGTTGCTGGTGCAGCAGCGTTACTTTACGCGGTTGATCCAGGTATCACTCCAGACGAAGTAGAATCTATCCTGAAAGCAACTGCACGTCCTTTCCCAGGCACTTGTAGCGGTTGTGGTGTTGGTATCGTAAACGCAGCGGCGGCAGTTGCTATGGCTTCCGGCGGCGGTAGCGGTGGCGGCACCGGCGGTTCTACTCTAACCAACGGCGTTGCAGTTACTGGTCTTTCTGGTGCAACTGGCACTGAAATTCGTTACACACTTGAAGTTCCTGCTGGCGCAACTGGCCTAAGCTTCAATATCGCTGGCGGTACAGGCGACGCTGACCTTTACGTTCGTTTCGGCTCTGCTCCAACGACTAGCACATTTGATTGTCGTCCGTTCCTAAACGGTAACAACGAGACTTGTAACATCACCAATGTTCAAGCCGGTACTTACCATGTTTTAGTTCGCGCATTCAGCACGTTCTCTGGTGTATCTCTGACCGGTAGCTTCACTGCTCCAGCTGGAGGCTCGGCGAGCATCAGTCAATCAAACCTTTCAGGTAACACCAACACTTGGCGCCACTACACCATTCAAGTTCCTGCTGGTACCTCAAGCCTGAACGCGTCTATGTTTGGCGGCACAGGCGATGCTGACTTGTACGTAAGATTTGGTAGCCAACCAACCACATCTACCTTTAATTGTCGCCCATTCCTAAATGGCAACAACGAAAGCTGTACAATCAATAGCCCAGCTGCTGGTACTTGGTATGTAAGTATCCATGCATTCTCCACGTACTCTGGAGTTAGCTTGGAAGCTGATCTTAACTAAGACAGTGTGATATTGCGTTGACTGAAAAACCGCTCGAAAGAGCGGTTTTTTTATGGATGACCATAAATTCAAAACTCATTATTTTTCTACGAGGCAGAAAAAACACATCCAATTTGTGGATTGGTAATAGTTAATAAAAGGAAATTAAAAAATATTTTGAAGCTCCTGATCGCCAGTCAATATTTTTAGGCGATTTGTACGCTTTAAATTGCACGCCAATGCGAGCAGATATTACGCAGATCTTTCTCAATGCATTACTTATTATGCTAGGGTTTAGCATAATTAACTTATCAATTGGCAAGATAGCTGTGCTCGGGTAATAGCCGAATGTGGATTTACAAGAAGCGTCACCAATCAATTTGAATATCTGTACCCTCTTCAACCAATTCCAAAAATTGATCCATCTCTGAATTTGTAAGAGCTATACAGCCGTTGGTCCAATCAAAAATTTTGACTTAAGAAACTTAGCCAACCAAAACCGTTTTTCTGCCCGTGAATCATAATAAATCCGCCCGGCGAAACACCGTTGGCTTTTGCGTTGCTCATATCGTTTTTATTGGGATAGCTAATGTGCATTGCTCTGTAAAAAGCAGAATCCTCTTTAATGTAATCTAAAACGTAATTACCTTCGGGAGTTCGCTCGTCACCTTCCTGCTGTTTGTGACCTTCTGGGCTTGCACCCAAGGCGATTTTAAATTCCTTAACTATATTGCCATTCGATAACAAATACATTTTACGCTCGGATTTATCGACCTTAACGAGATCAACTTCTCCGTAACAAGGTAACCCGAATAAACAAAGTATAAATAAGCAATATTTCATGGCGAGATAAATTAGGTAAATATTTAAAGTGGTAAACTGCTGATCAACAATTACTAAGGCTCTACAAAAACTAACTTCATAATCTAATTATTAGAACCACTGATTAACTCGTCCCTGATTTAATCAATGGTCAGAAATTGATAATACGATTTTCAATTTCTTCACAATTTCAATCTCTTACTGTTCTTGAGACTGGCGACACATTCTTGTGTCACTGGATACTCTGGGTTAGTCAGAGTTTCCTATTATTTCTCTAACCTAGAAACACCGCGATTAAATTCCAAAGTCTACTCAATGAGATTGATCGAAATACTTTTTAACGTTCAAATCTGATGAAAAATCAAATCTTTAAACAGTAAAGTGATGATGATTGATTTTAATGATATTTCTAACCGCCAATAAAAAACCCAGCTCTCGCTGGGTTTTTTATTAATCATTACCGCTGATTAGTGAACTTGTTGTCTTCTACGTCGCAACAACAGGGGAAGTAGTAACAAGGCGAATGCTCCGTAGGAACCAGAACCACTATCGCTACTTCCAGCAACGCCGGGTTCTTCGTTGGTAGGTGACACTGGGTTAGAACCACCGGTACTTTCAGTTTCGGTCTCGCCAGTAGAAGCATTGCCACCGTTCCCATTGCCTGGATTGGGGTTTTCAGTTGATTCAACAATAGTCGTAACAATACCTAGATCAACATCATCTTGGGCAGCATTTTGAGTATCTAACTGCATGACGAACGCTAGAAGCTCATCTTTTTCCGTAGAACTTAATGAGTTAAACGCTAAATGCGGTGCCGCGTTAGTCACAGCATCTCTGGTTGAAACGGTAATGGTATCAATCACTGCAGAAGCGGTACCGTCGGTAGACTCTATCGACAGAGTGGCATTTTGCTGATTACCGATAAATGCCGCTGAGAAGGTGGTTTCACGGAAGTTAACATCTTCACCGCCAACTGTTGGTAGTACTTCTAGGGCTCTAACCAACTCTTGACCATTAATTGTCAACTTCAAGTTAGCGGGCTGAGTTACCGAACCGTAACGAACACGCACAAATCCATTAAATGGTGCGCCTGGAGAAGCCGCTGAGATCGACAAGCTGCCATTACCACTAAGGCGAACACCTGCACCACCACGTAGGTATGAAAATGATTCAGGAACAACCTGTACTGCAGAACCGGAAGAGCTCAAGCTTTCAGCTTCGATAACTTGTCCACCTATGCTTGTAAATACAGATTCCAAATCAGGCGCACTGCCATCATGTAAGTAAGGTGCAGATTTAAATACACCGAGCAAAGAAGGGGTTTTAATGCCTGGTAATTCTTCGCCTAAACGTGAACCAGAGTAACTACGAGTAGTACCAATGTTGTGGATTTGGCCATCGGTAAACGCACCTACATCAAAGAATCCATCTCCGTTAGCGATTGGACTATGACATTGAACACAACCGGCTGACTCAAATACTTCACGACCACGCAGCGCCTGCTCGGTCATTTGACCAGTAACGGGATCACGGTAGGGACTGCGAGCCAATGAGGCTTTACCAAGACTTTCAACATAAGCTGCCAAAGCATCTAGATCTGAGCTGACACCGGCTTTACTGCTGATCATTGGATTATCCGCACCGGTTGCTTCGTATTGTTCGTCGGTCATCAAACCGCGTCCAACAAAACGCTCACGGATATCGATTTCAAAATCGTGCACTTCGTCAAAGTTACCCGACCAGTGCATAAATCCGAAACGAGCACCCATGCGACCATTTAAGGTAATGTTGTTTCTCACACCTTCGTTGCGGCCAGTAAAGTCCCAAGCACGGCCATCTTGGTCGCCATCTAAGTGACAGGTCGCACAACTCAAATAGCCTTCGGCGCTGGTTTTTGCACGGTTTTCGCTACCGGTATTTAGGTCTAAAACGGCACTGTAAAAAATTTGCTTACCAAGCAGAACTTCATCGGAAAGCACTTCGTTAGCTACAGTACTCACCGAATCGCTCGCAGGATTCACAATGCTACCACGCAAGAAATTGCTCAAATCGACAAATGTCACGGTGCGCTCAGTGAAGTTTTTCACCATTAATTGCTCGGTTAAACCATCGAACAATAAACCTTGAGGAGCAAGACCACTGGCAATTCGGCTGGCGGAAACACCCAGCGCACCGGTTGCGCCATCTCGGTTAACGACAAACACTTGATTGCCACCTTGCATTGCTACTAATAAATATTGATCGTCACCAACCAAGGTTAATGCAGAGGGAGAATCGGCGTTATCGAAATCGATACGACTTTCACGCAATTCAAGCCCAGAAGTAAGATCAATTTGCGCCGCAAAGGTACGAACAGTGTTGTCGTCATCCAAGTCTGGGTTGCCGTTAACTAGGCCACTGCCTGTGTTATCTTTCTTACCAGCAACGTAGGCAAAACGTGCTTCTGAGTCGATGACAACACTGCCAATGTAGTTGGGAACACCGCGACCGTTATCAATCTGGTCGGGTACAAGGTTCTGATCGAGTTTAACGGTACGTTGAATCGCCATAGTTGCGGTATCAACAATCCAAACCTCACCCCAGTTGTCATCAGAGATGAATCGCGTGGCAACTAAGCGAGTACCGTCTTCGGTTAGCGCTAACGCTTTAACAGTAGGAAGCTTTTGAGTGGTCTCAGCAACAATGGTCATGGTTGTTGTATCGACTTTGACGATTTTTCCTGAGTTGTACAGAGAAACGTAGGCAAAATCTCCCGCACGACTTACCACCACACCAAATGGCGCACTACCATAACCAGTCTCGATGGTTTCCAGCCTATTGCCCGCAGAGTCTAAAACGGCTATGGCATCGTCATCGTGAAGAGTAACCCATAGACGACCCTCAGTATCTGTAGCAAGGCTGCGTGGATCTTTACCAACAAAAACCTCACCGACACTGGATTTTTCGTGTGTATCAATCGCCAGCTGAGCAATTGTGTCGTTGTCGGGGTTTGCGACCCATACGTAAGCGCCGTCAAATGAAAGCGCTAAAGGAGAACTGGAAAGTGTTGTTTCTTGCGTCAACAAGGTCTCAACAACAGCTACGTTAGTAACAGACGTAGCGATATTATTCGACGGATCACGAACTTGAACGTTGATTGCAAAATTGCCCAGATCTGCGTAGGTAAAAGTCGCAGAACTCGCAGAAGACCAAGGTCCGTATGCTTCACCCGCAGAGCGACGGAAACGATACTCCAAGCTATCACCATCTGCGTCTACGGCATCAACGGTCACGGTTACGGGATCGTTCGGAAGAAGCGTCGCCGCAGACAAGCGTACATTACGGATCACCGGAACAGCTGATTGAACCTCACTACCGGTAGAGAAGCGGAAGGTAAATTCTTCCATCGGGTTATGAACGGCGTCTTCAATACCAACCAAAGTCATTTCGTAGGTTGTATCGGGTTTCAAAAGCTCAAGTGGATCAACCGTTAGCACACCAGTATGCGATAACAAATAATCGACAGGTACTTGGTCACCACCCACTTCGGTTAAACGAATATTTTCGCCCACAACAATGTTTTCGGTGCGCAAGGTCTCCGGAATCATGAACGATATTGGAGCCATTAGCGGATAGTTGGTCTGATCACGCTTAGGAATATGGTAGGCAACAAACGGTGGACGAGTGTCAGGTTCTGCTTGATGAGCCCAAATACCCAAACCGCCCGAAGCAATGCCACGACCTTCAATCAAATAGTTATGACCACCGCCTGACAACATCATATTACCAAGAGGACGAGAATATTGACTGGTTTCAAGTTCGTTTTCGATCTCTTTAAACAGCAACTGCGCTTCGCAGGTCTCTACATTAATTTTGAGCTGCTCAGAGAAGATAAACTCGTCCTGGAAGCCCATGTAGCTTGAGCCAATCGCCGTATCCATGACGAGATTACGTGCTGGATCTCGGTAGAAAACTTCGCAATGCACTCGTAGGTTAGTTGGATCAGAGAAATCAACAACCTGAACACCTGGGTTATCACCGCGACGGGCAAACACCATATAGTGGCCGTAGATTTCACTCCAGTAACCACCCAATCCGTAAGGAGCAGGAACGTTTACATTTTGACCATTAATAAAGCGCGGGATTGTAATTGTAGGATGAGTATCTGGAAGTTTAAGAACGTCCAACAATACTGGATTGGTTGGATCACTAACATCATAAGCAGCCATACCTGAAAAGGTTTGGTCTGAAGAATACAACATTAGGTTACCCATAAAAGATGGGAAACCAATGACACCAGTTAAACCGAGGTGATCCCACTCTGCGGTAACTTCACCGTCAAGCTGCAACCACGATAAACCGGAAACCTCACCGTAACTCCACCAATGTCTGGCCGCCCAAGGATGCATCATACCGCTCTTGTTGAAATGTGCATCTGGACCAGTCCATTTGGCGTGAACGACCGAACCGTCGGGTTCTAAACGAACCGCGTCATTGGGAAAACCACCTAAATAAACTTCGTTGCCTCTTTTGTAAGTACCATGGGCAAGGATCGGTGAGCGTGTCATACCGAAAGTATTTACGGTGACAGGGTTTTTGGGATCTGAAATATCAATTGCTCGAACAACAAAGTCGCCTTCTGGTGTTGACGAGGGGATTTCAGGAATGGCGATGATTAGATCGCCTAAGATTTCGATAGTGGTTAACCGACCCAACTCAGGATGCGACTTACTGATCAGCTCTCCAGGGGTTTGAGGTTGGTTAACGAATTGGGCCGACGCTCCATGCACCGCTAACAACAATAGACTTGCACAGCTTGCTAAATACTTCGCGTTCATTTGAGGGGGCTTCCAAAAAAATAAACTCTTCAAGTACTGTTTGGTATGAACAATACTCAGAAAACTGGAACAGTTGATAACATCATTATATCTAAGGGAATAGCGCATTCGTTGTTCATTTCGCGCCAAGTTATCAAACTGTTAACTCTGTCTAATCTACTGAATAAAAAAGACTTAATTTCAATTATTAAACCAAACACCAGCGTATAGATTTTCAAAGTTCGCTAACTAAAACGTATATGCGTCAAAGAAATTGGGCGGACTTCCTAGAAAAAACTTCAGAATATTTCTTCAAAAAATCTGAATCGATTCAAATCGCAAAATTACAAAACACCAATGTCTAAAAAACTAAGCATGCTGTCGCCGTATTCAACATCACTCCTTGCCTTCAACTCACTAAGATCAATCGCGTTCAGACAAGAAGTGGAATACCATTACTTTCTATATTAATTAATGGGTAATTTCAAACTGGCATAACAGCCGCTAGAGCATGACGTTACTACGGTGAATCGGCGTAAATATCACGCAAATTTAACATATAGGTCTCATTCAAAATATTCTACGCCGCAAATACTGCTACAAAGCCTCGAATATAACTATCAAAAGAACTAATAGTTCCGATTAGAATAAAAAATATCGCAACTCAACGACGTAAAAATCTCCCTTAATTGGGTCGTTTTAAAAATGCACGTCAAATTTGTGATCCAATTTCAAACAGAATCTTTGTAAATATCCGATTGGAATAATGGGTAAATTACATTATGCAATATTCGAATTCATTTAAATTATCGTTCAAGATACGTCATCCAAACGTCGGCTTATAGATCTATCACAAAAGATGAACAGAAATTATATTTTTATCCTTTTTACTTATTACCAGAACAGAAGAATATCCTTTAATCTATAAAAACTTTGTCTAGCTAGAGACAAGTTTTTACAAAAGCACTGCTTAAAAAAATCGTATTCACCTCACAGTCTTTAACAATCAATCAAAACTGTTTGAGACATTTGTATTCAGCAGGCCCTAGATCAAATAACACTGCTCTTAACTCGTTATGATCCTTTCACCTTATTAGATTTAGTTTAAAGAAAGTTGCGGTTGATTTTTGAATCCATTGAATTTGAGATAACTGGCACAAACTAAATTCATGAGCAAAACTGTAAGTACGCCGCACATAAAAAGATAAACAAACGGCGCTGAATCTCTATGGCAACTTCATTAATTTAACGCCACCGACCAGACAGAGGACACTGCAAATGGAATCACTTAAAGTTTCCGATTTTATGACCACAGATTTTGTAAAGTTCCACGAAGATGATTTAGTTGTAGAAGCGGTAAAGGAGTTGGTTAAACATGAAGTCATTGGCGGGCCAGTAGTTAACGATTCCGGAGACGTTATTGGCTGGATATCTGAACAAGACTGCCTGGGCGCAGCTATTCAAGTAATCTATTACAATCAACGTGTCGCACAAGTAAAAGACATCATGAAGACCGATGTATTATCGGTGAAAGAAGACAGTGATTTGCTCAGTTTGGCTCAACAAATGTTGGGGGCAAAACCCAAGGTTTACCCAGTAACAAACAGTGATAATCGACTTGTGGGAGTGATTAGTCGACGACTCATATTAAGAGCGGTCGAAAAAAGCCTAACGCAACTTAGTAAAAAACGAGTTAGCCAGCCCCATGAGGCACATTTGGCTTAACCCTTAACCGCGCACATTCTATAAGTTGTCGATGGCACCGCTTGCCATCGACAATTTTATTTGTTGTTTAAAAAATCTACGAGAACCAAACCGTAAAAAGCCAGAATTCCTGCAAACCGTTGCTGATGGTCCAATTATTTCAAAATACAAAACAATAAAGTAAAAATAGCTTTATATTTTTAAGTTGATACATATCGACAAAAAAGGTATCAACAATATTATCGACAACCAAAATCGGTTAATTCGGTAACTTTTTCAGCCCTGCTAACACGTTCTTATCGGAACAAACTCCTTACATTTACAGCCTAAAAACGCACGACTTTTCTCACTGCGACAAGCTATTTTAATCGGTTAAATCTCGAATATTAACGAAATTTATTTGCAGCTTTTGCAAAAATAAATATTCGGGGAATCTCTATAAATGTCGCCGGAATGCACCTTCAAAAAATGATAAGTTCGTCACAAATACACTTTTTTTAATATTTATTTCACAATAAATAAAAGCAAGCTTAACCAATTAATGCGAATGTTTACTCTCCTTTAACACCAAAGTAGGGTAATCAAAGTGAAAAAGTTGTTACTTGTCTTGTCTTTTTTCTTAGCTTCAACCGAAGTTTTTGCTGTTAACTCTCAACATTGCCCAGGCTCTTGCCCTTCTGGCACACCAAGTTCGAACTTTGTAGTATTTCGTGATCCTTACACTTTAAGCAACAATGCCACCACCAAATTTGCTGACTGGGTTGCTTACCGTATTACTCCAAGCACCATCCAAGGTGGCCGTTCACGTACTTTCCGTGCAGACCCAATATTATTCCCAAGCCGTACTCTTGAACCAAACGACTACGATGGCGCAGCTGCACAAATCGGTACCGATCGTGGTCACCAAGCTCCACTTGCGTCTCTGGGTGCTTTTTCAAACTTTGAAGTTCTTAACTACCTATCAAACGTAACGCCACAAGCCGCTGGTCTTAACCAAGGTCCATGGAACATTTTGGAAGATCGCGTACGTCGATTGGTACAAACCGGCGGGTTCAGCGAAGTATTCGTATTAACCGGTCCTTTGTATGAATTCTTCTTTGCAAGCCTACCAAATGCCGACGAAAGCCACCGTATCCCAAGCGGCTACTGGAAAGTTCTTTACACCAACGTTAACGGTAACATTCAAACCGCTGCATTCATCATGGAGCAAACTACTCCACGCAGTGCGAACTTCTGTTTCCAACAAGTTACCATCGATGAAGTTGAATTCCGCTCGCGCTTAAATCTATTCCCGAACTTAAGCGGCGCTTCAACCTTCGAAGCAAGAACTGGTTTATTACGCGACAATCTAGGTTGTTAATCGAATAGGTTAACAAAAAGGCTAAGAAAGTTATGCTTCACTTTCTTAGCCTCACCGGTATAACTGTATGATTCATCAAAATTGCCGTATAAATAAATCCTTTAAGATTTATTCAACTCTACCGTACAAATCCGACCGCTAGCCCATTTCAAATCCCATCTGGAATTTAGCTTTCTCTCGGCATTAGCAATAGCATTTTTGCATAAACCATCATGATTTTGAGTGTTCTCACCGCCGGAGGATAAACTATCAGTTTTAAGCAGACGTAGCTGATAACCACATAAATTGCTCCCATTTAGTAACTCATGTTGAGGATAAAAATTGTCTAATATATTCTGATAAGACAACTCTAATTCATTTACTAAATTGGTATTTTCCGTGGAAAAAAGTGGCGCTGAATTTTTATCTTTATATTCAGACAACCCATCCTTTTCAACAACAATTGAGCAATTAAACGTTTCTGTATCACTCCCCGCCCACTCAACGTGTCGAAAATCTCCCCGAATAATCACAGCGCCGTTAAATTGAGATTTAACCAAATTCGAATATCTAAAATCAACGTCCTCCAACAAGCTGAACCTAAAGTCCGCATTAGTTAATGTGGAAAACTTAAAATCCACAGCTTTCATGTTAGAACCGAGAAATCGTGCTGTATTTCCTATAGCAAGGGAAAAATTAACATTTGTAAATTTTGAATACGGAATCAATGCTTTTGTTAATTGCACCCCTTCAAAATTCAGGTTAACTAATACCGAGTCAAATAGTCTGGAAGTGTATAAATTAGCATTAATAATACGCCCGTCATAAATAGTAAAACCATTTAATTCTGTAAATTTAAGATTACTATGTGGGAATTGATTATAGTATTCTCGACGTTTAAGCATCCAATATTGCCGGTACTCCTCTTCATTAATTGTCATTAAGAATTCCTGATCAAAATCTATTGACTGTGGATCAAAATATTTAGCTACAGTATGGTTCAAAAATTTTCCACATTTAGATTCGTTTTCCTCATCTATATCAGCCTCGTTTCGTATGAATTTACTATATACAAACGAGGCTTTCGTGGAACATAAGCGCTCATTTAAATCGTGTAAAAAATCATCCAAATGATCAAATTTTAAACTAAAGCCAGGAATCTGATCTTTTTCAATAAAAACTCTAGAAAAATTCGGTGGAAACTTATAATCAAATACACTGAGTTTTTCATAATACGCTTCGAACACACAGTCGTAGGATTTATTCGAAAAACCAAATCTATTAACAAGAAACGAAAACAGAGACATCGGAACTTCATAACGAAAAAAATTATCCGCTCCACCTTTAGAAACATCAACGAATATCGAAGACAGAGAAATAAAAACAAGCAATACTGAAAAATATCGCTTAAAAAACTTTCGTCCCAAGAATAACCTAATTCCAAAATACGAAACAATTACAAATATCATTAATGTTACGCGTAAAAATCTGGGCCAATGAACACTTATATCTCCACAAAAACTATCAGAGGGAATATCCCCGAAAAATGAATCAATATAACCCCAGGCACTACCCAAAGAGTGGTGCTCAACACCAAACTTAAAATCTAACCCCTTATAAAAACCAAGTCCAACACCATACAAATATGTGGCACAAACTCCGACTAATAAGACAAAAATAAAAATTATAAACTTATCAAGCACATTACTTTTTTTCAAATTAGAAAAATGCGAAATCAAAGGCAATAAAAATAACAGACTAAAAAAAAGCGCGTCGGGAAGTCCGTACACAAAAATCAGAACAAAAATAAAAAAAACGCCGCTCAAAGTATAAGAAATTGGATCAAACCAAATAGGAAATTTATGTGTACTACGAACCTCAAAATAGGAATAACACACAGAACAACTAAGAAGAAAAATTAAAGACAAAGACAAAATCAAAGACGAAGATGAAAAGGACTTATAAATAGCAACAAAAATCAATAACGGGGGTAATAAAAAAATAACAAACCCTACATACAAAAAAATCTCGGCCTCATAAGTAGTTTTTCTATCATAATTAGTCAAGCAGCTTCGGTAACGATTATAAATATAATAAAGCGGAGCAGAAAAGCCAATTTCATCTAACCTATCCTTATAATTATCACAAAATTGATAGAAATAACTTCTTAACAATGAAAAATGAGTCAATACACGCGCCTGCATAATAACAATCAGAAACGCTCCAACAAAGAAAAAATGCACAGTTTTAACTTCT
The DNA here is from genome assembly GCF_054658315.1 of Sessilibacter sp. MAH1. Lineage (NCBI taxonomy): Bacteria > Pseudomonadati > Pseudomonadota > Gammaproteobacteria > Cellvibrionales > Cellvibrionaceae > Sessilibacter > Sessilibacter sp. MAH1. The sequence continues at coordinate 306,514 of NZ_BAAGIC010000004.1, forward strand.
ATGCCAGCTATCGGCATACTTATTTTTCGACTCTGAAAATAAAAGTCTGAATCAGCAACACCAACAATAGTGATTAGAAAAAAAAACATATAACCTAAAAATAGGTATATATTAGATCTAAGACTCGTGGATTCGAAATCTATTTTGTCTTTAAGTGAAGAGTAAACCTGATCTCCTTCAGAGACGGAAGGAGAAGAATCACCAGTTAAAAACTCAACTATCCTATTAATTATCTTCACAATGCCTCCAAAACAAAAAGTCCATGAACATTCAAAATACAACAAAAAATCTTACAAATCAGTAACTACATATATGCAAAATATATTTACAACTTTATATAAACATCAGAACAAAATAGATAGAGTTAACGAGCATTCTTGTTATGCAAGTGACTTAAATAGTTAGCGCTCTCTTTCACAGAAACGCTTTTCATGCTCTTTAAAAAATTATTTAAATTTTTTAATTCCGCCATGTTTCCTTATGAAAATTTTAACCTGACTCTAAAAGCTCTCAATTTTTTGAGCATGGATTTTATTATTAACAATTAAAACTTCTAAAGATTAATCCACTAATGACGAAAATTACTGATATCTATAGTGTTGTAAAATATAAATGAGTCTGTATAGATGATGTTTTCAAGCCTGACTTTCTAATTTATAGTGGACAGTAGTGTTTTAGTTTTGGCATCGAGAATATCAATAGAAAAAATTTTTAACCTACCGAAATCTATTATTTTTACATACGACATAAAAATAACTTTTATCCGTTTCAACTTAGCGGTTAAATCGTATCTCGCAACATCACTGACTATCAATTGGCTAAACGTATAAAAAGATTGGTTGTATTCAGTTCTAGCTCGAGTATTTTCTCTGTCGCCAATCAGATTGCTCCAGCGCCAGAATATTAATTAGACCAACTTTGTCGACTGGGTGTTAACCGACCTTTTCTCGTGTAAGTGGGCTCTAGATTAATCACTGTAATTGCGCTTGCTTATTCCAACTTCTGAATATATTCCACCAACTATCGCACAAAAATCAAACAAGCATTCATTAATATTATTTAATATACATATAGCTAATAAATATTACCTTTCTAGCCACTTGATTCATTATCTAATTAATTGTCAACCATCAAGAACATGTAACGTTACTTACACTGAAATATCAAATTATCACACCATATGAGGCTATCATGAAAAACTTAATTTTATTATCACTCGTTACCGCACTTGCGTTTTCTTCATCTCAAAGCTTTGCACTTGGTAAAGGCAAAAATTTCAATGTAAATCAGTCGCGTACAACGGTGAACGGCACCTTTAACCGAAATATTCAACGTCAGACTAATGAAAACGGTTTCACTAAATCTCGTTCGGCAACCTTACCAAATGGCCAGAGCAAATCTCGTGTTAAAGAGGTAAGTGTTGATCAAGATACTCAAACGGCAACAAAGACCGTGAATGGAACCCGCCTAAATGGTGAAAGTTATTCCAAGACCAGCCAAGCGACACGCACCGAAAATGGTTATGCAACCAGTAGCAGCCGAACCGGTATTCAGGGCAACACAGTAAGTAAAAATACTAATGCCAGTTATGATAAAGACTCTGGTACCGTCACTAAAAATAAAGAATTTATCGACGCCCAAGGTCAGAGTCATACATCTACCACGACTCGAACCGTAACCACAAACCAGTCTGAATAAATTCAATATTTTAACGGCACCTGTATTTGTAACATCGTTAATATTTTTACAAGGTGTCGTTAAATTTGAAAAATACGCGTTTTAAATCTGGGAAACTTTAACAACATTTAATTTTTCCAGAGGCACGAGAATATTCTATTAAGTTAAAACTGCCGATTTAAACGTGAATGATTTAACTAGAATTTTTTGCATTGTTTTGCAAGTACACAGTTTGAAATGTCTAACCTTTAATTAATCTATGGATGGTTTAATTAAAGGTTATAGACTTTCGAAAAAATCAGGGATGAATAAAAATTAAATCAAGGATGCGCCTGTCAGTAGTGTTAGAGAAAATCAGCACTAACAAATAGGAAGCTCTGATTATGTCAACGTCTCTACTCTTAATAAAACAAGTCGCTAATACCCAATACAATCCGTTTATTGAAATTAAAAAGAGATTAATCAGAGGTTCTTAAAAACGTTAGTTCAGAAGTAAAAATAGAAATTCTATAGGAGTTTTAAAGGCACGGACGCCAGTATTGACTCTATTAAAAGAGGAATGGATTTTAAGAAAAATTACGGAATGGAATAAGTCTGAATTACAAATCAGGAAGAATGGGCAGTAATCCCATGAAAAACATTAAGCTACAGTAATCAACTTTTCGTAAGCTACATTCTGGAATAAAAATTCCATTAAATTCCTACGAAAAGCTGATCAAAGAGTAAGCGTCTGCGAGAAATAAACCAATAGGAGTACAATTAGTTTTTGTTGGACGCTAAAGATTTTGCAAACAACGCAACCGCGTAAAAAATACCAACCAACGCTAACACGGCAATGGCCCAAACTCCGTGTTCGAAAGAATGCATCAAACTACCTTCGGCACTGTGACCTGGGTGAGCAAAAACCAACGCTGGAAAGCTTGTTACCACTAATGTCAAAATTGGATTAAAAGCTTTCTTAATTTTTTTAAAAACTGCCTTTTTCAAAAATTTTAGTGTCGAAAACGCCATCGTCTTATTACCTTAATTTTATAAATCTAGCCCACCGATTTGATTGTAACACGCCTTTTCTTAAAAAATGGCTTTTTCTTCTAACATGCCCGCGTTAACAATAAACTGAAGTATTGTCGATAGTCCTTCACCCGATTTTAAATTAGAAAATACGAACGGCCTATCACCACGCTGGGCTTTGGCATCATGATCCATCACATCCAACGAGGCTCCAACCAAGGGAGCCAAGTCGGTTTTATTAATAATTAATAAATCTGATTTTGTGATTCCTGGGCCACCTTTGCGCGGAATTTTATCGCCAGCAGAAACATCGATAACATAAAGAGTTAAATCTGAAAGCTCTGGGCTAAAGGTTGCGCTGAGATTATCGCCACCACTTTCGACAAACACTACGTCTAAATTTCCATGACGCGCGATTAACTCATCGATTGCCGCTAAATTCATTGATGCATCTTCACGAATTGCGGTATGCGGGCAACCGCCGGTCTCAACACCAATAATACGATCAGCGGATAATGCTTCATGTTTTGTTAAAAAATTAGCATCTTCTTTGGTATAAATGTCATTGGTTACAACGGCTATATCATAATGATCACGCATAGCAGAACACAATGATCTTAATAACGCAGTTTTACCGGAACCGACCGGGCCGCCCACACCTACCCGCAAAGTTTGTTTCGTTGTCATATGGTTAACTCTGATTCTTTTTCATTAATTTTTTGAAATGTTTCGCAGCTTTAAAAATTCCAAAATCGATTCTTTTTTAAAGTTTTTTGTAAACATTAGCTTCTAAACAATCTTGAATATTGTGTTTCGTGCATAGAGCTGGCTATAGATAAACCAATTAAACTTGAACCTATTTCTTCGTTCGATAAGGTTAGAGCGAACTCCATTGTTTTGGTCAGTTTCGGTTGCAATAAACCAATTAATTGTTGAGCAGAATTTTGCCCTAAAGGAACCAATTTCATTGCCGCTGAGATTTGATTTTCTAACCATGTCCACGAATATCCCAAACAGGCTGCCTTTTTATCGATCTGCCAATAGTGCGCTAAAAATGCGAATGCGCAGACAAAACTAATATCGCCATCAACGGCACAATCGATGTTTAAATTAGCCATTAGGCGTTTTAGCGCAGCCCCCATGGCGATATCTGCCGATAGGAACTCTTGGGTTTCGCGACTCGCTAAAATATAGCGATTCCAGCGCTTAAACTCTGTCAAATCACTGCTTAAATCAGCACCGTCATAGGCTCGTAGAAAAATGGGTAAATCTAAGTGGCCCAAAGATTCTTGAATTTGAACACCAATCCAATCTCGAGCATCATCCAACGATTTAACCCAGCCCAATTCACACGCGGTTTCTAAACCCTGCGAAAATGCAAACCCGCCGACCGGCAAATTTACGCTGGTTAGCTGCATTAATTTTAATAAACCGAAATTAGTGGTGATGATGTCCATGACTGTAGGCGCCGCTCTCTGGAATAAACACCGCTGATTCTGATTCGACGGCGAGCCCTAATTGAAGCAACATATCTTCAAGTACATGATCGGGCGTAATACGTAGCCACAACTCCCCCACTTGAATTTTTACGTGGCGATTTCCCAAGTGATAACACGCCTTTGAAAACATTAACCAATCATCGCAAAAAGCAATAGTAGTAGCTTCTTCGGCGCCAACCACTTGAATTATTTTTCCGCATTGTGTTTTTAAATATTCACCCACCAATAAGGGCTTGCCGCGTTCAAGGAAAATTCTAACTTCGGTGCCATCGTCTAAAAAGGTTCGCAAGCGCCCTTTATCGCGCTGATCATGATTTAACGCTAGGGTCGCAAACTTCTCTTCGTGACAATGCAAGCCCAAACGATCGTAAATTTCTAACATAAAATTCCTAAAATATTTGAGCCATTAAAATAGATTGTACAAGCGCGCAAGAGGTAAACTTTCTGCCGGTTCACACGTTAATAATTGACCGTCGGCTCTTACTTCGTAAGTTTGCGGATCAACCTCAATTTTCGGCTGCCAATTATTAAGAATCATGTCGGCTTTAGAAATATTACGGGTGTTTTTACAGGCAACGAGCTGTCTTTGTAACCCGAGTGGCTCGCCAATATTATTATTAACGGCAGCCTGCGAAACAAAGGTTACCGACAACTTTGCCGCAGCCAAGGGCTGGGCGCCAAACATAGGGCGGTAATGCACCGGTTGCGGCGTTGGAATGGATGCATTGGGATCACCCATTGGCGCAGCTGCAATAAATCCACCTTTTAAAATCATGGCGGGTTTTACACCAAAAAATGCCGGTTTCCACAGCACTAAATCAGCGAGTTTACCCACTTCGATAGAACCAATTAATTCAGAAACGCCATGAGTAATTGCTGGATTAATGGTGTATTTAGCGATGTAACGGCGCGCACGCATATTATCGTTATACTCGCTATCGCCTTCTAAACTGCCGCGTTGCACTTTCATTTTATGAGCAGTTTGCCAGGTTCGACAAATAACCTCCCCCACGCGCCCCATTGCCTGAGAATCTGACGAGATCATGCTGAAGGCGCCTAAATCATGAAAAATATCTTCGGCGGCGATGGTTTCTTTACGAATTCGAGAATCGGCAAACGCGACATCTTCAGGAATATTAGAATCGAGATGGTGACAAACCATAAGCATGTCTAAATGCTCGTCAACCGTATTCACCGTGTAAGGACGCGTTGGGTTAGTGGATGACGGTAAAACATTGGCTAACGAAGCTGCTTTAATAATATCTGGTGCGTGACCACCACCGGCGCCTTCGGTATGGTAGGTATGAATTACGCGATTTTTAAACGCGCCTAACGTGTCGTCAACAAAACCGGATTCGTTCAGTGTATCGGTATGAATTGCCACTTGCACATCGTATTCATCGGCGACACTTAAACAACAATCGATAGCCGCCGGAGTTGTTCCCCAGTCTTCGTGCAATTTCAAACCGCAAGCGCCCGCCTCTAGTTGCTCGCGCAACGCCTCTGGTTTGCTGGCGTTACCTTTACCGAGAAAACCAAAATTCATGGGCATGGCATCGGTGGCTTGTAACATTTTGCCAATATTCCAAGGCCCTGGCGTACAGGTGGTTGCGTTTGTTCCGGTTGCAGGGCCGGTGCCGCCGCCAATCATGGTGGTAACACCAGACATCAAAGCTTCTTCTACTTGCTGTGGGCAAATAAAATGAATGTGTGCGTCAATCGCACCAGCAGTCAAAATGGAGCCTTCTCCGGCAATAACTTCGGTTCCGGGGCCAATGATGATATCAACCGACTCTTGTACGTCGGGATTTCCGGCTTTACCGATGGCTGCAATTTTTCCGTCTTTAATGCCAACATCGGCTTTTACCACACCCCAGTGATCTAAAATGGTGGCGTTGGTAATAACTAGATCCATTGCCACAGAATTGTCTTGTTGACTTTGTCCCATGCCATCGCGGATAACCTTACCACCACCAAACTTAACTTCATCGCCGTATACGGTAAAATCTTTTTCTACTTGAATCCAAAGTTCGGTATCGCCCAACCTCACCGAATCGCCGGTTGTTGGGCCAAACATTTGTGCGTAACTGGTACGATCCATGGTTGCCATGATTGACCTCGATATGTAAAGGTGCAAAAGCACCTCTGTTTTTCTATTCGAAATGTTAGGTTTTATTGAAGACTAGATTTAGTGATGAATTTTTATTATTTAAATTACGGATCTAACGCACCCATTACTTCACCACGAAATCCATACACTTCTCGTTTACCACGATATTCAACCAATTCAACTTCTCGGGATTGTCCCGGTTCAAATCGCACCGCGGTTCCCGAAGCAATATTTAAGTGATAACCGCGCGTTTTCTCGCGCTCAAATACTAATGCGGGATTCACTTCGTAAAAATGATAATGAGAGCCAATTTGCACAGGACGGTCGCCGGAATTTTCTACCGCAACAAGAATTGTTTTGCGGCCAGAATTTAACGTAATCGATCCTTCAGCAACACGAATTTCACCGGGTTTCATAGCAGACTCTTTTTTTGTTTGGCAGAATTATATTTTTTAGGAACCTCTGATCAACTCATCCATGATTTAATCAGAGGACAGAAATTGAAAATGCGATTTCCAACTTCTTCACAATTTCAATCACCTACCATTCAATTACTTACCGTTCTTGAAATTGGCGACACATCCTTGTGCCGCAGGAAACTCAGGGTTAATCCGAATTTCCTTTAAAATATCGAATTAAATCAAAAACATTTTATCAATTGATCGGATCGTGAACAGTCACAAGCTTGGTACCATCTTCAAAGGTAGCTTCTACCTGCACTTCATGAATAAGCTCCGCAACACCGTCCATAACTTGATCGGCGGTTAATATTTGTTTTCCGTAAGACATTAATTCAGCCACGGTTTTGCCGTCACGAGCACCTTCGATAATCTCCATGGTGATATAGGCAACGGCTTCGGGATAATTTAATTTTAATCCGCGATTTAAACGTCTTTCTGCTAATAGTGCTGCGGTAAAAATTAAAAGCTTATCTTTTTCTTTTGGTAATAATTCCATAATCTATCAAACCATTAATACCACTTAGTACTCGGAACAATCTAGATACCAGCAGTTTTTTGTTTTTAAAATAATTTAGAAAACTCTGATTAACCCAAATCTGATTAACCCAGAGTCTCACGCGACACTCTCTTGTGTCGCAAAAATGTGTCGCCAATTTCAAAAACTGTAAGTAATTGAAATTGTGAAGAAATTGAAAATCGTATTTTCAATTTCTAGCCTCCAATTAAATCATGGATGAGTTAATCAGAGACTCCTTTAAATTAACGATCCTTTTCAATGAGCGTGTAACTGATTTTATCAAACTTAACACGCCCAAATTCGCGGCTCAACTACTTCGCGACCTAATAAATTTGGGCGAATAATCCGCCAAACCTGCGTAAATAATTTTCGCGCTTGTTCAGCATTGCCGCCTAAATACCGTGTTACCAACCATCGACCGCGCTGTGTGCTGGCAAATAAAACAGAGTCTGGTGATTGAATATCACGAATTTGCTCTAAACAAAGGTTATGCACAGCAAATCCAATTGGAAAAGGACCTGCAACCATTAATCCAGAAACCGTCTTTTGTTGGAAACCTGCACGGCCAAATTTGACCAGCAAATTGTCGCCATTAAATTTTTGTCGCTCAATAAATTCAGGAATATCACCCCGCCAAATTTCAAACCCTTGATCTATGTGGCCTCGTAAGAACGGTGCCGTGGATTGAGATAGGCCAAAGCACGAAATTTCCCAGCCGATAAAACCAGAGATTTCGGCATTTTCTGGTAAAAAAACCTGAGTTTTGAGTTTTCCAAAACTATCAGGATAAAAAATACATTCCTGCGGTAACCATTCAAGACTTGAACCATGACTTAAATGCAATTGCGTCGTTTGTTGTTGCAACGCACGATCAGGCCGAGCTCGATAAATTCTACCCGCACCCGGAGCAGTAAATAATCCGCGTGTATTTTCACCCAACTCTATATTGATACTTAAATCGTCGCCCGAAACCAAACCACCGGGAGGGTGCAGTAGATAAATATGAGGTAAATCGTCACCTTCGACATAAAAAGGCTTTTGAACATAGAGTGGGCCGACGTGATTGTTCTTGACCAATCGAGAACCGCGCACTGTTTTGGCGAGACCTAACTGTAACTGTGCCGACCATCTAGATGGAGTCATTTTACTTTGGGCTGGGAGCGGCGCCGATGCTGATTGCGCCGTTGTATTTATCCGATGACCATCCATCATCCTCGACCACCCGTCCATCGCTCGTTCAAAACTTACTCACCTTAGAGTTACGCGTTAAAAGCCACTCATGTTTATTTGATGAATTTTCCAACAAAAAAATAAATACGCATCTGCATTTCAAAAGACAGTTACTTCCAACTCTTAAAACGATACAGGAGATCGCAACCACAACAGCCCCATTGAAATTCCGCCAATATCGAAGTTTTTCAAAGATCCCCATATCTTTCGGCGAAATTTTTACAGCAACTCGCAAAATTCCTAATAAAGACATCATTATTATTACTAAAAATTACAGCACTTCAATTTAGCGGCTGATCCAAGCCTGATCTATTCTTACTAACATCCTTCCCAATAGTCAGAAAATTAGGAGCAGCCGTGAACCTACAGGCACTCATAGACAGTGCGGCAAATCTGCCCAGCATACCAAAGGTTGTACAAGAACTGATCGAATCCTTTGGCAGCGATGATTTTGATATTGACTACATCGCCAAAAAAGTCAGCGCCGACCAAGCACTTACCGCAAAAGTTTTGCGCCTAGCCAATTCCGCAAAATTTGGCGGCAACAGAACCATAGGCTCGGTAAACGATGCCATTGTTAGAATGGGTTTTGATGCCTTAAGAACTCTGGTGTTAGCGTCCTGCTTTACCAGTTCGTTTAAGGCACCACCAGGATTCGATCTAACTCGATTTTGGCGCCACAGTTTTATGGTTGCCAATCGCTCAAAATGGGTAGCTCACTACACCAAAGAAAATGCCGAGGTCGCTTATACCTGTGGCATGACCCACGCCATTGGCGAACTGTTGATTCATATCATTATGGAGGATCAAGCGGCAGGCATAGATCTTCTGGTTCAGCAAGGTGCCGATCGAGAAGAACTGGAGAAAAGTCAGTTAGGTTTTGACTTCACAGAAGCCGGAGAAGCATTAGCCACGCGCTGGAAATTTCCGAAAGAAATATGCGATGCCATTCGCTGGCACACCCACTGTTTAGAAGCACCGGAAGATTCAGCACTGGCAGACATAGTTGCCATCGCGTCTTATCTAACCAAGCATGCTGAAAGCGACAAAAAAGAGCTGCTTGAGAACTTTCCAAACGATATCGCAAAACGTTTAAAAATTAATCTCGTAGAAATGCTTAGTTGTTTAAACCAATTAGAGACCGTGGATCAAGGCATAGAGGAGCTTATTGGCTAGTTCAAAATTTGGAATCAAGTACCTGCAAAACAGAGTTTCATTTGTTAATACTCCCAAACTTAGGGGCTCGTATGGGCCCATTTTTTTACTGCTCAAACACGCCCGCCTTCTCGTAATTTCCCACCTAAGATGCCGGTTTAAACAAGCTAGTACTAATCGGTGATGAAAAATGCCCCAATATGGGACCAAAGTTGCACAGTGTTTTTCTATTTTTAGCCTTTAAAGCGCTCGAATTCCCTTTGTATAATGAACAGCATTTTTGCATTAAACCCTACTTTTAACAGTGCAATTGTTCAGTGCGGCTCATCAAATGCAGCTTGCGCAAAATTTACTCTTATTTCGAGGCGCTGATTTTGGACATACAAAACCTATCGACCGAAGAACTACAGGTCCTTGAGCAGGAATTGGCTCAAGAGTACCAATCATTCCAAGAGCAAGATTTAAAACTAGACCTAACTCGTGGAAAACCATCTTCAGAACAACTGTCTTTATCTGACGAATTAGACGGCATCTTAAACGGTAATTATAAAAACGAAGAAGGCACCGACACCCGTAACTATGGCGGTATCGACGGAATTGCTGAGATGAAACGCCTAGGCGCCAGTATTTTAGGTGTGGCAGAGTCCGAAATCCTTGTAGGTGGCAACTCAAGCTTAACGCTTATGTATCAAAGCGTTTTGCATGCCTATCTATTTGGCTTCAATGGCCCAAACTCAGCGTGGAATAAAGAAGACAAGGTAAAATTCGCGTGTCCAGTTCCGGGTTATGATCGCCACTTTAGCATTTGTGAAGCTTTCGGCATTGAAATGGTCACCGTTCCCATGACCGAAAACGGCCCAGACATAGAAGCGCTCACCGAATTGGTAACTAATGACCCAAGCGTAAAAGGCATTTGGTGCGTACCTAAATTTTCTAACCCAACCGGCATCATCTACAGCGACGAAACCGTCAATGCCATTGCTGGGCTTGCAAAAATTGCCGGACCTAACTTCAAAGTCTTTTGGGATAACGCCTACGCGGTGCACGAATTGGTGCCAAACACCAAAGCATTGGCAAACATATTAGCCTGCGCTAAAGAGCAAGGTACCGAAGACAGTATTTTGCAGTTCACCTCTACCTCTAAAATCACTCACGCCGGATCAGGTGTAGCATTTTTAGGTGCATCCGAAAAAACCCTAGCGTCGTTCAGAAGCTCTCTTGGTGTTGCGACCATCGGACCGGACAAAGTTAACCAACTTCGTCACGCCTTATTGCTACCGAATATGGATGCCTTGGCAACGCACATGCGCAAACACGCCGATATTCTTAAACCTCGCTTTGATATTGTACTCAGCACCTTAAAAGAAGCGTTTGAAGGCAGCACGTTAGGAAGTTGGGAGTCTCCGTTGGGCGGTTACTTTGTGTCTTTTGACACTCTACCTGGCCTAGCAAAAACCGTTGTAGGTATGGCTGCCCAAGCCGGTGTGAAGCTAACACCCGCGGGAGCGACCTTCCCCTACGGTAAAGACCCTGAAGACAAAAATATTCGCATTGCGCCCAGCGTTCCAAACCTAGAGGAAATTGAGCAAGCAATGAAGATATTTGTGAACTGTGTAAAACTTGCCTCGGTTCGACAAGCATTAGCTGGATAATGGCTTAACAAAATCCAACGCTATTGTTTTATCAACCCTGTAATAATTCGCGCCAACATAAATGTGCGCAGAATTGTTGCAGGGTTTTTTATTGCCATAACATTACGGCAACATCTATTAAAAATGTACAATCAAACCGCTATTTAGAAAGACTGAGCTTTTTTCAAATCTGCCGATTCGGCAATCGCCTTAACCGTTCTATAAAATCTCATCGACCATGCAAAATCAACAACTCGAACACCGCCATCATCAACCTAGCGAAAAACGATTTTCTTTATGCTTATTGGTGCATGACCTGGAATCACCACAAAACGTCGGGAGCTTATTTAGACTTGCAGATGCCCTAGGATTGGAAAAAATATATCTTTCCGGTAGCAGCCCAAAACCACCGAATAAAAAAATCACTCGCACTTCGCGATCCACCGAGAAATACGTCGAATTTGAATATATCGCGTCTGCGCTGGATGTAATTACTCGATTAAGAGCAGACGATTACCTAATCATTGCCTTAGAAATTGCCGAAAACAGTATTAATCTGCACGATTTAGATATTCAGGCCGATGCAAAAATTTGCTTAATGTTAGGCACCGAAAATTTTGGTATCAGTGCCGAATTAATGAAACAAGCGAACATTGTGGTGCATATTCCCATGCAAGGGAACAACTCTTCGATGAATGTCAGCCATGCTTGTGCAATTGCGAGCTACGTTTTGACGCAAAAACTAACACGTTAAAAAATTCCATCTCGTCATTACGGATTCAATTCGACGGCAAAATCATCGATATGTTTTATTAATAACCACAATTTTAAATATAAATAAGTATTCCCAAAAAATATTTATTTTTAGCTCTTTATTGATTCAAACAAAAGTTATCTTTAATTTCATCGCACCGAAATTGCACAACGCCGATAAATTCGCACAAGAAATTATCAAGTTTTTGCAATCGCGCACATTTTAATTTCCACATTTGCAGACTGATTCTTGGTATTTTTGGATTCATTTTTCCCCAAACATTTATAAATTGATAATTTAAGAACAATTTCCCCAATGGGGTCTAAAACTTGCTGTCGTAAATTGAACTAATAATAACCACTCTAAATTCACCGATCGATCACCACACAGAAAGGGGCAAAACATCATGCAATACACAAAAGCAATTGTAGACCTCATTCAAGAAGCACGCAGAAGAGCACCCAGTGAATTCAAACCCAGCATAAAGCTCGCAAACCCTGAAGTACTTAGTATTTTGCTCGACCTCTATAAAAAATCGACGGACTCCGTGTTTAAAGCATTGGTTAAAGAAGTTTTTTCTCTGGCAGGAGGTGTATGGAGCACCCGCATTGGTGAATTAGAGCAAACCGGAAAAGTTGATGTCGAAGAGTCTTATTCGGTAAAGGTGTATCGCGGTCAAACCCGACTTGAACCTAAAACTGCCAGTGAAGATATCAAGAAGCCTAAAATGGTTTATCGCGGACGCGTAGTAATGGCATAGCGCGTAGTAATGGCATAGATCGGTACAGAAACTTGTTATTGCAGCACGGTAAAATTGGGTAATCTACAGATTTGAATCTCTGATTAACTCGTACCTGAATTAATCAGAGAGGATTATCTTCGAATTTAAGCCGTCTTCATTATTTTTTAACGACAACAACTCGTCTTAAAATAACTTAGCTAAGCCAATAAAGGCTCAATTCCGCCAACCAAGTGCTGAGCTAATCAAACAACCTTTACTCTTCGGCAAGAGACCCCTAGTTAGAACTTCCTTCCATATATCGTTAAATCTCTTCATATATCACTAATGTCTTGCCAAAACGAATGTAAAGCAGGTAACACTAGATCCGTTAATCAGCAGGGCTGAACTTAGACATTCACTAAGATCTAATCATAGCCAGCACGTTATTACGGGAATTCTCATGAAAAAAATTATTTTCACGATTTGCATTGCGCTATCTGCACCCAGTTTTGCAGAAACACCCAGTGAAAAATCGTTAACAAAATTGCTAGAAGTTACCAAAACCCAGCAATTTCTAGAGCAGTCAATTCAAGATATTGATACCACCTTGCAATCGTCTATGCGAAGAGCGTTATTAGGTAAAGCACCTACCCAAGACCAAGTTGCCATTGCCCAAGACACTCGTGATCAGATATTTGCCGTGTTAAAAGAAGAGCTCAGTTGGGAACGCATGAAAAAAGATCTTATGAGTGTTTATGCCGAGACTTTTACTCAAGAAGAGGTCGATGGTATTTTGGCATTTTATGAGACAAAAGCTGGTAAGGCTCTGCTGAATAAAATCCCAACGGTAATCGATAAAAATAAAGTATTAGTTCAAGAGCGCTTAGTTGCAGTAAGACCGCTAATTGATGACATTCGAGAAGAAATGGTCGTAAGACTTCAAGCGTTAGAAGCACAAAAAAGATAATTTTTTTTGTTAGCAGTGTTAGTCGTATTTAAAGTCGGAAAAATCACCGACTTTAAATACTTACAGAAAGAATTAACTGTACGCATATTTAGGATCGCGCAAGGTTACAACACTGATCAGTGCCACAACAAAGAATACACTTGCCAATACATAAATTTGCTGAATACCAATAAGCGGAAGAACAACCGAGCCCAGCATTGCACCCAAACCAATGGAAGCATTAAACAAGGCGACATAAACCGAAGAAACCGGTAAGGCATCTTCACCGGCGGATTTTAAGATCCACGTTTGTAAACTTACAAATATCGCCGATACCGAAGCACCCCAAGCAATTAATAACGCCAATACCACTGCGGTACCAAAAGCTTTACCCACATAAGAAATTAAAAATACCGATAAACAACCAACTACCAGTGACGTTACCAACACACCTTTTAGATAACGATCAATAATTGTTGCTGTCACAAAGTTCGCAGCCAAACCTGCAAGACCAAAGCACAATAACAATACAGCAATTAAATTAACCGAAATGTCCAATTCATCTTTTAAATACGGCTCAATGTATGTATATGCCATAAAATGTGCGGTAATTGCTAAGAAAGTTGAAATAAAAATTCGTACGTAGGTTTTATCTTGAGCAAGGCTAATTAATTTGGAAAATTTAATGCCACCGGCGCCTTGAATTTTAGGAACGCTGAAGCGAATCGTAAGTCCGACCAAAATCGCCGCAATGGCTATGCACCAGAAGGTTGTACGCCAACCGGCATTTACACCAATAAAATTCGACAGCGGAACACCAATAACACTGGCGGCAGATACACCACCAAAAATAATGGAAGTCGCCATACCGATTTTTTCAGGACGAACAATTTGCGCACCTAAGGTACCAATCATTGCCCAAAAAGCACCGTGAGCTATAGAGCCGATGACACGGGCGATCATTAATTCGGAATAATTACTCGAAATCGCCGTAACTGCTGCCGAGGCGGCTAAAATAATCATCAATACCATTAATAATCCGCGTCGCGGTAAATGACTTAATGCAGTAACCGAAACTAACGCTGCAATGGCCGCTATCCACGCATAAAGTGTAACTGCCAACCCAATTTGCGAAGGTGGTTTATTTAAATCATCGCCTATTTGCGATAATAAACCAATGGGTGCAAGTTCGGTTGTAACAATAATAAAGCTGGCGATGCTCAAACAAATAATCGCAAGCCAATCGCGAAAACTAACACTCGTATCGGATTTAGGACTCATGTTCATCTCCTGAGGTTGAGAAGTGCAAAAAAGCTTTTTTTGCTGCTGTGATGGCATTCATGGCAGCAGGCACGCCTGCATACACAGAGACCTGTAAAACAATTTCAATAATCTCCTCGCGACTAACACCACAATTCATGGCGGCGCGCATATGAAACTCTAACTGACCAGCGGCCGTACCCATTGCAGACAACATTGCAACGGTCATCATTTCTCGGGTTTTTAAATCAATACCATCGCGGGCAACAATATCGGCAAAAGAAAAACCCAGAATCAAATCGGCAGCGTCTTCATGAAAATCGTTTAAATTTTTTAAGACTCGCTCTGGAGCACCGGATTCCAATTGTTCCAATATTGCTAAGGCTCTATTTAATCTTGGAGAAATTTCTGAATTAAACGTTGACACCTTTCATCCCCTCTTTTGAATAACGCTCACCAATAGCCGGTAAATCATCAGCCACATGCTCAAGCTCTAATATTTCAACTTCCGTTAATTTTATATCCGCAGCTTTAACGTTATCGGTTAAATATTTGGGGCTACGTGTTCCTGGAATTGGAACAATGTGTTCACCTTTTGCCAACAACCATGCAAGACACAATTGCGCAGGCGTGCAACCTTTTATTTCAGCAAGATCCTCTAAAGCATCCACTAACCGTAAATTGGCTTGCAGAGCACCTTGCGAAAATCTGGGTAAATTTGCCCGAAAATCACCGGATGAAAATTCGGTCGAAGAACGAAAGCGACCTGTTAAAAATCCCCGGCCCAAAGGAGAATAAGCAACAAAACCGATGCCTAATTCTTTGCACGTTGGAATAACTTCGTCTTCGGCGGAGCGCTCCCATAGAGAATATTCTGATTGCACAGCATCTATTGGATATACCGAATGCGCTCGACGCAGTGTGTTAGCATTTACCTCAGACAAACCGATACGCGCAATTTTACCTTCACGTACAAGCTCTGCTAATATATCGACGGTTTCTTCAATTGGTTGCGAAGTGTCGACGCGATGCACATAATAAAGATCAATTTGCTCGACACCTAAACGACGTAATGACGCATTGCAGGCTTCACGTGTATACTCGCGACTATTGTTGATACTTCGCTTATATTCGTTTTGATTACGTACGATGCCAAATTTGGTGGCTACTTTAATTTGCTTGTCTCTATTGGTTGCTAAAAATTTTCCTATTAATTCTTCGTTATGATGAGGTCCGTACATGTCGGCGGTATCTAAAAAATTAACGCCAAGATCACAGGCTAGAGATAATAATTCTAATGAGGCAGAGTCATCACTTGGTCCATAAAATTCGCTCATACCCATGCAACCAAGACCAACTTCAGCAACCTGTAAGTTTTTTCCAATAATTCGTGTTTTCATGTGACTTACCTAATTGAATGTTTGACTAAAATTATGACATAGTCAAAGTTCGAAATATTCAATGATATTTGGCAATATGATTTCCGATAATCGAAAACCAACCGACGATTTTAGATGGGATGACATACGAGCTTTCTTAGCTGTGGCTCGTTATGGCACCCTGAGCCTAGCCGCAAACGCCCTAAATATAGGCATTGCTACGCTGTCTAGACGTATTGAACGCCTAGAACAAAAGCTCGATATTCCACTTTTTATTCGCCATCAAACCGGGTACAAACTTACCCAAGATGGCTTAATGATGCTGGACAAAGCAGAATCCATGGAGGCTTCGGCATTAGCCCTAATTGCGGGAGCTAACGAAAATACCGAGGTCTCGGGTAAGGTATCTTTAGCAACCGCCGAGAACCTTGCCACCAAAATAATTCTGCCAAATCTACAAGCGTTCAGTGATCAATACCCTAACCTTATTATTGATTTAATTACCAATATCAATACGGTTAATCTACACAGTCGCGAAGCAGATTTAGCCATACGCATGGTTCGCCCGGAGAAAGGCAATTTAACCTTTCGAAAGCTTGGCGAATTGGGCTATGGCTTATACGCTAGCGAAAGTTACCTAAAGCAAGACTCTCTTATTAATGACAGTCATAGCGGGCTTGAGAAATACAAATTAATTTCTTGGCACGAATCGCTATCGCACCTAGCACCCTCAAAAGCCATCGAAGAAGTCTTTAGCCGAAAAGCACCGACTTTAAAAACCACTTCATTACACTGTCAACTTGAAGCCGCCAAAAGTGGCTTAGGTGTTGCTTTCGTACCCCATTTTTTAGCTAAACCCGAAAACCTAATTCACATAGAAACCAATATTACGCTTGTTCAGCCTATTTATTTGGTCATTCAAACGGATATCGCAAAATCCGCACGGGTTAGAATTCTGGCTGATTTTTTAAGTGAATTAATTACAAAGCACGCTGAGATTTTAAGAGGCCAGTAACCTGGCCTCTTAGCTTGCGGATAAAATACGCCAGCCCATATACTCACCACGTTCTGCTAATAACGTGTTCATACCAACTACAACTGGGTTGCCCACCAATTCCAGCATTGGCAAATCAGACATATCATCACCAAACGCCAAACACTGTTTTAAATCAACATCTTTATCTTTTAGAAATTCCTTAATAGCCAGCGCTTTACCTTCGGCGATGGTTTGAATACCTGTAAATTCTCCCGTGTAATTACCCGCACGATCAATTTCCAGATGAATGCAGAGTGTGTGTTTTACGTTTAGGTAATCCGCCAAAGGTTTTAAAATTTCGTAGAAAGAACCTGAAACAAAAACCGCCTCATACCCTATTTCTTGATACTGACGTAAAACCTCAAGTGTGTCTGCAATGAAAAAGGAATCGGGATCTTTAAGCTGTGCCAACATCCATTGTTGGCCACACTTAGTCAATTCACTGGGATCTTCGCCTTTAAAGAATTGATAATACACTCGATTTAATACAGAACGGGATGTACCAGACTGTCTTAATTCCGCAAAATGCGCTTCAAAATAAGCAAGTCGTTCAGGATCTTTTTTAATGTTCAAAGCCCAATGGCGAAAAAAAGCGAACATACTTTTCATGTGAATTAACGTCTCATCAACGTCGAAAAACATAAATCGAATGGTATTCATGACATTGCTTCCGGGTTAATAGTTTTTTCGACGACTGAGAATCTGAAATTCCGGATCGCTTCCTACCACGCCTGCATCGGCCCAACGACTCGGCTCAATCTCATTTAAATAAACACTGATCTTATCCAAAGGCACACCGGTTACTCGGTGGAGAGTAGCAGTCATTTCCTTTAACAGAGTTTCAGCTTTTTCTTGATCATTAATTTTAAAGGTTGAAATTTCAACGACTGGCATATAAAGCTCCTACAATTAATTAGTTTCTAATTCGTCAAAAACACGTTGTTTAAATTTAAGTTGTGCATGAATATCACCACCAAGCCCAAACCGACCGATAGCACCACCGTGTGACATTTGATAACTCATCCACAAAACAACTACATTAATAATACGATTAGATTTTTCTTGATCATGACGCGGAAATGGATTTTCCATAGTCACCGAATAATAGGCACCACCTTCGTTATTGGTAACAAAAACATTGGGTATGCCCAGAGGCCATGGCCGTGTCGGATTTTCGGGATCGAGATCGCGCTGACGCAAACTCATAATGGTGTACAACGAATTGGGTAAAAGATTTTCAAATAAGAATTCAAACCGAGCACTACGCCCGTTTGGTAAAATAGAAACCTTTAATTCCCCCTTTGCGCGCATCCATTGAGTTAAGGTTACCGGTTCAAGTAATTGTCGGGACTGACCAATTTCGTAATCTGGAATCGGAGTTTTATGAAACGGATAACTGGGTCTGTGTTCGGAATTTGCATCTGGATATTGCTCCGGTGCAAACACCATTGGATAATTTGCACATGGCAGTGGCAGCGGAAGTGTGTGAAGTATTTTATTGCCGATATTTTCCGGTAAAGAATCATCAAACCGCTCGATAATATTATATTGGTCAATATCACCAAATCGCGGCGCAGGCGTATTTGCTGAAACGATTGCTCGGCCCCAGCGGGTAACGAGCTCACCATTCTCAATATAATTAAGCATGCCAATGACGATGAAGTTTCCATTCTCATCCATTACTTCGCTAGGCGGATACAAAGGTCCCTGTGTCGTTAAATCAAGTTCTTTGGAAATAGTTTTAATCATAAGACATTTCTCAGTGAGCCCATTACCCTACGTGCGTTATTTATCGGTACCGGTTTGCAGTCTCATTATTTCTTGCTCGCGCTCTAAAAGCTCAAAATTAGCAGCATCAGACGCAAGCTTAGCTTCTTTCTCTAACAACTGTGACTCAGGATAAACCGCGATCGAGTATTCCGCGGTCATACGAACTTGGTCAGACTGAATAACTTCCATGTACAGCTGGAATTTTTTACGATATTCATTTAAATCTTTCGATACAATTTTGTAATTAATATGAGCACCAACAGGAAACACAAAACCTTTGAAATCTGTCTTCATGGAATTAATCACAAAATAGGTTCTACCCCATGAGTCATCCAAGAAGTACTTCTCGGTAACGGCTAAAAATGCTTGGCGAGTTGCCTCGATCAAAATCATTCCTTGAATGTGTTGCCCGGTTTGGTGATCGCACATTAATTCAGAATTCTCATCGATGCTGATTACCAGTGTGTAAGTATCTTGATCAACTTTCTGAGGTTCGCAAATAAGCGTATTGGCGCTGATGCGTTTGTGGCTCAAATTAGATGTTGCCTGATCGGGAACTGATTTTAATTGTGAATCGTCCCAACGTTTTTTGGCTTTATCCAATTTATTAATTTTTTCAACAAGTTCATAAACGGTTTGATCTGAAATGCCTTGCCCTCGGAATAATTTTAACGGGCCAGGAACAATATGTTCAGGCAATTCAAGCATCGCCATCAATTGATTGACGGTCACAGAGTTTTTATTTCTTGTGAAGTTTTCAAACTTATTAGAAACTACAATTAGGCCATTACTGTACATGTTAAGCTCCTGTAGTTATCACGCAGCTGATAGATTTAAATAGGTTTTGGTATAAAGACCATCGGCGCCGCCACAAATAAATTTCTGGCCAGCTTGCTTTACGATGTCTTGATAACGAGGACTGGTGAATACAGCTTGATATTTTTCAGGATCTTCAGAAAAGCCAGATACAAACATAACACCTGGAGTAGTACTTACTAATGAGTGGTATGCGGTAAACTCTTCAACTTCCGGCGACTCTTTGACTACTTGGAAAATAGTATCTTGACGCCAATTTAAATACTCTTGCATTAAACTTGGTTTTACTTCGATATGACGTAACTGTACGTATTTTGTTTTTGGCGTAAAATTCTCTGAAGCTTTAGCAGCTTCAACATACTCTAGAATTTCACGATTAACATCACCACTTAGATCCCCAGAAACTTTCGCAATAACACGAGAATCTATTTTACTGATTTTTTCAAAATCTAAACCAGCCGCAATCTTTTCAATAACAACAACGCTACCGGCTTCAACAGATTGCAAAACACAATAATCAGAGGACTTACCCAAAGCAGCAATTAATTGTTTAGCAACGCTAGCTTCTTTACCAGATTCAACATTTAACTCAGTCACAAGCAGAAAGTATTTAGACATTTTTTATTCCTATTTATTGAAGATCTATTAGAAAAAACCAAACCACACAAAAATAATACACAGCGTATAAAATTAAATCTCTAAAAAATTTAACTAAAGTATTTTTCAAAAATGAAAACTTATGTATTTTTTCTACCACAAAGATTAAGCTTTTTTATCTACAGCAAAACATCTACGCAGCTATTACTCAATCAAATAAAGAAGAATTAAAAATTACAGAAACATACCCAAACTACCATCACAAAAAATATTAAACCTATTTATAGCTTTAATATTTTTTATTTTCATCAACAGAGAACAACCATTAAGTGAATTGGTAAGTTATTATTAGAAACTCTTATCAATCTAGGGCTTCTGGCGACACAAAGATGTATCGCCCACCGATAAAATGATGGACGAGTTAATTAGAGCTTCTTATTGAAGCTTTTGCTCAATCCATCGATTGAGTTGCTCGCCAATTTCATCAGGATAACTTTCTTGCAAATAATGCAAACCTGGCCCGAGGAACACAGACTCTAAATTAGGGAGAGTATTTATAATCATTGAACTGTCTTGAAAATTTCCTTCGGCATTAACAACGCCGGGTTCTGCGTAAAAATATAATTTAGGCACAGAGCTGTTCCTCAAAAAAGACGCATAACCATCTATGAGATCAATACTCTGATTACTGGTCTCACGGGCAGGAACCTCTCTAACCCACGTGTAACTTTGACGAACGTTTTCTACGTTATGTAAAAACGGCTCTCTGTATATCAATTTATCAGTCTCGGATAAACTGGGCTCTGTAACAAATAGGAATTCTTCAATAAAAAAATTAGTTTCAAGAACAAAACTTTCTTGTTCTGGCCTTCGCAGATCAACCAAGATCTCTGGCAAGTCTGATTCTTTTTCGTAAGGCCTTACGGGTGCTTCAAAAAAAGAAATACCTTTAATTTTGTCTTGATGCTGCGAAGCGTAGGTAAAGCCTAAAAGCCCACCCCAATCTTGAATCAAGAAAATAATATTATCGAGGTCTAAGACCTCAATAAACTCATCCAGCGCGGCATAGTGTTCTGCATAGGTTTGGCCATAACCAAAATCCGACAAACCGTGGTTAAGTAAATCGGGTACAATGACCCGATTATTATTGGAAAGATGTGGAATAATGTTTCTGTATAAATACGATGACGTAGGATTACCATGCAACATGACGACGGTATTTTCGCCCTTACCTTCGTCTAAATAGTGCATAAAACGTCCCTGTACAGGGACGTAATTAGACTTATAGGGATAGCCCGCAAAGGCAATTTGATCTGCCATTAGATTGTAGACCGACAAATCATTAGCCACTCGCAAGCGACCAGAATAACCTCCCGCACGAACAAGCGCTCGGGTTTGTTTCAGATTTTCTCGACCATCAACAAACAAAGAAATGTTCGATAAAACCAGATCGTTAATCTGTGCGGCTTGTGCAATTTCGGCAATACGCTGCGGCGTAGTATGAAAACCACTGGGCGTATTATCCACTACCGACGCGTCGTAAATTAATAAGTCAGAATTAATCGCCAAATCAATAATGTTGTTAGTTCGGCCAGTTAAATCACCACTATAGGTAAATTTATGACCTTTGTATTCGATACTGTAAGCAAGTGAGGGCGCAGTAAAGTGATTTACACCAACGGCTTTTATCAGTAAACCACCTTGGTTATACACAATCTGCGGCGCTAAATCTAAACTCGCATTAATATCAGTTACATCAAAGACAAAATCGCCAGACGCTACAATGTCTTCGAATAATTCGGCTGCGTAACGCTCCGCACCAACAAAACGATCGAAATTTCCTTCGATATATTCACTGGTTGTTGGAAATAGCGGAATATCAGTACCGGCAACTACGGCATTGTTGCTACCTGGGCCAAATATCTTTAAAGGAATACTACGAGGAGCAACGCCCGGATTAACGCCCGGCGAGTGTTCAAAATAGATAGTTCTAATCATGGCTGCAAGATTAGCCGTATGATCGATATGCAAATGACTTAATAGCACAATATCCAAGTCACGAATATCGACGCCACTCTCAGCTAATCGCTGATAGCTACCGCCACCGGCGTCCAACATTATTTTAGGCTTACCGTCAATAAACACTAAAATACTCGCTTGAGCACGCCCGCCCGATGTTGCTCTTGCGACGCCGCCACCAGAACCCAACACCATTATCGAAAACTCACCTTCAACCTTATCAACGGCGAGCTTTCCTTTTGCAGAACTTACTACTGAAAACGCCGAAAAAACCGTAAACGCAATTATCGCTATAAAATTATTTTTCATTTTATGTAACATAATGTCTCTCCCTTAAAGCCCTGAATTATTAGGCTTAGAAAGCGCTTGTAAGTTAACGAGTAGTAAATCTCTCGCAATACGAATTGGTCCAACATAACCCGCGTCTCTGATCAGCCGCTTCATCTGTGTTTGCTGCTGTACGCCTTCAGAACCAATGGTGAAATGGGTTAGCAATAAATTGTTAGCGTTTGCCATTGCTGAAATCTCACCAATTCGTCCGGGCGTGGTATGAAAAGGATTGGCTTGATTATTAGGAACAGAGGCGTCGTAAATTAATAAATCGGAATCTTGGGCAAGAGTAGCTAAGTTGTTGGTAATACTCTGTAAATCACCGCTGTAGGTGAGTTTTTTGCCGTTATATTCCACACTGTAAGCCAATGACGGCGCAGAAGTATGAATAACACCGATTGCAGAGATTTTTAATCCGTCTTGATCGTAGATAACACGCTCTGGCAGGGAAATATCTGCATCGACTTCAATTGCGTTATAAGAAAAATCCCCGGAATTTAGCACGGCATTAATTTCATGCACATGTCTATCTAAACCCGTTTCACGATCCCATTGCGAATCTAGGTATTCACCAATAGTTGGAAATAAAGGTACATTCGTATCACCAACTACTTCGTCATTACTTGAAGGCCCATAAACGGTTATAGGAATTTCACGCGGAATTCCCGGTGTCACCGGTTCTGAATTTTCAAAATACAAACTCTGTACGATCGGCGTTAAATCACCAGTATGGTCAGCGTGTAAATGCGTCAACAATACCAGTTCCAAATCTTTTAAATTAATTCCAGCTTCAGCAATTCTTTGATACGAACCAGCACCAGCATCCATAAGAATTTTGGGTTCACCGTCTATAAAAATAATATATGAAGCCTGCGCTCTTCCGCTTGCATCAGGTCTGGCCACAGCTGCACCAGAGCCCAATACCAAAACAGAAAAGTCCCCATAATTATTTCTATTGTTAGAAAAGTCGTTTACTTGAGCATTAACAATAGAACTCAGAAACGCGGCAGTGACGCCTAGGACTAACTTTGGCATTTTCATAAATCGTGCTCCTAATTAGTTGGTTTTTGATTTGGTGATAAAATTAGGGGCAAAATCAAATGTGCCATCAGATAGAGTATTAAATAAAACGTGAATATCTACACCCGGTCCGAATCGAGTAAAACACGCACCCCAGTTTTGTAAATCTGAGTGATAAACAACCGACAAGCCGACGATTCGTTTGCCAAATACATCGGTAGCAGGATCTGGAAATGGGTTTTCGACTTTAAAAGTGACGTCAGCATTACCACGCGAATCGGCCATAATAACGTTAGGCGTTGCAACCGGATCGATTGGACGGCGAGTCTCGGCTAACAAGCGAGGACGAACTGCCCAGGTTGTGTAAATGCTATTTGGAAGAAGGTTGCGTAATTTATAATTAAAATTTGCCGCGGTATAAGCGCCCTGCTCTTTATCCCAATCGGTAAGAGAAACGGTTAAACGGCCACGCGCTTTAATCCATTCACCCAATGTAATTGGCGTTGATCGACGATCACTATCGAGTGCATCTTCGCCGGGGCAAGCAACGCTAATATCGTCGCTACAGCCAGTTGCCGTTTGCGGATCTTCCGGCGCCCAAGTGTCGGCGTTATAACGGACGTTATCACCCTGAAAACCGTGTACCGGAGTTTCATGCAAAGGGTATTGAGGACGATAAAAATTACTAGCAAGTTGTGATAGTGTCGGAGCAATTTCTGGACAGGCAACACCATCGGTATTTAAGTTATGAGCGCTATCGCCTAAACCGGGAATTCTCGGCGCGCCAGATGGCGTGTCCCAGGGCCCAAAAGATTGCGTGAATAACACCATATCTAAATCACTGCTACCTTCCGATAAATCCAACTCTCTTACAACGGTATATTCTGCGCTGAAAGGATCATTAAGAACCAACACGCCATTTTCGTCTTGTGGTGGAATACTGTTTTTGGAAATTAGTTGATTTTGGCTCGGGATTACTTCAACAACACCTTCTGCATTTTTTCTAAGTGATTGACCTAGCAAAATAAAATCACCATTTTCATCGGCAACTTCTGCCGGTGGCCATATGGCGCCTTGGGTTGATAATGGCAAATCGATGCTGATGGTATTTCCGTTATTTGGTCTGTTTAAATCCACACTCTCTTGAGCCAATGCTACAGCGCTTAAGGCCAATGATAATAATGAAACTTTAAACGCAGCAAGTCGAACTGTGTTCATTTTCTTCTCCTTTATTTATTTTTCAGCAAGAAAAAATCAGAATATTTCCTAAACGCAAACAATCCATTCACGACATCGGAACTAAGAAACTAATTTAATGGGCAACCTAAAAAATATCGCAAAGATTTTTAAGGCAAAAAAATCCTACTACGCTAAACCATCAAAATATTCACCAAATTAAATGAATTAATTTTCCGACACTGAAAAATACAAGAATAAATGAGAAAAGAAAAAACCGACTCCAATCGAATTAGCTTTAATTAAAGACAGTCATAGAATAATTTAAAAAAACGCAGACATTTGAAGAAGTTTTTATAAATCAACTGTCATGATGCCCAACTCCAGTGATAAAAGTCACAAAAACAGTTCTTAAATATACAAATCACATGGATATATCGATACTTTTGAATAATCACGTTAAATAAGGTGACTAATTTTGAGCAAAAACAGTCAAAAAAATCAGCGATCGTTAATTAAAATTATCAGCGCGATTTAAAAACAAAAAATACGGTTTGATTTCAAGCATCAATTCAATTCCAAAAATATTGGCAAACCCAGAAGAATCAAACTTGCGGAAATAACTCCCCACAATTATAATTGCGCTCAAGATCACAAAAGATATAAACCACCTAAAAAAATTAATCTTCGTCATAAAAAGTGGAGTTTTTCTTTGGGTCATTTTTACAAACACCCTGTTATCAAATTTATAACACCACTATAGAAACAAAAAATATCTATAAATAACCTTCAAAAAATAAAAATCTATTTTTCAAAAATAATTCCAACAACAACACAGCAAACAGCTACAAACCCAGCATCAACATTATTGAAATAAAAAAAATCCCACTTAGAACTTTAAAGCCTCACCTTAAAACACTGCTTTATTTTTTAAATAAACCATTCAAGTAAATTCAATATTGCAAAAACAAAAATGAACTTGCTCAGCAAGAAAAATCATTCAACAAAACCGCCTGCGAAAAACCTTCAAAAAAATTCGAAGAATAGTTCTCACAATATAGAAGCGAAAATTAATGCTTTTATTTTGTAAAAATCAAAACAAAAGAAATTAGAAATTCTGGTTAGATCAAAGTCGCTTACAACACAAAAATGTACCGACAACGAGAAAGATTGAGAACAAACAAAATTAAAGAGAAATTAGAAGTCGCACTTATCGGTTTCTGCCCTTTGATTAAATCACAGAGGAATTAATCAGAGGTTACGGCTATACAGATTCAAAAAATCCGTAGCATCAAATATTTTTTTTGTTTAATGTTGATGAATCATGAATAGGAAACGCCAATTAACCTAGAGTTTCCAGTGGCACAAGGACGTACTGCTAAATTCAAGAGCGGTAAAAGATTGAAATTGTGAAAAATTGGAAATTGCCCTGTTAACTTCTTTCCTCTGATTAAATCAACAATGAGTTAATCAGAGGCTCCCACAGAATGGCGCAATTTACCTATTTAATCGTTTAGAAAGGTTGCGGTTAAACGAGCAACCATATTGGGTTTTTCGGCGTGCAACCAATGCCCAGTTCCTGTAACAACTTTTAAATCTGCATTAGGGAATCGTTTTGCTACTTCAGGTCGATGCTCGGGCAGCAAATAATCTGAGTGCTCACCTTTTAAAAATAAAATGGGATTTAGATATTGCGTGTCCGAGCGATTTGCACCAATGATGTGTGAATAATTAACTTGTAATGCTTTAACATTTGCTCGCCAAGCAAAATGGCCCGATTCTGTTTTGTATAAATTCTTTAATATAAAACTGCGTACCGGAGGCTCTTTAATAAAGTTAGCGAGTACATCGTCAACATCCTTTCGAGCAATCACAGAATCTAAATCGACAGAATTTAAGCCGGCAAAAATGTGTTCATGGCGCGGCACTACGTAATCTACTGGCGCAATATCACCAACAACCACTTTTTTGGCTCGCTCCGGTGCGCTAAGCGCTAACTCCATCATGGCTTTACCACCAAGTGAGTGCCCAAACAAATAAGCGCTGTCTATATTCTGGCTATCAAGAAATTCAACAATATCACCGGCCATATCGGCAAGTGTCATTTGGTCACTGTGTGGTGAGCGACCATGGTTGCGCAAATCGATGCTGTAAACGCTAAAAGAGTCGCTCAGTAACTTAGCAATGCCCGCAAGGTTTTCCAATGAGCCAAACAAACCATGAACCATCACAAGTGGTTCGCCAACATCACTAAACTGTTTAAAATTTAATTCCATGATTATTTTCGATTCTGTGCCGATGAGTGTACAAACAATGGATTGAGACTAACCATTGTTGTTGATGTTAATCGCTGAGATAACGATAGACATTAACCGTTTGGGCGAATGATACCAAACAGACGTTGCCTTGTGGTTTTAGATGTTCACAAGGCAGTACGGCAAACGTAAGAAAGGAGCTTAGGGTGACTAGAGGTCGGTTTTAGGATTTTGATTAGGGAACTGCAAAGTAGCGATTTTATCGTTGGATTTAACTTCGCTGATTTTACTGGTACCGGTCTTTTCAACTTCATCAATGCGAATAATCGCCTGCATAGGAATGTATGAGCGTTTTACGTCATTGAATTCTGACTTTAGCTTCTCTTCCGATGGATCTACAACCAATTGCGAGCGTTCGCCAAAAACGAACTCTTCAACTTCGATAAACCCGTACATTTCACTTTGGTAGATAGCTTTAGCAAAAATCTCATAAACCTGAGAGCGGTTGTAAAATATAACTTTGTAAACAGGTGTATTACTCATTGATCAATCCGAAAAAGTACATGCCAAGACTGCGGCGGACGAGAATAGCACATATGGGTTGGGATTCGCTCAAAATCAAGGCACCAGCCTTAAAATCTCTAAAGAAGGTCATCTTAGGTCTCATTCGATACCCACTCCCAAAGAAAAGCTTACCTGCACTGGTGGATGAATGGCGGTACGTTTATAATCCCGCCTCTTTTGTCACATGGTCACAAATTAACCGGAATTAATCATGTCTGAGCAGGAAACTTCATCAACCACGGCAACCGCTGTCGTTATCGAACCCAGCGCAACACCAGCGGCCAAAAAGCTGTTTATTCAAACTCATGGCTGCCAGATGAATGAGTACGACTCAAACCGTATTCGAGACCTGCTTGGCGAGTCTCACCAGTTAATTGCCACCGACAACCCCGAAGATGCCGATGTTTTGCTGGTCAACACCTGCTCGATTCGTGAAAAGGCGCAAGAAAAGCTGTTTCACCAACTTGGCCGTTGGAAACACCTCAAAGCCAACAAGCCGGATTTGGTGATTGGCGTTGGTGGTTGCGTTGCCAGCCAAGAAGGTGAAGCCATCGCCCAGCGCGCACCGTTTGTTGACCTTATTTTTGGTCCACAAACCTTACATCGCTTGCCAGAAATGCTTGAAACTCCGCGCGATAACGGCGCTGTGGTTGTGGATATTAGCTTTCCCGAGATTGAAAAATTCGATCGTCTGCCGCAACCAGAAGCCGATGGCGTTTCTGCGTTTGTATCTATCATGGAAGGCTGTTCAAAATACTGTACGTTCTGCGTAGTGCCTTATACCCGTGGTGAAGAAGTCAGTCGCCCGGCAGCGGATGTTATGAAAGAGGTGGAACATTTGGCAAACCAAGGTGTTCGCGAAGTGAATCTACTTGGCCAAAACGTTAACGCCTACCGAGGCGCCGATATCGACGGTGATGTTGTTGATTTAGCAGAACTTATCCACAGAGTTGCCGCTGTGCCCGGTATCGATCGCATTCGCTACACCACATCGCACCCGGTTGAGTTTTCTGAAGCCTTGATCGATGCTTACAATACAGTTCCAGAACTGGTCAGCCATATTCACTTGCCGGTTCAAAGTGGTTCAGACCGTATTCTTATGGCTATGAAACGCGGCCATACCTGTTTGGAGTACAAATCCAAACTGCGCAAGCTCAAGAAAATTCGCCCAGAAATCAGCTTTTCGTCGGACTTTATCGTTGGGTTCCCCGGTGAGACCGAAGACGATTTTGAGCAAACTATGAAGCTGATCAAAGACATGCATTTTGATACGTCTTTTAGCTTTATCTACAGCCAGCGTCCGGGAACGCCCGCCGCCGATCTCGCCGACGATACGCCGGAAGAAATCAAAAAAGCACGTTTACAACGCTTACAGCAACAGTTACTTAGCCAAGCGCAAATTATTAGCCGCCAAATGGTCGGCAATACCGAGCGCGTACTAGTGACTGGATACAGTAAAAAAGATCCTGGACAACTTTCTGGACGCACCGAGAATAACCGAGTTGTAAACTTCCGCTGCGATAATCCTGCGCTAATCGGCAAATTTGCAGACATATTAATAGAAGAAGCACTGCCGAACTCATTACGTGGCACACTGCTAACCAGCGAATTAGAAGACGACTTCTAGAGTTAAACCGCTCAGTGACTGATTTTTTTTCTCGGTCATTTAGGCTTGCCAGATGATAAAAGACTATCTAAAGCTCTGATTAACCCATTGTTGGTTTAACCAGAGGACCGAAATCGAAAATGCGATTTTGCTATCAAAAAGACCGGAGTGATTAACAGGCTTCTCTCCTCAGTCTTTTTGGTTTAGTCTTTGCCAAGATTTTTCAACCGTAAAGGACGGTTTCAAGAAACATTGAATAACAATACAACAACTACAGAAAGCGCTAACGACAAGACTCCAAATGAAGCAACCGCACCCGAGGTGCAATCTCATTCGGAACCTGTTCAAACTCTACAATTGGTTTTAGAGCCTGCCGACGCGAAACGCTTGGCAAGTCTTTGCGGTCAGCTCAACCAGCACATTCAACAAATCGAGCAACGTCTCGACGTCAGTATTAACAATCGCGGCAACGAGTTTTCAATTACCGGCACGTCCGTTATGGCCGAGAGCGCTTGCGCTTTGATTGCCTCTTTGTACGAAAGCACCGCCGACACTGGCGAACTGACCCCTGAAGAAGTGCACCTAGCGCTTCAACAGTCGAGCATAGAAGCCCTTGCCAGAAAGGCAGATCCGCAAACCGAAGGCGCCGCCGACGGTCAGGTGATTATCAAAACCAAAAAAGGTACGGTAAAACCGCGCGGAAAAAACCAACAACGCTATGTTCGCTCGGTACAAACCAACGACATCAATTTTGGTATTGGCCCTGCCGGTACGGGTAAAACCTATTTGGCCGTCGCCTGTGCCGTTGAAGCACTGTTGCAAGACTCCATTGAACGCATTTTACTGGTGCGCCCTGCTGTAGAAGCGGGCGAAAAATTGGGCTTTTTGCCCGGTGACCTGTCGCAAAAAGTCGATCCGTACTTACGTCCTTTGTACGACGCTCTCTACGAAATGTTGGGTTTTGAAACCGTTGGCAAACTCATTGAGCGCAATGTTATTGAGGTTGCACCACTGGCTTACATGCGCGGCAGAACACTGAACAGTGCCTTCGTAATTTTGGACGAAAGCCAAAACACCACGCGCGAACAAATGAAAATGTTCCTAACGCGCATTGGATTTGGCACTACCGCGGTCATCAACGGCGACCCCAGTCAAATCGACTTACCACGCGGCCAAGCGTCTGGCTTAAAGCACGCCATCGAAGTACTCGACGGTGTTGACGGTATAAGTTTTACCTATTTTGGTTCCAAAGACGTGGTTCGCCATCCGTTGGTACAGCGCATTGTCGAAGCCTACGACAAAGCCGAGCAGAAAAAAGCCGAGTCGAACAACGAGTCAGAATGAGCATCCTCTTAGACTTACAAAATGCCAGTACATCGAATCAGCTTCCCAGCGAAGCTGATTTTGTTTTATGGTCTGAAAAAGCCCTACAACACGCCGATGCAGAATGGGAAGTTACCATTCGTCTCGTTGATGAAGACGAAAGCCAAACCTTAAACCGCGATTACCGTGGCAAAGACAAACCAACAAACGTCTTGTCGTTCCCTGCCGATATCCCTGAAGAATTGGGCTTAAATTTGCTGGGGGACTTGGTGATCTGTGTTCCTGTTGTCATCCAAGAAGCGCAAGAACAAGATAAGCTTGTGACCGCACATTGGGCGCACATGGTTATCCACGGCATCTTGCATTTACAAGGTTTCGATCATATAGAGCTTGATGAGGCCGACGCGATGGAAGCCTTGGAAATTAAAATACTAGCGGATTTGGGTTATCCAGATCCTTATGTTGAAAGTGAGTAACCACAAACCATGCAGCTTATGCTGAATGCGAAAAGATTCTTAAACAGGAGAGTTTATCCCCCATGAGCGAAGACTCATCGAGTAGTCGACCGTCCTCACGAGTCCAAGAAAAGTCTTGGTTGGACAAGCTGATTTCTGGCTTTTCAGCTGAACCCAAATCCCG
Source organism: Sessilibacter sp. MAH1 (assembly GCF_054658315.1). Lineage (NCBI taxonomy): Bacteria > Pseudomonadati > Pseudomonadota > Gammaproteobacteria > Cellvibrionales > Cellvibrionaceae > Sessilibacter > Sessilibacter sp. MAH1. The sequence continues at coordinate 338,016 of NZ_BAAGIC010000004.1, forward strand.
TGAGGACCTACTCAACATCATAAAAGATGCCGCTGCCAACCAATTGTTGGACGATCAAGCCGTAAGCATGATCGAAGGAGCCATCGAAGTTCAGGAACGCCAAGTTCGTGAAGTCATGATTCCAAGATCACAAATGGTTGTTATTAAAGTAGGTGATTCTTTACAGCAATTCTTACCGGTCATTATTGAATCTGCACATTCACGATTCCCCGTAGTTGGCGACTCTATTGATGATGTAAAAGGTATTTTGCTAGCCAAAGATTTGTTGCCTTCGTTACTAAACGGCATCGAGAGTTTTTCTCTTGAAAGCATCATTCGCCCGGCGAGCATCATTCCAGAAAGCAAACGCTTAAACGTGTTACTGCGCGAATTTCGTGAAAATCGCTACCATATGGCGCTTGTGATCGATGAATACGGCGCAATCGCGGGTTTGGTGACCATAGAAGATGTACTTGAAAAAATTGTCGGTGAAATTGAAGACGAAACCGATGAAGACGAAGATGGCTTTGTACGCAAGGTGTCTGACTCGGAGTACGTCATCAAAGCGCTTATGCCAGTCGAAGACTTTAACGAAGAATTTGATGCCGGTTTTGATGAGCACGAATTCGACACCATCGGCGGCATATTGATTCGTACCTTTGGCCACCTACCTCAGCGCAATGAAGCGACCGAAATCGACGGCTACAAATTCCGCGTTCTCCACGCAGACAGTCGTCAAATTCACTTGATACGCGTAACCCTGCCCGAAAACTGAAAGCAACTTTCTCGGTCTCACTAGAGACCGAGAGCCATCGTGGTGAACCCCAGTGCTAGAACCAACCGCAAGCGGCCAAACGCTCGTTGACTCAAACTCCGCAACTACCGTGAATACAAATAATCTCAGCATTAAGGCCGCTTTAGCATGGCTGTGCCTTTCGGGCTTGTCTGGGGCATCAATGACGCTCGGGCTGGCACCTTGGGATTATTGGCTAGTACCTATCGCCAGCTTTGCGATATTTGCGTGGATTCTCACACTAAGACTCTCGCCCTTTTTAACGGCGTTTTTCTTTGGCAGCGGCTTCTTTGCGACCGGTGCATCTTGGGTTTATGTCAGTATTCATCAATACGGCGGCACATCAGCACCTTTAGCGGTGGTGTTCACATCACTGTTCGTGCTTATGCTGGGATTTGTTTTTGCACTGCCATTTTTCATGTTCAGAAAAATAGTCGGCTATAACCGCAGTGCTATTTTGCTGTTTGCAGCACCCGCATTTTGGATTTTTTCCGAATGGTTGCGCGGCTGGCTTTTAACCGGTTTTCCTTGGCTGTATTTGGGTTACGGGCATATCCACAGCCCGCTGGCTGGTTGGGCACCTATCGGCGGCGTCCTTCTGATTTCGCTCATCACCGTTTGTACTGGAAGTTGGTTGCTCGAAGCAGCCCGGCAACTGTACCGTCGTCAAGACCTTCTCAAACCTATTTTGATATCGCTAAAGGTAAGCAGCTGGTGGGTGATCGGTTTATGGCTGTCATCTATTCAATGGGTACAGCCAACCGGTGACGATATTAAGGTTGGTCTAGTGCAACCGAATATTCCCCAAGAACTAAAATGGGTACCTGAATTTCGTAAACCTACGCTTGATCGCCTAACGTTTATGACCGAGCAACTCGCAGACAACGACTGGGTAATTTGGCCAGAAGCCGCCATACCAACTTTGTACCGTGGTGCAAAACCGTTCCTCGATAAGATGGCACTCAAGGCCGATCAAGAAAACACGGTCATCATCACCGGTGTACTCTATCAAAATCCGGATAACGGTCGCGTCCATAACAGCATTGTGGCTTTGGGCGAGCACGGCGAAGGGTTTTATCATAAAACACGTTTAGTGCCTTTTGGCGAATATGTGCCCTTGGAAGACTGGATTCGCGGCCTCATCGAGCTGTTCGATTTACCCCAGTCGATCATCATTCCTGGGCCTAGCGGCCAATCGGGCTTAGTTGCCAATGGCCATAAAATTGCCCCCTCGGTGTGTTACGAAGTGGTCTACCCAACATTGGTTGCTCATTACGCGAAAGACAGCGAAGTATTATTAACCATATCTAACGACGCTTGGTTTGGTGACTCAATCGGCCCGTTGCAGCACATGGAAATGGCTCAAATGCGAGCCTTAGAAAATCAACGCTTTATGATACGCGCCACGAACAACGGCGTTAGCGCTCTGGTTAATGCTAAAGGTGAAATCACCAAAAGCACCACCCAATTCACCCAAGAAGTACTCTCAGGCACCATTACCCCGCTGCAAGGTTCAACACCGTTTATGCTACTGGGCCACTATCCCATTTTAATTCTCTGCGCGTTATTGCTAGCAGCGAGCCTGTTTGTGAAACGAAAAGAAGATAGCGTTAACTAAAGCATTAAGCACAAAACCATAAATCATGAAGAAACAAAAACAACGTTAAAAATTTATTAAATTAACACGCTATAATTCAGAAACCACTGAGACAACGTTAAAAAGCTGACACTACTTTATCAAAGTAATACCTAGTCTTTACAAAGTTAACAATCAGTCACAAAGACCGAGTAGAAATTAGACTCAAGGAACCTCTGATTAACTCATCCACGACGTAATCGGCAGACATATCCTTGTGTCACTGGAAACTTTAGGTTAATCAGAGTTTCCTATATTTTCAGTTAATAGTTAAAAAAAGACGCCACACTACTTCGCAATGTCATCTTTTTTGCAGTAATTACTTAAAACCAAGTAAGAATATCGCTCTCTTAAATCCAAGTTTGCAACGTATCAAACACTAAACGTGTCAAACACTAAAAGAGTAGCGCATAACCTTCAACCACGTCAGTATAGCTCAGAGTTATTGGAATAATGATTTTTAACAATCTAATAAAAAAACTAACCTCATTAACAAAAGCCTGTTTGATTATTGGCTGTTTGCTTACGCTTACTAGCTGCTCGCAAACCAAACTGGCGTATGGTTTTTTAGATAATTGGATTCGTTGGCAAGTAAATGATTACGTCGATTTAAACTCACAGCAAAGCAAAATACTCAAATCAGAAAGTAAAAAATTCCATCAATGGCATCGTAATAACGAACTGGTGCGTTACTCGTTATTTTTAAATGAAACCATCGCCAATTTAGAAAACCCGCAACTAAAAAAAGAAACCGTTTCAGAAACCTTTACCCGCCTCAATCAATTTATTAAATCCAGCACTCAACAACTGCACGAACCAACTATCGCAATTGTTGCCAGCTTGAGTGACGAACAAGTTGAAGAAATTTTAAAGAACATAAAAAAAGAAGATGAAAAACTTAAAAAAAGCCTTAGTGAAGAAACACTTGAAGAGCGTACAGCTGATCAATTTAAACAGACACGCAAAACCTTTAAAAGCTACCTTGGCTCACTAACCGAAGAGCAAGATCAATTACTGGAAAACTTCTTTAAAGAAGGCCAAAGCGGCCTGCAATACAACGTAGAACGCAACGAAAACTGGCTTAATGACTTTGCTGAATTAATGAAAAAAGATCTGTCGCAACCCGAAAACCAACAACAAATTATTGATATTTTTTACAACTACCCAGAATACCTTAACGAAGAGCACAGACTTGCAACGGAACACAATACACAGCTTTTTCATAATCTTATCGTAGACCTACACGCAACCTTATCAAAAGAGCAAAAAGATAAGCTCATCAAAAAAATGGCTAACTATCGCGATGATTTTTTAGAGTTGGCAGGAGTAAGTTCTGACATACTGGTTTTAAAAGCCGAGCTTTAATCAACACGGCAATACCGATGTGACCGATCCAAGCAAGCTGCCAATGGCGTTAATAATCAGCGAAGAAACTCGTGCTTTATTCAATGCAATATCGACTAAAGCACCGAATATAATCGCCACATAACCGAGGTAAGCAAAGCCCATATAATCGTTATACAAAATCGTGTAGAACCAGTTCTGGCCAAAAATATAAATTGCCGACGACAACACCGTTGCTATAGCCAAAAATATGCCGGGTAAAAACAAATGAACCATTGCTTGGGGCTTAACAAACGATAGTAACAGTAAGATAGCGAATAATATAAAGTTCACACCTAAAAATATTCGTAAATCCGTTTTTAAATTACCAATAATTTCAACGTACTTTCCTTTTACAATATCCTCAAGGCTTTCTTGAGCGATATTAATATTTTTAAGACGCTCTAAATAACTTGCTGTTATGGATTGCGCGATAATTTTTTGTTTCTCGCAGTCGTAACCGCACATAGAAGCAACAATACGGGCGATTTTTTCGGGTAGATCTTGCTTTAAATCCTCAATGATTTGCTCAGATTCAAAACCGAGATTCCTTGCAAGCGCCTGAGCATTTGCTGCCACATTAGAATCTTTTAAACGTTGATAGCGCTGATTAACTTCCTTCTCGATTTGATACTTTGCAAAGCCTTTCGCAGACTTCTCAATCACTTCTGGCGAAGAAAACGTGACTAAAAATAAAACGCCAAACAGAACAACACCAAACAAGCCTAAAGATCTTAACGTGATACTCATTATCTAAAAATCCATTCCTTTAAAAACTCGAGCATTTAAAACATCAACAACACACAGAAAAAACCTTTAGTTAACACGCAAAACATAATACGTCTTAGGTGCACCCTCTATAGGTATCCATCTCTCAAAGGTACCTTTTAGGGTAATAATTGTTTTAGCACTTCTCAATAGCTCTCTTATTTCAGCTTGTTCATCCTCAAAAGGTATCAAATCACAAAAAAAGGCGCGATCTTCAAAGGGCGCGTCTTCAAAGACTAGGTTTTGTTTCGGTAAATTAGGCTCTGCGATAGTGGTTTGAATATTAAGGTTGGATACGATCATATCGAACGAATCCAAAGGAATATTCACAGGTAGCAAATCGGCATTCGCAGAATTTAGAGTTTGCGGAGTCTGGGTTGCACAACCTGAAAACAAACCGATAACACACACTAAAAACCAAAGCCTTAACATAAGCATTTATTCAACCTTCAAAATTTATAAATAACTTTTAGGAACCTCTGATTAACTCATCCATGATTTAATCAGAGCACAGAAATTGAAAATGCGATTTCCAATTTCTTCACAATTTCAATCACTTACGGTTCTTGAAATTGGCGACACATCCTTGTGTCGCTGGCAACTCTAGGTTAATCAGAGTTTCCTTTAATTTATCACGATAAAGTCGAAGTAAAGAGAAAAATCTACATTATCTAGGCGGGAACTCACTAAACTGTGGCAAATTATCTAAGATTTGATACCAGTCAGCTTTAGAGGCAACATGCATGTGTGCTTGCGGCAATAATGTTGGGCACGAATTTAAGGCACCGTATCGAATATGAATTAGCCCAACATCGGGTTTTTCACCGTAAAGTGTAGACCCACAATGGCTACAAAAGCAGGTGATTGTTTCTGTACTACGGCTAAACTGTTGTAGATAGTTCTCGCCTTTTAAAATCGTAAATTTTTGTTTCGCAATACCACCAATTGCAACACCAGAGGCACCAGAAGATTTTCTGCATAACGAACAATGACAGTAACCCGCATACAGAAACTCATCCAAAACCTCAAACTCAACCTTTGCGCAAGTACAATTACCGTTGATAACAGTCATAATAAAACCTTTAAATTTTTTCTAACAACATCAACAGCGTATCTGCGTTATTAGAATCGATATTTTTCAATAACGACTCAGACTTACTGTTTAAAGTCGCAGAGGCATTTTTAAAAAGCTCCTCACCCGCGGGCGTAATTTTTACCAAACTAACGCGCGCATCTCTGCCATTGGTATCTTTCGTTACCAAACCGATTTTCTCCATCGGCATAAGCATTCTAGTCACACCCGACGCCGTTCTCGCCAACGCATCGGCAATATCAATACGACGCAACGCCTGATTAGGCGCCTGCATTAAATTCAGCAACACCATGTATTCCGTTAAACCAATACCGTGAATAGCACCCAGGCTGTTGTCTAAATGCCTAGAAATAACCGCCGCGTTTAACCAAAGGCTCTTGGTAATTGCCCCATACTTAGAATCTGATTTCATATCATCCACACTTAACATATACTTGATTGGTCAAGTATATGTTAACAACCTCAATTGTCAACGATCTTTTTAATGCCTAAATCTAGGCAGCAATAACTGTTAACACCTGAGATGTTTTCTTCAAGATTAAATTGAAAGGTATTTCGTTACAGAAAAGAACTCATCTTTTTCTTGAAATTGCTGAGGTTATCTTTGAATTTAAGAAAATATTAAAAGGCCATTGTTTTTAGATTAGTCACAATTTACGATGCGTTTTCATAATATATGAGACAAATTAAAACTATGAATGTGTTTACATATCGCGCAGAATGGGTTGAAAAATGGCAACAACTCTAACAAAACACCTGGCAAAAGTAAGTTCCGCCATTGTTTTCTTAATTGCGCTAGCATCATGTGCTCAAGACGATCCAGAATTACAAGAATGCCCTATCACTATTGATTCAGTAACAGTCTTACTAATGCAAACACATAATGGAAGAGACTATTATTTATTAAAACGTATATCGGGTTGGCATGAAAAAACCGAAATCATTCAGTTATATGATCAAAAACCCGAACTTGATCGGTGTAACAAAGATACAATAAAACCTATATTTGAAGACTCTATAGAAATTGATAAAAATCTTATAGTTCTTAAGGCAGATCTAGCAACTGAAGAATTTGAATTAATTTATGACAACATAAAAGATGACTCAGAAAACATTTTATTAGAGTTAAAAAATTAGATGTCGCATAATAATAAAACTTGGTTTCGGATAATAAGTGCAATTTTCTTGAAAAGAGGCCAGCTGGTATAGTCGGCCATTTTTCTCGCCAAAGGAAAATGCACAATGAGCTATACCCAGCTGACCGATTACGAACG